>CAYVAS010000065.1:0-15710 GCA_964449375.1 uncultured Iamiaceae bacterium | reverse complement strand
CGAGACGATCAGGAACGTGCGCACCGCGACGGTGCTTATGGTGGACCTGTCGTTGTCGATGCCCATGCAGGACAACTTCCTGCCGGCCAAGTAGGTCGCCATGGCGCTGCACGCGCTGATCACCTCCCAGTTCCCGCGGGACTACCTGGGCCTGGTGGGTTTCAGCGAGGTGGGTCGGATCATCGAACCCGCCGAGTTGCCGTCGGTGTCCTGGGACTACGTCTATGGCACCAACATGCAGCACGGCTTCGCGCTCGCCCGGCGGCTGCTGGCCCGTGAGCGGGGCACCAAGCAGATCATCATGATCACCGACGGTGAACCCACCGCCCACATCACCGAGTCCGGTGAGGTGCTGTTCAACTACCCGCCGGTGCGGGCGACGGTGGACGCGACCCTGACCGAGGTGGCCCGCTGCACCCGGGCGGACATCACGATCAACACCTTCATGCTGGGCGGCTCGCACGGGCTGGGGGCGTTCATCGAGAAGCTGACCCAGCTCAACCGGGGTCGGGCGTTCTTCACCACGCCCCAGAACCTGGGCGACTACGTGCTGGTCGACTTCCTCGAATCGCGGCGTCGACTGACGCGTCACCGCGCCGGCTGAATCTCGCGTCGCGACCTGCCCCGGTGGTGGCCGTGGGGCGTCGCCGGGGTCGCTCGGGAATTTCCCCTTGCATTTCAAGGAGAAAACCGTCATGCTTACAGCGTTGTAATTCCACAGGAGTGGTTCGATGGTTCGCTGTCGGACCCATCGTCGTGGTCGACGCAGACAGGGGTGACGGCAATCCACCGCGGCGGCCGGCGCCCATCTCTTTGGGAATCGACCCCGTACCGGGGAGGTCCGATGACAGCAATCGAACAACGAGACGACAGCCTGGAGTGGCATCAGTACGCCAACTGCCTCGGCGTCGACCCCGATCTCTTCTTTCCCGAACGTGGCGCGTCCACGCGGGAGGCCAAGGAGGTGTGCCGGGGCTGCGTGGTACGCGAGCAGTGCCTCGAGTTCGCGCTCCAGCACGGCGAGAAGTTCGGGATCTGGGGCGGTATGAGCGAACGGGAACGGCGGCGAATCCGTCGGGAACGGGCGATCAGCCGCCGGTCGGGTCCGGCCCGGACCGCCTGACCCAGGGGGTTTCCCCCGCGGCGCGCACCTCGAGGCGGGCTTCGATGGTGCGGTCCGCTGCCAGATCCAGTTCGGCCCACCGTCGTGGGTCGATGGCCTCGAGCACCGCGCGGGGCACCAACCCCACCAGCTCGGTCCCGGTCACGGTGACGCCGTGGGCGGCGCCCGCTGCGTGCACCGCGTCCACCGCCGCGGCCGGGTCGACCACGGCGGGAGCCACCAGGTTGCACGACACCTGAAAGCGGGCACCCACCGCCAGACCCAGCGTGCGCACCTCGGGGGTTCGCACCGCGGCGGCCACGCGACGCACCGCCGCCAGATCGGGTGCGGCGACCCACACGTTGTAGGCGATCAGCTCCTTGCGTGCGCCCACCATGCACGCGCCCGCGGTGGGGTGGGGGGCACCGGGGCCGGTGTCGGGGGCGATCTGGTCGAACGCGCCCCGGCGCAGCTCGGGCAGCGATCGGGCGTCGCCGTACCGGAAACAGGGCAGGCCCAACTCGTCGGCGGCCCAGTGGCTGAACGCGTCACGGGCCGCGACCGCGTCGACCATGCGCGCGGCGCCCAGGGGCACGAAGGGCACCACGTCGACCACTCCGAAGCGGGGATGCACCCCGGCGTGGTCGCCCAGGTCCAGCAACGCCACCGCCCGGCGGGTCAGGCGCCGGGGCGCCGCGGCGCCCACCAGGGTGAACACCGACCGGTGATGGTCCGGGTCGCGGTGCAGGTCCAACAGGTCCTCACCGCAGACCTCGGCCAGCTCGGCCAGCACGTCGGCGTCCCGACCTTCCGAGACGTTCACGACGCATTCGAGCATGCCCGTCACGGCGCCGGTTGCCATGGCCGCATCGTGGCACACCACTTCGGGGGTGGCCGAGCAACCCGCCAGGGTGTACGCTTGCGGTCGTGCCCAGCTCTCACCTGCTTGCTTTTCTCCAGGGTCCGGAACTGCTCGTCATTCTGGCGATTCTGCTGATCCTGTTCGGCGGGGCGAAGCTGCCGCAGTTGGCCCGTTCGGTCGGGTCGGCCCAGCGCGAGTTCAAGAAGGGACTCTCCGGCGACGATTCCGACGCCGCCGAGGACAAGCCTCAGAACTCCAATGCCTCGGCGCAGACGTCGGGCAACGGCAGCTCCTCCGACGCCGACAAGTCCTGACCGACCCGGACGCTCGACCGCCGTCGTGACCCACGACGCGTGGGACGCGCCGCGGGTCGTTGCCGTGGTCCGCCGCGTCGTCTCCTAGACTCGCGCCCCATGTCCGACAACGCCCCAGAGCACACGGAACCACCCCGCGGTCATGCCCGCATCGTGTACCTGGGGCCGGTGGCGCCCCACTGGGAGGTGCAGTCCGACTTCGGTGACCGGGCCTTCATCGAGGACTTCCGAGCCCGGGTGATGGCCCGCCTGCAGCTCGTGCCGCCGCACGACCCCCAGTTCCGGCGCAACCGCGAGCGCTGTGTGCGCGACGCCGAGCGCGAGAACATCCTCCTCGAGTGGGATCTGGGCTTCACCACCGAATAGCCCCAACCGATTCGTCCGGCCACAGCCGCCCTGTCCGAAGCGGGTCGGGGTCTTCTAGGCTCCCCGGAATGGCGCATGCCCCGTCCACGGATCCGGCAGCGGACGGCGCGGTGCCGGACGGTCCCGAGCGGTACCTCAACCGGGAGCTGTCCTGGCTGGACTTCAACGAACGGGTCCTGGACGCCGGCACCCTCGGTGACGTCCCGGTGCTGGAGAAGGCCAAGTTCTGTGCGATCCAGGCCGACAACCTGGATGAGTTCTTCCAGGTGCGGGTGGCCGGACTCAAAGATCAGGTCGCGGCCGGGTTCGGTCAGCCCGCCCCCGACGGGCTGACCCCGGCCCAGCAGCTCGCCGCGATCGCCGAGCGGGTCCGGGCCCAGACCCGCCGCGCCGAGGAGATCTTCCTGACCGGGCTGGTGCCCGAACTCGCCGAGGCGGGCGTGGTGCTGTCGGACTGGGACTCCCTGGACGACGACGACCGCAAGGTGCTGGTCACCGAGTTCGAGGACCGGATCTTTCCGGTGCTCACGCCCCTGTCGGTCGACCCGGGCCACCCGTTTCCCTACATCTCGTCGTTGTCGTTGAACCTCGCGGTGGTCGTGGGTGACCCCCACACCGGCGAACGGCGCTTCGCCCGGGTCAAGGTGCCCGCCACGCTGCCCCGGTTCGTGGTGCTGCCCGACGGCCGCCGGTTCCTGCCTCTGGAGACGGTGATCTCCGAACACCTCGACCAGCTCTTCGGCGGCATGGAGATCCTCGAACACGTGCCGTTCCGGGTGACCCGCAACGCCGACCTGGAACTCGAAGAGGAAGAGGCCGACGACCTGCTGGTGGCCGTGGAACTGGAGCTGCGCCGCCGCCGCTTCGGTCGGGCGGTCCGTCTGGAGATCGACGCCCGGGCCTCCACGGAGGTGCGCGAGCTGCTGGTGCGCGAGCTGGACCTGACCGACGACGACGTCTACGACTTCTCCGGTCCGCTCGACCTGGGCGGACTCTGGGCGCTGTATGACCTGGACCGTCCGGACCTGAAGAACCGGCCCTGGGCGCCGGTGACTCCCGGACGGCTCACCCCGGCCGACGACGACCACTCCGACGTGTTCGCCACGATCCGCGCCGGTGACCTGCTGGTCCACCATCCCTACGAGTCGTTCGTGACCTCGGTGGAGGAGTTCGTGCGTCAGGCCGCCCGCGACCCCAAGGTGCTGGCCATAAAGATCACGCTGTACCGCACCTCGGGGGGCAGCGACATCGTGCAGTCGCTGATCCGGGCCGCCGAGCAGGGCAAGCAGGTCGCGGCCCTGGTGGAGCTCAAGGCCCGTTTCGACGAGGCCGCCAACATCGAGTGGGCCCGCGCGCTGGAACAGGCCGGCGTGCACGTCACCTACGGACTGGTCGGGCTCAAGACCCACTGCAAGACCACGCTGGTGGTCCGCGACGAGGGCGGGCAGCTCCGCCGGTATCTGCACATCGGCACCGGCAACTACAACGCCTCCACCGCCAAGACCTATGAGGACGTCGGGCTGTTCACCTGCGATGCCGGCCTGGGCCGCGACATCACCCAGTTGTTCAACTTTCTGACCGGATATTCACGCAAGGTCGCCTACGACCGCCTGCTGGTCGCGCCCCACACGCTGCGCCAGGGCCTCGAGGCCCTGATCGACAACGAGATCACGGCGGCCCGCGCCGGGCGGCCGGCGGGGATCGTGATGAAGATGAACAATCTGGTCGATGCGGCGATGATCGAACGGCTCTACGCGGCGTCCCAGGCGGGGGTCGACATCGACCTGGTGATCCGGGGGATCTGTTGTCTGCGGCCGGGCATTCCGGGGTTGTCCGAGGGAATCCGGGTGCGCTCGATCATCGGCCGGTATCTGGAGCATTCGCGGATCTTCCGGTTCGCCAACGGCGCCGGTCCCGAGGTGCCCGCGGTGTTCATCGCGTCCGCGGACCTGATGCCGCGCAACCTGGACCGGCGCATCGAGATCATCGCGCCGGTGCGCGACCCGGACGGTGTGGACCGGTTGGAACGGATCCTGCAGGTCACCCTCGCCGACACCCGGCTGGCCTGGAGCCTGCACGGCGACGGCTCCTGGACCCGGATCGCCGACGTCGATCCCACCGAGGGTGCCGAGCTGGTGAACACGCATCTGGTGTTCCAGGCCGACGCGCTGGGACGCACCCGCCGCCACGAACTCGACGACGAGACCGTGGTCGCGTCCGGCCAGGTCGCCGGGGTCGCGCGGTGAGCGCCCAAGCCGTGGAGGTGCGTGCCGCCGGCGGCATCATCTGGCGGGACCGGACCCACCTGGAGGTCGTGCTGATCCACCGGCCCCGCTACGACGACTGGTCGTTTCCCAAGGGCAAGTGCGACCCGGGCGAGTCCGACGAGGACTGCGCGCGCCGCGAGGTCGCCGAGGAGACCGGGTTGCGCTGTGAGCTGGGTGCCGAGCTGCCCCCGATCTGCTACGTGGACCGTCACGGCCGGTCCAAGATCGTGCGCTACTGGGCGATGCAGGTGCTGGGGACGACGGCGACCTGGGACGACGAGGTCGACGTGCTGGTGTGGGCGTCTCCGGTGCGCGCCGCACGACTGCTCACCTATGAACGCGACGTCGCGGTGCTCGAAGCCTTCGGGTTGTTGGCGGACGGACGCAACCCGACCGCCCGGTGAAGTTCACCCGAAGTTCGCCGGAATCTTGCTGTGGTGTTCACCTGGGGTTCCTATCGTGTCGGTGTCCCCTCGGGGTGGGTGCGCCCGCCCCGACGCCCGTCGTGGTCGCTGCCCAGGAGGTGCCCAGCCCATCATGACCCCGTATCCGGTGCGGTATCGTGCGAGCCGTGACGAGCTCATGGGACCGGGCGTGGGGTGGGCACCCGGAATGATGCGACCAAACCCGTCGGAAGCGTCGAGCTCACAGAACTCGCCGGGGTCGTCCGCTCCGGGGACGGGATCGTCGACGATGCAGAGAGGAGTCGCGTGAACGACGCCGGGACCCGGGTGGTCTTCACCGAACAGCTCGAGGCCGTGCACGCCTCGGTGGTCGAGTTGGGCAACCAGGTGTGCGTCGCGGTCGAGGACGCCACCCGGGTGCTGTTGGACCACGACCTGGACGGCGCGCGCCGCGTGGTCGACGGCGACGCCGCCATCAACGCGGCCACGGCCGACATCGAAGAGCGCTGCACCGAGATGTTGGCGTTGCAGAACCCGGTGGCCGGCGACCTGCGGGCGGTGCTCGCCGCGCTGCGGGTGGTGACCGAGATCGAACGTTGCGGCGACCTGGCCGCCAACATCGCCAAGACCGCCCGTCGGCTGCACGGCGTGGAGCTCGCACCGAAACTGCGTGGGATGATCGAACGGATGGACGGCCTGGCCGTCCACCTGCTGCGCTTCTCCATCGGTGCCTACGAGCGGGCCGACGAGGGATCGGCCGCGGCGCTCGACGATCTGGACGACGAACTCGACGAGCTGCACCGGGACTTCGTGAGCGAACTGCTCGAGTCGCGCTCGACCGATTCGGTGGACCTGCGGGTGGCGGTGCAGCTCGCGCTGGTGGGTCGGTACTACGAACGTCTGGGCGACCATGCGGTGAACGTCGGTGAACGGGTCCGCTACCGGGTCAGCGGGTGGCAGCCCTCCTTCGACGAGCCCCGCCACACCACGGTGGGTCGCCCCACCACCCCGCACACCGCCAAGGCGGTCGAGCCGGCCGAAGCAGCGACCGACGCCGAGGTCGAACGCCGCCGGGTCGAGGCGTTGCGGCGCGACTTCGTGGCCAACATCGGCCACGAGCTGCGCACCCCGGTGGGCGCGCTGGTGGTGCTGGCCGAGACGCTCGCCTCCGAGATCGAGGGCTTGGAAGCCTCCGACACGGTGGCCACCATCACCCGTTTGAGCAACCGGATCTCCGAGGAGTCCTCCCGGCTGGGTTCGACCATCGACGACCTGTTGGAGCTGAGCCGCATCGAGGCCGGCGAACCCCCGATGCGCACCGCCGAGTCGGTGGCCGGGCTGCTCGAGGCCGCACGGGCCCGCACCGAATCGGCCGCGGGGCTCGCCGGTGTGGAGATCCACCTGGACGGGCCCGACCCCGACGTGTCCCTCGAGGTGGACCGTCGCCAGGTCGTGTCCGCGCTGGCGAACCTGATCGACAACGCCATCAAGTACTCCGGAGCCGACGGCAGCGTCGAGGTGCAGGCCACCGACGACGGCGACACGGTGCGCTTCACGGTGCGGGACCACGGCATCGGGATCCCCACCCCGGACCAGTCCCGGATCTTCGAGCGGTTCTACCGGGTCGACCGGGCCCGGCGGCGCGACACCGGGGGTACCGGACTGGGTCTTGCCATCGTGCGCCACGTGGCACTCAACCACGGCGGACGGGTGTCGGTGCAGTCCACCGAGGGCGAGGGCGCGACCTTCGGACTGGAGCTTCCCCGTGCCCCGGTGGCCGAGTCCGAGTCCGCATCCGGCCCGTCGACTTCGCAATGAGCGAGGACCGTCTGCGGGTCCTGGTCGTGGAGGACACCGAGGCCTACGTCGAGGCGCTCACGATCGGGCTGGACCGTGAAGGCTTCGAGGTCGAGGTGGCCCGCGACGGCGCCGAGGCGCTGTCCCGCTTCGGTGAGATCGACCCGGATGTGATCCTGTTGGATCTGATGCTGCCCAAGGTGTCGGGCCTGGACGTGTGCCGGGAGATCCGCCTGGAATCGGACGTGCCCATCATCATGGTCACCGCCAAGGGTGACGAGGTCGACACGGTGGTGGGCCTGGAGGTGGGCGCCGACGACTACGTGGCCAAGCCCTACCGGATGCGTGAGCTGGTGGCCCGCATCCGGGCGGTCCGTCGCCGCCGCGCGGGGGGCGACGCCGCCGGCGCCGATGCGCCCGCCCCCACGTCGTTCACGGTGGGCGATGTGCACCTGGATGTCACCCGGCACCGGGTCACCGTGGCCGGGGCAGCCCTCGACCTGCCCCTCAAGGAGTTCGACCTGTTGGCGGTGCTGATGGAACGGGTCGGTTTCGTGGTGTCCCGCGACCGGCTTATCCAGCGGGTGTGGGGTCACGACTACGTGGGCGACACCAAGACCCTGGATGTGCACATCAAGCGGTTGCGGGCCCGGATCGAACCCGACCCGGCGCACCCGTCGCGCATCGTCACCGTGCGCGGGGTGGGCTACCGCTTCGAAGAACCTGCCGCCTGACCCGGTTCGGGGATCGTCACTAAGGGCCGATGGCCTCGCCCTGATCGGCGGGTGGCACTTCTACACTTCACCAACAGTGAGCATCGTCGGCCAGCAACCGGGCTGGGAGCCTCTGACTCCTCCGGCCAAGCCTTCGGTGGGACGCGTCACCCCGGCGTTCACCCGCCTGGCGCGAGTGCACGCGCTCTCGGCGGCTGCGGACGCCCTGTTCGCCACCGCGCTGGCGGGATCGTTGTTCTTCTCGATCCCGGTGGGCGAGGCCCGCACCAAGGTGTTCGCCTACCTGGCCGGGGCGATGGCGCCCTTCACGGTGCTGTCCCCGCTGATCGGCCCGGCCATCGACCGGGTGGCGGGCGGCCGACGGCTCATGGTGATCATCTCGTTGGCGCTGCGGTCGGCGTTCGCGTTCCTGTTGATCACCAACTTCGACGATCTGGCGGTGTTCCTGCCGTTGGCCTTCGGGATCCTGGTGCTCCAGAAGGGCTATTCGGTGGCCCGTTCTGCGCTGGTTCCCACCACGGTGTCGTCGGATTCCGAGCTGGTCCGTGCGAACTCCAAGCTGTCGGTGCTCAGCGGGGTGATGGGCTTCATCGCGGCCGGTCCGGGCGCGTTGGCGCTGTGGCTGGTGGGACCCGAGGGCAGCCTGGTGCTGGCCAGCATCGTCTACGGCATCGGCCTGGTGTTCTCCACCCGTCTGCCCCAGGCCCGGGTGGCCCGTACCCGTCCCAGCCTGGGGGAGCGCACCGAGCTGCATTCGGCGTCGATCCTGCTGGCGGCGGGAGGCATGGGGCTGCTGCGGGGCATCGTGGGCTTCCTGGCGATCCTGGTGGCGTTCTCGTTGCGGTCGGGCGATGAACCGTTGTGGCACTACGGCGCGGTGGGCGCCGGGGCGGTCGCGGGGTCGCTGGTCGGGTCGCTGGTGGCGCCGCGCCTGCGGGAGGTGATGCGTGAGGAGGCGATCCTGATCTCGGTGCTGGTCGCGACGGTGATCGCGTCGTTGTTGTCGGCGGTGGTGCTCGAGGGGGTCGCCGCGCCGATGCTGCTGGCCACGGTGGTGGGGGTGGCCGCGGCGGCGGGCAAGCAGGCCTTCGACGCGATCCTGCAGCGCGACGCGCCCGAGGCGAACCGGGGTCGGGCGTTCGCGCGTTTCGAGACCCGCTTTCAGATCTTCTGGGTGATCGGCGCCGCGATCGCGGTGATCCCCATGGACCTGGTGGTCGGGTTCGTCATCGTGTTGTTCGTGTCGATGTTCGCGGCCTTCACCTACGGGGTGGGGTTGCTGGCGGCCCGCCAGCGGGCGGGGGCCGAGCCGACGGTGGCCACGGCCGCGGCGATGGAGGTCGAGGCGCGCATGGCGGCGGTGTCGGGCGCGGCGCGGCGCAAGGCCGGCCAGACCGCGTCGACGATGTGGCAACGGATCCGCCCCCGACGCCGCGGCGGTCGGGACCGACGTGACCAGATCGACGCCGCAGAGGCGCCCGGCGCCGAGGCGGGCCCCGGTGAAGCGGCCGGGGTCGGGACACCAGCGGGTCCGCCGGAGGAGGCCCCGCCCACCGGTGCCCGGCCCGGTACGGGGCACCCGGCCGACGCGGGCCGACCCGGTTCGCCGTTCTGATCCGTGCCGGCGCCCGCCGGCGCGAGCACCTGGGGCCCGTCAGTCGTCGGTGAGTTCGATCCGGGCCAGCCACAGCCCGGGCGCTTCGACCTCGGCGACGGTGGGTAGGTGCTCGGGGGACTGCCAGAGCTGGTTGAGCGCGTCGTCGCCGGCCCGTTCGCGCACGCCGTCCACGAAGGTGCGGCCCCGGTCGAGCAGGTCCTGGCCGAGTTCGATCCCGAACAGGCGGTTGGTGAACACATCCGCGTCGGAATCGCCGATCCGGCGGCGCAGCAGCGCCTCGGCGATCCGTCCGTGGTTGTCGATGAGCCGGGAACCCACGGTGGTGACCACGTGTTCGACGTAGCCCACGACCACCGCCACCAGGGCACCGATGCGGGCACGGCGCTGTTCCTGGTCGGGTCCGGCGGTGGCGCCCACGATGATCTCGGGGTCGCCCAGGATGCGTTGGATGCCGGCGAGCGCTTCGGGATTCATCGGGTCGATCTCGGCGAGCTGGCGTTCCAGGGCGTCGGGGTCGGGCCGGAACCCGGCGGCGTAGTCGTCGAGGAGCCCCTCCAGGGTGCGGCGCACATGGGGGATCGACAGCACCGCGTGGCTGGTCAGCTCGTGCAGACAGATCGCCAGGCGCACCCCGTCACCGTCGAGATCCCATTCGGTGGCGAACTCGTCGATCACCGCGGGTAGCACCATGATCGGGGTGTCCGCCGGGCGGGGCAGGGGCAGGTCGTAGGTGCCGAAGTTGCGCCGCGACAGGTGACCCACCAGCGACCCGGCGGTCATGCCCAACAACATGGGGCTCAGCAGCGACAGCATGCCGCTCAACCACGACTCCACGTCATCGTCGTCGTCGAAGTCCGGCGCGGGTTCGGGGGTCCGGTCGGCGGACGGCTGGTCGAACTGACCGAGCTCGTCGCCCAGGCCCACCAGGTCCTCCAGGCCCGGCACGGGCGGTTCGCCTTCCCCGGCGGCCGCGGTCTCGGCCCGGGCGGCATCCTCACCGGAGGCGCCGGCGGTGTCGTCGGAACCGGCGAGCTGCCGCGCTAGGGCTTCAAAACGGGGTTTGAAGGCGTCGAGGGTGCGGCGCACCCAGGTGGTCCGGGTGACGCCTTCGATCACCGCGGTCTGTCCCTCGACGGCGACCGACAGTCCGGTCATGCCGTTGATCTGGACTTCGGCGACCCGGGCGAGCTGTTCCAGTCGGATCCGTTCCAGCGGGTCGACGTTGGCTTCGGGGGCACCTTCGGTGGCGATCGCCATCGCCAGTTGCATCGCGGGTTCCCAGGCCACCGGGCCCTGGCCGCCCACCATCTTGGCGAGATCACCGAAGAAGGGAATCCCCCCGAACGGGTTGTCCTGGCTCATGTCGGGCTCCGGTGTTCGGCGGTGCGCACCCGGTCGAGGTCGCGCGTGGAGGGGTGTGCCACGGCTGCCATGGTAGAGGCGTTCCACCCGGATCGGGTGGCTGATGTGGCCCCGGTCGCTTCGAGGCGGCATCGTAGAGACGGTGCGAACCATCGTCTTCACCGGCGCGGCCGGTCCCGCGGTGCCTCCGGTCGTCGCCCGGGTCGCCGACGCGGCGCCCGGAACCTTCCGGGTGCTGACGCCCCGACCGGTCGAGGTGCCCGGCGCGCAGGTGGTGCCCGTGGACCTGGTGCACGTGGATCTGGCAGAGCACCTGGGTGACGCCGACGCGGTGGTGCACCTGGGCTGCGCGGTCGACGACACCGACCCGGACCTTCTGGCACCGGGACGCATCGTGGCCGAGGCCCGCGCGGTGCTGCAGGCCGCCGCCGGAGCCGGGGTCGCCGACGTGGTGGTCGTGTCCTCGGCGTTGGTGCTGGGCGCGTTGGCCTCCAACCCGGTGCCCCTCACCGAACAGGCGGTGGTGCACCCGGCTCCCGGGTTCGTTCCCGCGGTGGAGTTGGCCGAGGTCGAACGCCTGGTGAGCGAGTTCCGCTCCGCCGCGGCGGCCGGCGCCGACGAGAACGGCGATGGCCACGCCGCCGGCAGCCCGCCCCGGGTCACCGTGGTGCGCGCCGCGCCGGTGGTGGCCGACGATGCACCCGGTTGGTTGGCCACCGAGTTGCACCGGTCCCTGGCCTACCCGGTGGAGGGCAGCGACCCGGGCCTGCAGTACCTGCACGCCGACGACCTGGGCACCGCGATCGCCACGGTGCTGGACGCGGGGCCCGGCGGGGTGGTGCACGCCGCGCCCGACGGGGCGCTGTCGGGTCCGGACCGTCGGGCGCTCGAGGCCCGCCCCAGCCTGCCGTTGCCCGACCGGCTCGCCCGGCTGGCCGCTGCGGTGCGGGCCGCGGCCGGCGGCACCGGCACCCCCGAGGGGATCCGGCCCTATGTGACCCAGGAGTGGCGGCTGGCCAACGACCGGCTGCGGGCGCTGGGCTGGGAGCCCACCCGCACCAACGAACAGGCCTACGTGGCGGCGTTCCGCGCCGCGCCCTGGACGATGATTCCCTCCGGGCGCCGCCAGGAGATCCTGCTGGCGGGCGTGGGGATGGTCGCCGCCGGAGCTGCGCTGGGCGCGGCCGTCTGGGCCCGCCGCCGGCACCGGTGAAGCCGTGGGCGGAGCATCTACGATGGTCTTGTGTCGTGGGTCTCGTTTTCCAACCACAGCGACGGGCTGATGGCCGGGCCCTGGGCCGGGTCGTCGCCGTGCGGTGAGGTGCCGGCGCGATGACCGCGCTGTTGTTCCTCGGGATCGTGGTCGTGATCGTGGCCGTGGGTGGGGTGGTGCTGTGGCTGACCAGCCGCAGTCCGTCGTCGACCGAATCGTCGATCGACTCGTTTCGCCGTGAGATGGAGGCGCTCTCTCCAAAGGATCCGGACGAACCCCGAACCAGGGGGACCTGATCCTGGCCCGCGACCTCGCCATCGACCTGGGGACGGCCAACACCCTGGTGTACGCGAAGGGCAAGGGCATCGTGTTGAACGAGCCCTCGGTCATCGCGCTGAACTCGCGCACGTCCGAGGTGCTGGCCATGGGCCACGAGGCGTGGAAGATGATCGGGCGCACCCCGGGCTACATCGTGGCGGTGCGGCCCCTGCGCCAGGGGGCGATCACCGACTTCGACGTGACCGAACGGATGATCCGGCTGCTGCTCAAACGGTCGGGGGTGTCGCGGTTCAACCGGCCCCGGGTGGTGCTGTGTGTGCCCTCGGCGATCACCGAGGTCGAACGGCGTGCGGTGATCGAGGCCACCCGGCGGGCGGGTGCGGCCGACGCCCAGCTTCTGGAACAGCCCATGGCCGCGGCGATCGGCGCGGACCTGCCCATCAACGAACCGGTGGGCAACCTGGTGATCGACGTGGGCGGTGGCACCACCGAGACGGCGTTGATCTCCCTGGGCGGGGTGGTGGCTCTGGAGGCGGTGCGGGTGGGGTCCTTCGACATCGACGCGGCGATCCAGACCTTCATCCGGCGGGAGTACGGGATCGCCGTGGGTGAGCGCACCGCCGAGGAGATCAAGATGACGATCGGGTCGGCGTGGCCGGTCGCCGAGAACGTCAAGGCCGAGGTGCGGGGCCGGGACCTGATGACCGGGCTGCCCAAGACCGTGATCCTGTCGCCGGCCGAGGTCAGAGAGGCCATCGACGAACCGGTGGGAGCGATGGTCGAATCGGTGATCACCTGTCTGGGCAGCGCGCCCCCCGAGCTGGCACAGGACCTGATCGTGCGGGGCCTGAACCTGGTGGGCGGCGGCGGGATGCTCAAAGGCCTCGACCAGCGCATCGCGGACGAGACCGGCATCCGCGTCGACCTGGTCGACGCGCCCCTGGAGGCGGTGGTGCTGGGCGCGGGTCGGTGTGTGGAGTCCTATGACGAGCTGCGCGTGATGTTCATGGGCGCGCGTGACTGAGGAACCGCCGGCGACGACGCGGCCGGCCCCCGACGAGGTTCCCCCGCCCCCGCCGGCACCCGCGCACCCCCGGGACGCCGAGGCCGATCCGGGCCCGAGGCTGCCGCGGATCCCCCGGCTGTGGTGGGTCACCGGCGTGCTGGGCGCGCTCACACTGATCGCGGCGATCGTGGTGAGCTTTCTGCCTTCGGGGTATCTGGTGGACGCTCCGGGATCTGCGATTCCCACCGACGAGCTGGTGACCCTGCCCGACTCGGTGGAGACCTACGACCACGAAGGCGGCTTCCGGCTGGTCACCGTGTCCGAGACCGCCCGGCCGGTGTTCGGTCAGGCCCTGGTGGGCTGGCTGGACCCCGACGCCGACGTGTTCCCCCGCTCGGAGGTGACCGGCGACGTACCCCGGGCCGAAGAGGTGCGGTTCCAGCTCGTGTTGATGCAGAACGCCAAGAGTTCGGCGATCTTCCAGGCCATGGACGTGCTGGGTCTGCCGGCAACGATGACTGGCGGCGGGGTGTTCGTGTCGCGCATCGAGCCCGGATCCCCGGCGGAGGGCCGGTTGAACATCGGCGACACGATCACCGAGATCGACGGCAACCCGGTGCACACCGTGGACGACATCGCCCGGTTCATGGAGGACGCCGAACCCGGTGACGAGATCACCCTGGTGGTCGACCGCCACGGGGTCTCCCAGAACACCGAGGTGGACCTCACCCTGGGGACGAACCCCTCCGAGGGCGACGACGTGGCCTTCATCGGGATCTACATGGAGACCCGTCCGCATTTCCAGTTCCCCTTCGACGTGGGCTTCGACACCGGCGACATCGGCGGGCCTTCGGCGGGACTGGCGCTCACCCTGACCCTGATCGACCAGCTCTCCGCCGAGGGGCTCACCGGAGGCCACCAGATCGCGGTGACCGGCACGATCGGGCTGGACGGCTCGGTGGGGCCGGTGGGCGGGATCCGCCAGAAGGTCGCGGCGGTGCGCGACGCGGGGGTGCACCATTTCATGGTTCCCGCCGGCAACGCGACCGAGGCCTGTGAGGCGCTGGGCGATCCCTACCCCGAGGACTTCGACTCGCACGCCGGCAACGACGACGGTACGGTCCCGGCGTTTCCCAACTGTGGTGACGCGGACGCCGACGTGTTGATCATTCCGGTGTCGAGCCTGGACGATTCGCTCGCCGAACTGGCCGAGCTGCCCCCGGCCGAGGGCGACTGACCGACGCCGATCCGGCTGACGGGGGCGGGCGGAGGGTATCCCTGACGGGTCAGGTGCGCGGCCGTAGCATCGAAGGTGCCATGGCTGGATCCGCCGACGCCGAATCGACCCCTTCCTCCGACGAGATCGACGCCATCTCGTCCCGCAGATTCTCCAATTCGTTCCGGGGTTGGGACCCCGACGAGGTGCGGGTGCACCTGGTGGAGGTGGCCGAGATGGTGCGGGCGCTCACGCACCGCAACGGTGACCTGGCGCGGCGTCTCGCCGAGGCCGAGGCCGCGGCCCGCCGCGCCGATCTGACCAATCTGGACCCCGACGAGGTGGCCCGGATCCTGGGCGAGGAGACCGCCCGGGTGCTCAGCACCGCCCGTGAGGCGGCCGCCGAGATCGAGGCCAAGGCCTCCGCGCAGGCCGAGCTGCTGGCCCGTCAGGCTGCCGACGACGCGGCGCGGGTGCGCGCCGAAGCCGACGAGGCGGCCACGCGGATCCGGACCGAGGCGGAGGAGGCCGCCGAGGCGACCCGGGCCGCAGGTGAGGCCCACCTGGCCGATCTGCAGGCCGCGGGGGAAGCCGAACTGGCCCGGGCCCGGGAGGAGATGGAGGCCGAGACCGCCGCGGAGCGTCAGGCGGCCCGCGACGAGGCGGCGCTGGAGCTGTCCGAAGCCCAGGACCGGGCGTCGCAGATCCGTTCGGAGGCCGAAGCCGAGGCGGCCCGGGTACGCCGCGAGGCCGAGGAGGAGGTCGCGGCGTTGCGGGCCGAGGTCGACGCCGAGGTGGCCGAGCGGCGGTCGAGCACCGACGAGGACCTGCGGGTGCTCGTGGAGCGGGCCCTGGCCCAGGTGGGCGACGCCGAACGGATGCGTGACCGGATCCTGGCGGATCTTGCCCGCAAGCGGCGTGCGGCCCGCCAGCATCTGGAACAGCTCCATGCGGGGCGTGACCGGTTGCTGGCCGCCTATGAGGTGATCCGGGCGACCACCGGGGAGGCGACTCGTGAGCTCGACGTGGTGCTCGACGACGCCCGCCGCGCGGCGGGCGCCGCGGCCGAACGGATCGCCGCGGAGCCGCTTCCCTCGGCCGATGAGCTGCTGGCCGAGCTGGATCATGCCCGGGCCGCCGGGTTGCCGATCGTCGCGCCCGACCCCGCAC
>CAYVAS010000064.1:0-15755 GCA_964449375.1 uncultured Iamiaceae bacterium | reverse complement strand
GGACCGGTGTCGGCCATCCCGTTCACGTAGCGGCTCACGGTCTCCACCCCGGCGGAGATGAACACGTCGCCCTCACCGGCCTGGATGGCGTGCGCCGCCATCCGGGTGGTCTGCAGCGACGACGAGCAGTAGCGGTTGACGGTCACCCCGGGCACCTCGGGCATGCCCGAGAGCACCGCGACGATGCGCGCGAGGTTGTGACCGGACTCACCGGCGGGCTGGCCGCAGCCCAGGATGAGATCCTCGACGGTCCCACGGTCGAGCTCGGGCACCTTGGCCAGCGCCGCCTCGATGATCTGGGTGGTCAGATCGTCGGGGCGGATCTCGGTGAGCGATCCCTTCATGGCCCGGCCGATCGGGGAGCGGGCGGTGGCGACGATGACGGCTTCTGGCATTGGTTCGGCAGGCTCCTGTGCGTGCGACTGGCTGGAGCGGCGCTCAATTCCACGCACGCTCGTCGATTCCTGTCTAGCGCCTCGGCGGCCTCATCGGGCAACCGGCCCGCGGTGAGTTCGATCGGGTCGCGATGGGTCCGGTTCAGACCACGCCGAGATCGGCCATCGCGCCGGCGACCCGGATGAACCCGGCCAGGTTCGCACCGGCGACGTAGTCGCCGTCGCAGCCGTACTCCTCGGCGGTGGCCAGGCAGGTGTCGTGGACCCGCCGCATGATCGACTCCAGCCGCCGCTCGGTGTATTCGAAGCTCCAGGAGTCACGACTGGCGTTCTGCTGCATCTCCAGCGCCGAGGTGGCCACACCTCCGGCGTTGGCCGCCTTGCCGGGTCCGAAGGCCACGCCGGCGTCGGTGAGGACCCGGACCCCCGCGGGGGTGGTGGGCATGTTCGCCCCCTCGGCGACCGCCGCGCAGCCGTTCTTGACCAGGGCCCGGCAACCGGCCTCGTCGAGTTCGTTCTGGGTGGCACTGGGGATGACCAGCTCGCAGGGCACGTCCCAGACCTTGCGGCCCGCCACGTAGTGGCTGCCCGGGCGGCGGTCCGCGTACTCGGAGATGCGACCCCGCTCGACCTCCTTGATGGCCTTGACCACCTCGACGTCGATGCCGGCCTCGTCCACCACGTAGCCACCCGAGTCCGAGCAGGCCACCACGTGGGCGCCGAGCTGCTGGAGCTTCTCCATCGCGTAGATCGCCACGTTGCCCGATCCCGACACGATGGCCCGACGGCCCTCGAGGTCCTCGCCGCGGGCCTCGAGCATCGCCTGCAGGAAGTACACCGCCCCGTAGCCGGTGGCCTCGGTGCGCACCCGCGACCCGCCCCAGTCCAGCCCCTTGCCGGTGAGGATCCCCGACTCGTAGCGGTTCGTGATCCGCTTGTACTGACCGAACATGTAGCCCAGCTCGCGCCGGCCCACGCCGATGTCCCCGGCGGGCACGTCGGTGTATTCACCCAGGTGCCGGTGCAGCTCGGTCATGAACGACTGGCAGAACCGCATGATCTCGCGGTCGGACCGTCCCTTGGGGTCGAAGTCGGAACCGCCCTTGGCGCCGCCGATGGGCAGACCGGTGAGCGCGTTCTTGAAGATCTGTTCGAACCCCAGGAACTTGATGATGCTCAGGTTCACCGAGTCGCGGAAGCGCAGCCCTCCCTTGTAGGGACCCAGTGCCGAGTTGAACTCGACCCGGTAGCCCCGGTTCACGTGGATGCGACCCGCGTCGTCCTCCCAGGGCACGCGGAAGATGACCTGACGCTCCGGTTCACAGAGCCGGTCCACCAGGCTCGCGTCGATCAGTTCCGGACGCTGGTGGAACACCGGCACCAGCGAATCGAGGACCTCGTGGACGGCCTGATGGAACTCCGCCTCGCCCGGGTTGCGTCGGATCACGGTGTCGAAGATCGCCTGGATGGCGCGGGTCACAGCATCTGCCACACTCAATGTCTACCGTTTTGCGGCAGACGGTTCGCCATCGGCGCTGCGTCGAACCGTGTCAGCCCGACCGGGGCAGACCCAGGCCCCGCCGGGCGATTATGCCGCGCAGCACCTCGGAGGTCCCGCCGTAGATCGTGGTCACCTGGCAGTGGCGCCAGGTCGCCTCGATCCAGCCGTCCGCGGGCGCCCGGGGGTCGCCGCGGCGTCGCACGCCGTCGGCTCCCAGCAGATCGAGGAGGTCCGCAGCGGCGCGCTGGTAGTGCTCGGTGGTGAACAGCTTGGCCATCGTGCCCTCCACCCCCGGCAACGTGCCGGTGGCGGCCAGCCACGCGGCCCGCCAGCCCAGCAGGTTCGAGACCTCGTTGCCGATCGCGGCGCGGGCGAGGCGCTCGCGCACGCCCCGGTCGGCCAGCATCGTGGCACCGGTGCGGTCGTCGGGAGTGGTCGCCGCCCAGGACAGGGCATGGTCGGTCAGGCGCACCGCCTCGCCATACCAGGCGCTGTTGCGTTCGAAGACCAGCGCGGTCATCATCACGTCCCAACCCCCGTCGACCGGCCCCACCCGGTGGCTGTCGGGGACCCGAACCCCGTCGTAGTAGGTGATGTTGGTGCGTTCACCTCCCATCGTGTGCACCGGGGTGATCTCGATGCCCTCGGTGTCCATGGGCACGATGAACATCGTCAGACCCTGGTGTTTGGGCACGTCGGGATTGGTGCGGGTGAGCAGGAACACCCAGCCGGCCTCGTGGGCCAGGGTGGTGAACATCTTGGAACCGTCGATGATCCAGTCGTCGCCGTCTGGGACCGCCCGGGTCGCGCACGCGGCGACATCGGACCCTGCTTCGGGTTCGGAATAGCCCAGACAGCAGATCGCCCGTCCCTCCAGGATCTCGGGCACGATCGTGGTCTTCTGCCACTCGGTGCCCTCCAGAAGGAGGGTGTGGGCGACCAGCGAGGCCACGCCGATGCCGTCGACCGGCGCGCCCGACAGGTACATCTGCTCGCTGAGCACGTTCATCTCCAGCGGTGAGCGGCCGCCGCCACCGTAGGACTCGGGCCAGCCGGCGGAGATCCACCCCTGGGCCGCCATCGCCCGATGCAGGCCCCAGTCGTGGATCGTGCCCGTGGCGTGCGCCTGGTCGATGACCTCGTCGGTGACGTGTTCGGCCAGGAACGCGGCGACCTCGTCGCGGAACGCCTCGACCTCTCCACCGAGCCGAAAGTCCGGACCACGCCGGGTCCCGCCGGTCGCGGGATCGGGGGAGGGGGAGAGCGCCGGCTGGGTGGTTTCGGGCAGGTCGACGGGTCTACCGGCGGCGTCCACGGGCGCGATGCGATCCGCAAGCTCCAGCAGCTCACCCCGCGGGTCGCCCAGCAGCAGCCGGGTGGGCTTGGCGCGGCGGAACAGGAGCTGGATGTCGTACTCCTCCATGAAGCCGTACCCGCCATGGGTGTGCAGCGACACCGCCGCCGCCTGCTCGGCGACCTCACCGGCGAAGTGGAACGCCGACACGGCGAAGCGGGGTCCGATCGGCTCGGCCTCGTCCAAGGCCCACACGGCTTTGGCGGTCAGCAGATCGGCGCCGTCCAGCGCGGTCGCGACGTCTGCGAGGGGGTGGGCGATCGCCTGGAACGAGCCGATGGGCACCCCGAACTGGTGTCGTTCGTTGGCGTAGGCCACCCCGAGGTCGAGTGCCCCCCGGCCCAGGCCGCACAACCAGGCCGCGCTCAGCACGCGCCATTCGTCCTGGGCTTCGGCGAAGGCCCGACGCGCCGCGCTGCCCGCCAGGAGGCTCCGACGGCCGGGCGCGTCCGGACCGACGTCCAGGTCCGCAAGCGGGGCGTGGGCGGTGTTGGGCGGCCCGTGCCCGGTCCGGCCCGGACCGTCCACAAGGACCAGGTCGTCGCCGGCCAGCGCAACCACGGCGTCGGCCACCGCGCCGCCGGGCACCACGGTCGCCTCGGTGCCGGTGGCCGGGCGCGGCGCGAAGGTCACCAGCCGCGTTCCCGCCGCGAGATCGGCCGAGACCGGATCGTCTGGCGCGAGGCGGGTGACCAGGCGGGCGGCGACGAGCGCCTCGACGACCGGCACGGGTGCGGTGACCCGACCACAGCAGCGGGCCACCACGGCCAGATCGGCCAGCGCGGCGTCGAAACCACCGAGGGAACCGGGCAGGCCCATGGCCCACACGCCCACCTCGGCCAGTGCGTCCCACACCGGCGCCGAGAATCCCCCGGTGCGCTCGGCGGCCCGGACCGCCTCGGAACCGCTGGTGCGTGCCAGAAGCCGATCGAGTGTGTCGGCGAGCTGACGCTGTTCGTCGGTGGGGGACAGATCCACGGGGCACCTCGGGTCGCAGACGTTTCTGACGGGGCGTCAGAACTCTACGCCGAACCCCGCGGACGCTCGGGACCGCCCCGGACGCCCGCCGCGGGGCGGGCCTCAGGCGGCCGGGTCGGAGCCGGGCTCCCGCAGGTGCCCCTCCCGGTCGGCCCACTTCTCGAACACGACCGTGGTGAAGGGCGGCACCGCGGCGAACAGGCCGATCAGGATCACCGAGGGGGTCCACCGGCAGCGCACTCCCACCGCCAGGGTGACGATCAGGTAGGCGATGAAGATCGCGCCGTGGATCGGCCCCATGATCTCCACCCCCGTGGGCGTGTCCGCGACCACGTACTTGAACAGCATGGCGATCAACAGCCCCGCCCACGAGATCGCCTCGGCGACCGCGATGGTGCGGAAGGTCGCGATCAGACGATCGGTGGTGCTGTTCGACGTCGGAGCGACGGCAGTCATGGGGTCCTTTCGCCGGGGGCGGGAGAGCGTGGGCCGAGCGTACCGGTGCGCGGTCCGGTTCCGACCTTCGGCGCCGGGCCGGTGGGGCCGCCACGGTCGGCGGTGGCGGCCACCGCGAGCAGCCGTTCGGCCTTCAGCTCGGTCTCGGCCCATTCGCCTTCGGGGTCCGAGTCCCAGGTGATGGCCCCGCCGGTGCCGAACCACAGGTGGCCCTCGGCGTGCCAGAAGGTGCGGATCGCCACGTTCAGTTCGCCCACGGCACGGTCGGCGTCCACCCAGCCGAGCGCACCGCAGTAGGGGCCCCGCGGCATTGGTTCCAGCGCGCGGATCACCTCGAGCGCGGCGAGTTTGGGCGCGCCGGTGACCGATCCTGGTGGGAACGAAGCCTCGACGAGTTCGGCCCACCCCACACCGGGGCGCAGCTCGGCCTGCACGGTGGACACCAGATGGACCAGCCCGGGATGGTGTTCGACCGCGCACAGTTCGGGCACGGTCACCGAGCCGAAGCGCCCGACCCGCCCCAGGTCGTTGCGCACCAGATCCACGATCATGACGTTCTCGGCCCAGTCCTTGTCGAGGAGGGCGTCGGCGCTGGTGGCGGTGCCCTTGATGGGGGAGGACCACACCCTGGTGCCCCGGCGGCGCAGGTACCGTTCGGGTGACGCGGAGGCCACCGCGACGTCCGCCAGGCGCAGTGACCCCGAGTGGGGCGCCGGGTGCCGGCTGGCAAGGGCGGCGCCCAGCGCCATGATGTCGCCGCCGGCGGGCCAGGGGGTGGACAGCGTCCGGGTCAGGTTCACCTGGTAGACCTCACCGCGTTCGATCCGGCGGCGGATGTCGGACACCCCGGCCTCGAAGGCGGCGCGGTCCAGCGAGGTCGACCACTGCGCGTCCCGGGCGAGGCCCGGCCACGACGTCGGCCACCGGGCGGGGCGGGGCCGCACCGTCGCGAACCGCGCACAGACCGGGTCGCCTTCGAAGGGGGCCAGCACCGCCCAGTGACCCCGCGAGTCGAGCGCGCCCAGGTCCGCGGTGCGGTCGACCAGGTCGGTGAGCATCCGACCGCCCACGACCGCGACCGGCCAGGTGTCCGTCATGGTCTCATTGTGGTGCCGCCGGGCTCCCGGCGACGGGTCGGCCCGCCCGGGCCGTTTCAACCCACCGCACCCTCGGCGCGCAGCGCGGCGATCCGGTCGTCGTCGTAGCCCGCGACCTCGCGGAGGACCGCGGCGGTGTGTTCTCCCACCTGGGGTGCCATCGTCGGGCGGGGAAGATCGCCGTCGACGATCTTGAGCGGCGACGGGAGCTGATCGGCCCCCAGTTCTGCGGCCGGGATCCACCCCAGACGGGCTCGGAACTGCGGATCGTCGCCCAGGTCGGCCGGGGTGTTCACCGGCGCGATCGGCGTGTCGACGCTCCGGCCGAAGTCCAGCCACTCCGCCGCGGTGCGGGTCGCGAAGATGGCACGCAGCTCGGCCTGCAACTCGGTGTTGCCCCGGGCATGGTCGGCGTACCGGGAACCGGGCCACCGCTCGAACAGGTCCATCCGCCCCACACCGGCACAGAAGTTCTTCCAGAAGATCTGTTCGGAGGCCATGAACAGCACGTGGCGCTCGTTCGCGGTGGCGTAGATCTGGTAGCGCACGCCCTCCCGCATGCCCGCGGTGCCCGGAGCCCGCCGGACGAAATCGTCGGCGGGATTGCCGGTCACCTCGTCTTCGGGACGCTCATAGGCCCGGTAGGACTCGGAGCGGTACCAGTCGAACGCTGCGGCCGCGTCGGCCTGGGCGATCTCGAGTTGGTAGCCCTCACCGGACTCCCGGGCGCCGATGACTCCGGCCAGAATGCCCAGCGCTCCGTACAGCGGGCCGGCGTTGATCCCGATCGAGGTGTGTTCGGGGATCACCGTGAATCCCTCGTCGGTGACCTCCGGGGACACGATGCCCGCCCAGGTGTCGTAGGCGATGCCGTGGCTGGGCAACTCCGCATAGGGACCGGTCATGCCGTAGCCGGAGATCGTGATGAACACCAGGCGGGGATTGATCTTCCGCAGGTCCTCGTAGCCCAGGCCGCGACGTTCCAGGCCGCCGGGGCGCATCGCCTCGACCACCACGTCGCTGCTGCGCACCAGATCGCGGAACGCCTCGGCTCCGCCGGTGGATCGCAGGTCCAGCACCACCGAGCGTTTGCCCCTGTTGATGTGCAGGTGCATCAGCGAGGTGCCCTCGACGATCGGCCAGGTCATCTGCCGGACGTAATCGCCCGAAGCGGGTTCGACCTTGATCACCTCGGCGCCGAGTTCGGCCAGTGGGGTGGTGATGGCCGCGGGCCCGAGCATCGAGCACTCCACGATGCGGATGCCCTGCAACGGTGGTCGGGTCACGGTGGCGGCTCCTCACAGACGGTTTCTGACGGGTCGTCACATCGTAGGGTCCGGCGTTGCTCACATGAGGACCGGTCGGGGGCGGAGAGTACCGTGGTCCGGATGCCAGACGACGCGGTCGCGCCCCCGGTGGCGCCGCGCCCCTCGGTGGTGGGTCGGCCCCGGCATGCCGACGCCTCGGAGCGCCCCTGGGCGGCGCGCGCCAGGGGTGACGGCCCGCTCGCCGTGGCGCTCGTTGCGACCCTGGTGCCGGTGTGGTACGCCGCGGTCCGGGTCGCGGCCAGTGGTTTCTTCCCCACCAGCGACGCGGCCCTCACCGTGGCCCGGGCCCGGGACGTGTTCACCTCGTCGCCGCCGCTGGTGGGGATGCCCGCGGCGAGCGGCACCTTCGGCGACGTGGTCACCCACTTTCCCGGACCCTGGCACCTGTGGGCACTCTCGGTGCCCACCCGGCTGCTCGGCAACGTGTGGGGGCCGCCGCTCACCATGGGTCTACTGTCGACGTGCTGGATCCTGCTGGTCGCCTGGGTGCTGCGCCGGACGATGGGGACACCGGTGGCGGCGGCCGCCGTGGCGCTGCTGGGCGTGTTCGCCTGGTCGATCGGGATCGGCCACCTGGTCGACCCGGTCCCGGTGCTGATGATCATCTTTCCGATGCTCGCCTTTCTGCTCCTGGCCTGGGCCGCCACGACGGGCGAGCCGGCCGCGCTGGTGGCAGCGGCGGTCCTGGCGAACTTCTTGTGGCTGGACCACTTGGTGCTCGTCCTGGCCGTTCCGGTGGTCGGGATGGCGGCGCTGGTCGGGTACGTCACCGCGCACCGGGGGCACTGGCGGGACCGCTCCGAAGCGGGACGCCACGAGCGCCGACGGGCCTGGCGGGGCGTGGTGGCGGCCGCGGCGGTCACCACGGTGATGTGGGTCCCCACCCTGGTGGCCGAGGCGACCAGGTCCCCGGGAAATCTGCAGCTGTTGTTCCGCAGCTCGGGTCACGAACGCGACGTGATCGCCTCGGCGGGTTTCGGCTTCCGGGTGATGCTGGATCTCCTCACCCACCCGCCGTTCTGGCTGCGGGGCTCCTTCGACGACCCGCCCTTCTTCAACATGCCCGGCGCCGCGGTGCTCCAAGGGTCGGCCACCCCCTATGCGGTGGCCGCGACGCTGGTGTGCGGCGCCCTGTTCGTCGGGTTGTTCGTGCTCGCTGCCCGGCGGGGTGACCGGCGCGCACGGTGGGCGCTCATCATGGCACTGGTCGCCCTGGGCGTCGCGGTCCCCACCATCTACTTCACCCCCACCACCTTCGGGATCGGCGCGTACCTGCGTCCCCTCTGGGGGGTGGCGGCCTTCACCTGGTTCGCGCTGGGCTACGGCATCGTGAGGTCGCTGCCCCGGCCGCCCACCGCGGCTCTCACCGCCACGGTGACGGTCGTGGCGGTGGTGGTGGGAGCGGCGAACCTGCCTGCCAGCAAGCGGGGATACGTGCCCGAACCGGCGGTGACCAGTCGGGTCGAGGCCATGCGCACCGCGGTGCTCGACCACGTCGACGACGTCGGCCCGATCGCGGTGTCGACCCGGCCGGACTACGACACCCAGGAGTATTTCGGGGCCCTGGTGCTGCTCTTGAAGACCCACGGGGTCGACTTCTGCGTCCTGGCGGGAAGCTCCCACATCGACGGCATCGTCGACTGCGGCGCCGCACCGCGGCGGATCGTCAAGATCCGGGTGACCGACAACCTGGTATCCGCCGAACTCGACGGTCCCGACACGATCCTGGCCGAGTCGTTTCTCGCGGAGGCCGAACGGGAGCGGCACGCCGAGCTCGACGAGGTGGTGATGGGCTGGCTGGGCTCGGGCGAGGATCTGGAGTTGTCCCCCAGGGGCCGGCAGGTGGTCGGCGCCGAGGGCCCCGCCGCGGAGGCGACCGTGGACGGGATCCTGCGGGCTTCCGACGACCCGGACACCGCGTTCCAGCGACGGGCTGACCTGCGCGCCCTGTTGGCGATCTGGGTGGCGGATCCGGACCTGCGCGACGAGCCGCTGTTCCGCGAGCAGCCGCTCACGATGGCCGACTTCGCCGAATGGCAGGACCTGTCGAACCGGAACCTGCAGCTCGTCCTCACCGACGACGGGGTGACCAGGCCTTGACCGGACCCGGGTGAGCGGGCCGCCGGCGCCGAGTAGCGTCGGTCACATGTCCGAGGTGGCTCCACCCCGCAGCTTCGACTTCGCCGAGGTCTGGGAACATGCCGTCGACCGGGTACCCGACCGCGAAGCGTTGGTCTGCGGAGATCGGCGCCTCACCTTCGCCCACCTGGACGACCGGGCCAACCGCTTCGCCGCGCACCTGGCGGCGAGTGGGGTGGGCCGCGACGACCCCTTCGGGATCTTCGCGCCCAACTGCACCGAGTGGATCGAAGCCCAGCTCGCCGGGTGGAAGCTGGGCGCGCTGCCGATGAACGTCAACCACCGCTACGGCACCGGCGAACTCGCCGAGGTGCTGACCGACGCCCGGGCGGTCGGGTTGGTGTTCGACCGGGACCGGTCCGAGGTGGTCGCGGGCCTGGGCGACGAGGTGCTGGGATCGATGCGGACCCTGGTCGCCGTCGAACCCGCCGGCCCACCCCGGACGGGCGGGCCCCTGCCCGCCAGGGCCACGACCTGGGACGCGATCCAGCGTCGCCACGCCGGCGCGGGCAGGCCCCGGGTCGAACGCAGCGGGGACGGCCACTACCTCATCTACACCGGAGGTACCACCGGACGGCCCAAGGGGGTGCTGTGGCGGCAGGAGGACGCGTTCTTCGCCTGTTTCGGCGGTGGGGACCCCATGCGGCAGAACCCGGTCACCGAACCCGCCCAGCTCGCCGACCACATCATGGAAGCGCCCGCCACGTACCTGTGCATCGCGCCGCTCATGCACGCCGCGGGCCAGTGGGTCGCGACCTCCTGGCTGTGGGCGGGTAGCCGCGTGGTGCTCGTGCCCGGCTCCTTCGACCCCGAGAAGATCTGGGATCTGGTGGACCGCGAAGGGGTCAACCTGTTCACGGTGGTTGGCGACGCGGTCGGCAAGCCGCTCCTGGACACCTGGGATGCCAACCCGGGGCGCTGGGACGCCTCGACGGTGTTCTCGATCTCCAACGGCGGCGCGCCGATGTCGCCCGCGCTCAAGGCCCGGTTCATCCGCACGTTTCCCAACCAGTTCTTCGTCGACGGGTTCGGCTCGTCGGAGACCGGCGCTCAGGGATCCCAGCGGATCGCCGCGGCGGCCGACTCCGACGGCGACGCGGCGCATTCGGGGGTGGCCCGCTTCTCGCCGTACGGCCCCGACACCGCGGTGCTCGACGAGGACCTGACTCCGGTCGAACCCGGCTCGACGGCCGTGGGACGGGTCGCGCTCAGAGGGCGCATTCCGATCGGCTACCTGCACGACCCGGAACGGACCGCCGAGACCTTCGTGGAACACGACGGCGACCGCTGGGTGCTCACCGGTGATTTCGCCACCGTGGAGGCCGACGGCACCGTGAACCTGCTGGGTCGTGGCTCGGGGTGCATCAACACGGGAGGGGAGAAGGTGTACGCCGAGGAGGTCGAGATGGCGCTGCAGGGTCATCCCGACATCGCGGATGTCGTGGTGGTGGGCGTACCGGACGACCGTTGGGGGGAGGCGGTGGGCGCGGTGGTACAGCCCCGCCCGGGTGCCACCGTGGAGCTGGAGGATCTGCGGGCGGCACTCGAGGGCATCCTCGCCGGCTACAAGCAGCCCCGACGCCTTGCGGTGGTGGACACGATCGTGCGCAGCCCGGCGGGCAAGGCCGACTACCGCTGGGCCCGGTCGGTCATGGGTTCCTGACCGTCAGATCGGAAGTCGGGGAGGGAGGAGCGGGTGCGTCGCTGGTCCGACCGGAGTCTGTTCCGGGCAGCATTCGCGGTCACCGTGGTGCCCATCGTCGTGGCGGCGGTGCGCCTGGGTTGGGCGGGTTGGATACCGATCCGCGACGCGTCGCCCACGGTGATACGGGCCCACCATGCGCTGGGCAGCCGCCCCCAGCTGGTCGGCATGTACACCGACGCCAGCGACTGGATCGACGTCGCCGCGTACTTCCCGGGCCCCTGGCAGCTCTGGTGGATGTGGGCTCCGGTCCGCCTCGGTGGTTCCACCTGGGGGCCGCTGGTGGCCATGGCCGCACTGAACGTGTTCTGGGTGTGGCTGGCGGCGTGGTTCGTGCGGCGACGCCTGGGGGTGCGCGCCGCGATCGGAACGCTCGCGGCCATGGCGGTGCTGTGCTGGGTGCTCTCTCCGGCGCTGCTGGTCTCGCCGGTACCGATGGTGATGATCCTGGTGCCCTTCGCCGCGTTCTGTTTCGGCGCCTGGGCCTTGGCGTCTGGTGACGACGGCGCGCTGCCGGCCCTCGCGTTCGTCACGAGCTTCCTGCTCGTCGATCACCTGGTGCTGTCGATCCTGGTCCCGGTGCTCGCTCTGGCGGCGGCAACGATGTGGCTCGCAGGCGTGGTCGTCGACCGACGTTGCGACCCCGACGCCTGGCGCATCCGGCGACCCGGTCTGGTCCGCTCGGTCGCGGGAGCGGTCGCCGTGACGCTGGTGCTGTGGGCCCCAGCGGTGATCCAGCAACTCTTCGGAGACTCGGGCAACCTCGGCAATCTCGCCCGGGCAGCAGCGAACCAGCCCGCCTCGACCAGACCCTTCGGCGCGGCCCTGGAGCGCTGGGTGGCGGTGCTGGCCCCGCCCGACTTCTGGCTGCGGTCCTCCCGGGAGCACTCGCCGTTCGCGCCGATGTGGCCCGGGATGTCCACGACCCTGTTGATCGTCACCCTGGCCGGGTTGACGCTGATCGTGGCCGTCCCGGCCGTGCGTGCCTGGCGGCACCGGGACCGTCCCGTACTGGCCGCTCTGGCGCTGGCAGTGACGGGGTTCTTCGCGGTCTGGGTCAGCCTCCAGCGCGCGCCCGGAGCCGACGGGCCCCACCCCGCCTATGCCCAGTCGAGCTGGGTCGTGGCGATGTTCATCACCTTCGCCATCGCCGTCGGCGTCGTCCGGATGCTGCCGGGCCGCCTCCGAGGTGCGGCGCTGCCCGCCACGGGCGTCGCCCTGGTGGTGTGCACCATCCTGAACCTGCCCCACGCCAACGTCTCCGACGGGGTCACCTCGGGGACCGATGCCAACATCGAACTCAGCCGCCGGCTGGTACCCCGCGTGGTCGAGGCCCTCCGGGGTCGGGGCCTGGTCGGGGTGCAGGCCCACGGTCTGACGCAGTACACCTATGCCACGGCTGGAGTGGTGGGGCTGCACGATGCGGGAATCCCGGTCTGCGTCCACGACATCCCCCAGTTCCAACCCTCACCGGTCGACGACTGTTCGGCGAACCCACCCGACGTCGAGATCCGCTTCGCCGCGGCAGGTACCGGAGACGATGCCGGTGAGGGCTGGCAGGTGCTGGTGCGCGAAACACCGTTGAACTCGGCCGAGGAGGCGCGACATACCGCGCTCACCGACCGCTTGACCCGAGCGGTCGACCAGACCGAACCGGAGGGGGGCCACCTGGAACTCACCCCCGAGTTCTCCGCGCTCGTCGAAACGGTGCTGGGAGCCCCGCCCGATCCGGAGACGAACCCGCTGCTGGCGCCTCTGGGACGCGACGGGGTGCTGCATCACCGCGACGGCCGCGGGCTGGTCGCCGCGCTGGTGCTGTGGGGCCAGGACCTGATCGAGACCCACGATGCCCAAGGGGTCCGCGTGTTCGACCTGGCGCTGGACCCGTCCGAGGTGGCCGAGTGGGCCGAGCTGACCGATCGGCGTGTCGGGCGGGCCGTGGAGGTGCGGATCCGAACCTCGGACTGAGAAGCGACGGTTCAGCGAGTGGTGGTGACGATCAGCGAGCCGGTCGACCGTTCGGCTTCGAGCTCGGCCCACCGGAGCAGGTCCTCGTCGGCCACGCCCGGCAACCGGACCATCATCACCTGGCGCGACCCCGACAACCGGTGCACGTTGGCCACCTCCCCCGCGAAGGACAGCCGGCGGGCCGGTTGCACCATGATCGTTCCGGGATCGTCGAGCGAACGCGCGGCCAACAACGCCTGTCTGGTCGGGCCTGGTGGTATCGCGGTCTCGATGAAGGCTTCGTACTCCGGCGTGGGCTCCAGGGCGTCGATCCGGTCCAGTGCCCGGGTGACCGACTCGGCGAGCGTGTCCGCCTCGCTGGTCTCGGCGGCGGACAGCCTGTCGAGGCGGGCCACGACCGTCGCACCCGGGACGGGCTCCTCGAGGCGGTCCAGGTCGATGCGGACCGTGACCGCGGTGGCCCGTCCGGCGCAGCCGGTCACATCCAGGTCCGACCACTGCCCGATGCCGTCGACACAGAACGGGATGCCCGCGTCGGCCAGGGCCACGGCCAACGCCGACACATACGGACTCGTGTGGACGGTGGGTGGCGCGATCCGTACCGCGCCGTCGTCGGCGACGGCATCGAGAACCGCGTCGTTCAGGGTCGCCGAGGTCGTCACCATCTCGTCGGTCGCCGCGTAGGTGCCCGCGGCGTGGTTTGCGTGGGGAACGTTCACCACCGCGAGCAGCGCGGCTGCGACCAGGGCAACGGGGGCGGTCAGGCGTCGGGGACGTTCTCCCCATGCGCGGGCCCCCGCGTAGAGCAGGGCGAAAGTGACGAACATGGCCACCGCCCAGGTCGACAGGTAGTGGCCGATGAAGGTGGGAACGCCGGTCGGGGTGGGCGGGTAGGCCAGGTTGTACCAGGCCGCCAGCAAGGTCACCGCCGCCAGGGCCAGGACGCTCGCTGCTGCCCGGTCCCGACGCCGGAACGCGGAGCGACCCGCCAGACCGAACGCGGCGAGAACCCCCACGGCCACGGTGATCCGAACGAGGCCCGGCTGTGCCGCGTCGTAGAACAGCAGGTTGGACTCCCGGCTGCCGCCCAACCAGAACGGCGGCCGGATCGCGAAGCCGATGAGCACGTCGGCGGCCCGCGCCCAGACCCCAGACTGGACCGGCGCCTCCCGAGCCACCCGCCACAGGTTGGTGAGATTCCCCGGGTCCTCGGTGAACTGCTGGATCAGCGAGGGGATCCACATCACCCCGGTGATCACCGTGGCCCACACGGCGGCCCGCCGGGCGCGTCGACGCTCCGCCGGCCACCCGGGCCGGTTCCGGCTGCGTGCCAGGCCCACGAGCCAGATCCCCACGGCAGCGACGACGATGGGGGGCAGCAGGCGGACCAGCACCACCTCGTCGAGCAGGATGAAGTTGGTGACCAGGGCGAGCACGGGCAGCACCCCCTCGTCGCCGGCGGCCACCGCCCAGGCGATGAACAGACAGGCGGCGAAGGCCGGCACGATCATGACCTGGCCCGACGCCGAGTACAGCGCCGCGTTGCCCAGCCCCCAGACCAACGCCGCCAGAAAGACCAGCACCGCCATGGCGGCCCGATCACCCAGGCGACGCCGGACGGCCCAGGCGGCTCCCAGGAGCCAGACGATGTTCAGCGCGGCGATCGACAGCAGCGGACCCCAGGTGGAACCGAGGACGCGGATGGGCAACGCCATCCACCACAGCCACCACGGACCGGGAAAGTAGGTGGCCGAGTCGATCCAGTTGCTGGCGTCGGTGTAGATCCCCAACCAGAGAGGAGGGATCCCGAGCGAGTGCCGGGCCCGCAACACGGTGTGGGCCTCGTCGAAGGCCGGAACCCACCCGTGGAGCCCGGCCCGGATCGTGGCCACGGCGATGGGGGCGACCAGGAGCACCGCGACGACCGCCACCACCGTGTTCTCCGAGGGCCACCGGCGCCACGCCGGGGTCGTCGCGTCGGGGACGGCGTGACCGTCCACCCTCAGCGCGTGGCCGGGGCGCGGGGTTCGAAGCGCACCGGGAGGGTCTCGTAGCCGGACACGAAGTTCGCGGCACGGTACGCGGGTTCGGTCGGATCGACCAGCTCCAGGTCGGGGAGCCGGTCCAGGAGCGTCTCGAACATCACCTGCAGCTCCAGTCGGGCCAGCGACTTGCCGAGGCAGTGGTGGGTCCCGTAGCCACCGAAGGCGACGTGTTCGTTCGGGCTGCGGTGGATGTCGAAGGTGAACGGATCTTCGAAGACCGTTTCGTCACGGTTGGCCGAGGGGTACAGCAGCAGCATCTTGTCGCCGGCGGACAGCTCGGCGCCGTGGAAGACGATGTCCTCGGTGACGGTCCGGTTCATGTTCTTGATGGGGCTCACCCAGCGAAGCATCTCCTCGACCGCGCCGGCGACCAGGGACCGGTCGGCGACCAGCTCGGCCCACCGGGACGGTTCCACGAGCAGCTGGTACAGCCCACCGGAGATCACGTGGCGGGTGGTCTCGTCGCCGCCGATCAGGAGCAGCAACGACTCGGCGATCACCGAGTCCTGATCGAGGCGGTGGCCGTCGACCTCGGCGTGAACCAGAACGCTCATGAGGTCGTCGGTGGGAGACTGGCGACGCTCCTCGGCCAGGCGCGCCGCGTAGGTGCAGTAGCCACCGAATGCCTCGGCGGTCCGGGCCATGAGCTCGTCGTCGTCCAGGCCGGTGAGCCCGCGCAGCAGGTCGTCGGACCACCCCAGCAACGTGGCCCGGTCCTCCGGAGCGACGCCGAGTTCGTCGGCGATCACGATCAGGGGCAGCCAGGCGGCGATGTCCCAGACGAAGTCGATC
>CAYVAS010000063.1:0-15871 GCA_964449375.1 uncultured Iamiaceae bacterium | reverse complement strand
GGCCCGTTCGTACTGGGCGCGCTTCTTGGACAGGAGGAGGCGACCGTCCTTGTCCTCCTTCTGGAGCACCAGGGCCTCGAGCGTCTCGCCCAGGGACACGACCTCGTGAGGGTCCACGTCGTTGCGGATCGACAGCTCACGGGACGGGACCACACCCTCGGACTTGTAGCCGATGTCGACCATCACCTCGTCGCGGTCGATCCGGACGACCCGACCCTCGACCATCTGGCCGTCCTCGACGTCCACCATGGTGGCGCCGACCGCCTCCTCGAAGGGCACGTCGAGGTCGTTGGCGATGATCTGTCGGGGGGTGTAGTCATCGAGGGAGGTCTCGATGGGGGAGGTCGCGGTGTCGGTCAAGGGAGAACTCTTCGATCGGATGGGGGCAGATGGAACTCGTCGCCCACAGGGCGCGAGTACGCCAACGCTACCAGAGGCATGGGAACATCACGATTTCGAGGCGACGAGCAGAAACTCCGGTGAGGTGATCGTCGGCGCACGGCGGGCGTAGTCCCCCGGCGCCACCGAGTACACCGCCTCGACGTCGAGGCCGGCGATGGACGCCATCAGGCGCAGCTCCCGGGGGGTGAAACAGGTCGTCCACAGGTCGTGGGAGATCACCTCGCCCTCGGGACTGCGCAGCTCGGTGCGCTCGTGGTTGACCGCGGTGGCGGCGTCGAAGGTGTCGGTGTCCTCCAGGAAGCGCACCTGGAAATACGACGAGAACGCGCTCAACGCCACCCGGCCTCCCCGGCGCAGAGCCGCCGCGATCCGGCCCAGCACCAGCGCGTCCTCGTCGACCGCCGACCACCGCACCCCACCCGTGGACCCCTGCAACCCGAAGGCTCCCTGACACAGCGAGATCGCCGCATCGAAGGGTTCGGCGAAGCTCACGGTGCGAGCGTCGGCTCGGATGAACTCGGCGTCGAGGTCCCGCTCGGCGGCGGCGGTGGTGGCCAGGTCCACGAAGCGCTGCGAGATGTCGATCCCGGTCACGTGCATGCCCGCCTCGGCCAGGGCCAGCGCGTGACGACCGGGACCACAGCCCACGTCCAGCACCCGCATGCCCGGTTCGAGGCCCAGCTCGGCGAACAGGAAGTCCACCTCGGCGGCGGTGCCTCTGGTGAACGAGTAGCGCAGGTACGCCGAACCCAGATGCTCGGCGGCGCTCTCGAACCAGTGGTCCCCGCCCGGCCCGGCGTCCATTTCACCCCTTGGCATCGGCCCAGTTGTCGCCGAAGGCGAGGTTGACCTCCAGGGGCACCGCCAGTTCCGCGGCGCCGACCATCACCGAACGGGTGAGCTCGGCGACCGTGTCGCGCTCGGCCGGGGGCACCTCCAGGATCACCTCGTCGTGCACCTGCAGGATCAGGGTCGCCTCGTGCGCTGCGGCCCGCAACCGTTCGTCCAGGCGGACCAGGGCGATCTTGAAGATGTCCGCGGCCAGTCCCTGGATGCCCGCGTTCATCGCCTGCCGCTCCCCCGCGGCCCGCAACCGGGCATTCGACGACGCCAACTCCGGGATCGGTCGCCGACGACCGAACAGGGTCACCGTGTAGCCGCGGTCCCGGGCTTCGGCCACGGTGGCCTCCATGTAGGACTTCACCGACGGAAACGCCTCGAAGTACGCGTCCAGGATCAGACGCGCCTCGGCCACCTCGACCCCGAGGCGTTGGGCGAGCCCGTAGGCCTCCATGCCGTAGGCCAGCCCGTAGGAGATCATCTTGGCCCGGTCCCGCTGAGCGTGGGTGACCGCCGCCGGTTCCACACCGAACACCCGCGCCGCGGTCGCGGTGTGGATGTCGTCTCCGCGGGCGAAGGCCTCGATCAGTCCCGGGTCGCCGCTGAGGTGGGCGATGCAGCGCAGCTCGACCTGGTTGTAGTCGGCGACCAGCAGCTCGGTGCCCTCCCGTGGGATGAACACCCGTCGGAAGGCCCGACCCTCGTCGGTGCGGATCGGGATGTTGTGCAGGTTCGGGCGGTCCGAGCTGAGCCGGCCGGTGCGCGCCACGGTCTGGTTGAACGTGGCGTGGATCCGACCGTCTGCGGCCACCTCGGCCCGCAACCCCTCCGCGTAGGTGGAACGGAGCTTCTCCACCTCCCGGTAGGTCAGCAGCGCCTCGACGATGTCGTGTTCGCCCCGGAGCTTCTCGAGCGTCGCGGCGTCGGTGGAGTACCCGGTCTTGGTCTTCTTCTGGGGGGTCAGTCCCAGCTCGTCGAAGAGCACCTCGCGGAGCTGCTTGGTGGAGTTGACGTTGAAGGGCCGTCCCGCGTGGGCGTGGATCTGTTCGGTCAGGAGCGCGGCGCGGCGGGTGAGGTCCGCTCCCAGCGCTTCGAGCGCGTCCACGTCGATGCCCACACCGACGTGTTCCATCCGGGCGAGCACGCTCACCAGCGGCACCTCGATGTCGGTGAGCAGCGAGAGCATGCCCTGGGCCTCGAGGTGCTCACCGAGGGACTCGACGAGTTCGGCGACGGCCTCGATCTCGGCGACGGCGTCGTCGAAGGTGTCGACCGTGGTGGTCGGATCCTCCAGGTCGAACTGGCCCTGAGCGTCGTCCGAGGTCGGGTGATCGGGCAGGCTGCGCCCCAGGACGTGGGACACGACTTCGCCCACGGTGTACTCGGCGGCCGCCGGGTTCAGCAGGTAGGCGGCCAGCATCGTGTCGAAGCGCAGGTCGACCCCGTCGATTCCGATGCCGAGCAGCCACCGCAGCAGCCGCTGGACCCCGTGGCCGGCGACCGGTCCGGCGCCGAGGGTCCCGGCCAGCGAGGCACGCGCCGCGGCGTCCTCGAGCAGCGGGGCGCGCACCACCACCACGGTCATCGACTCGTCGTCGACCACCCCGCCCACCAGCAGCGCGCGCAGCTCCTCTCCTCCGGGTTCCCAGGTGCCCACCACCAGCCGCATCGGCAGCGCACCGAGCCCTTCCAAGGCCTCGACGAGCCCCGCGGTGTCCACGGGCACGGCCACGTCGCTGGCCCGACGGGTCGCCACCGCCTCGGGCTCCCCCACCGATCCGGCTTCGAGGTCCAGCACCTCGGCGAAGCGGTCGAACATTCCCCGGAACTCCAGGAAATCGAACAGCCGACGGATCTCGGCGGCGTCCCGGTCCCGGTCGGCGACCAGGTCGTCGAGCTCACAGCCGACCGGCGCATCGCGGTCCAGACGCATCAACTCCACGTTGGTGCGGACCCGGTCCGCGTTGGCAGCCAGGTTCTCGCGGAGCTTGGGAGTCTGGGCCTCGATGTTGTCGAGCACACCGTCCACGTCGCCGTAGGAGGTGATCAACCTGGCCGCCGTCTTCTCCCCCACTCCCGGGACACCCGGCAGGTTGTCCGAGGGATCGCCTCGGAGTGCGGCATAGTCGACGTACTGACCCGGCGTCACGCCGGTGCGTTCCACGATGCCGGCCTCGTCGTAGAGGACGTAGTCGGACACGCCCCGCTTGTTGTAGAGCACCTGGATGAGCGGGTCGGACACGAGCTGGTAGGCGTCGCGGTCACCGGTCACCACGATCACCTGCTCGCCGGCGTCCGCCGCCCGGGTGGCCAGCGTGGCGATCACGTCGTCGGCTTCGTAGCCGTCCACCGCGATCCGGCGGATGCCGAGCACGTCGAGCACCTGGGTGACCAGGTCGAACTGGCCGACGAGGAGCTCGGGGGTCTCGTCACGTTGGGCCTTGTAGGACTCCACGATGCGGTGCCGGTAGGTGGGCGCCGCGGTGTCGAAGGCCACCGCGATGCGGTCGGGTCGGTGGTCGCGCAGCAGGTTCACCAGCATCGAGGTGAACCCGTAGACCGCGTTGGTGACCTGACCCGACGAGGTCGCCAGGTCGGTGGGCAGCGCGAAGAACGCCCGGTAGACGAGCGAGTTGCCGTCGATGAGGACCGTGGTCATGTCTGCCTCGATTCGCCCGCAGTCCCGGCGTCGGCGTCGAGATCCAACCAGGTCGCGGTCACGACGTTGCGCCGCGCCGGATCGTAGCCGACCCACTTCTCGGCGGGGAGACGGTCCAGGGCGACCTGCCGGAACCCGGCGCGTTCGAACAGGGCGGTCGCCCGCGCCGAGACCGTACAGGCGAACACCGCCCGCACACCCCGTCGACGTGCGGCCTCGACCAGACCAGCGACGAGCTGGCCGCCGACCCCTTCACCCTCGTAGCGGTTGACGGTGTACAGGCAGGTGATCTCGGCCACGTCGGTCGCGGCGTAGCGTTCGGTCTCCAGCGCGCCGAAGCCTGCGAGCAGCCGGCTGGGACCGACCCGGGCGCCCAGGCCGTCGAGTGCCAGTCGAGCGACCTCGACCCGGGTACGCGGCCGCAGGTAGCCCTCGGCGACACCGCGGGCGACGAGCTGGGTCACGACCCCCAGGTCCGCGGCTCTGAGACGGTTCACCAGCACGTAGGTGTCCGCGGTGAACAGCGTGCCGGCGCCGTCGAACGTGAACAGCTCGGTGTCCAGATCGGCGCTCCGACACAGGTTCACCCCGCCCACGCCACCGTCCAGCGCGGCGCGCACCGCGTCGACGAGCTCCGGGGTCAGCACACCGGGGGTCTCCAGGTCGGCCCGCGATGCGAAGCTCCGACCGCACCCCCCGGCCGGGTCGGTGATGACCAGCTTGTGGACGCCGAGCCGACCGGCCACCGCCGCGGCGGGCCCGGCCGGGTCACCCGGCGTGGCCACGACCCTGCGACCGGTGTCCTCCAGATCCGTCCACAGTGCCGCCAGATCGTCGGCGGTCACCGGCGCTGGCACCGAGACCGCACCCAGCGCCTCGGCGACCTCGGCGGGTCGGCCGTCGCGGTCCTCGGCCACGACGAGGACCCGGCTGGTGCCGGCCAGCAGCTCGCGGACCACCTCGACGATGTCGTCGCTGGCCCCGTCCCGCCAGGCGATGACCACGGTCCGTCGTTGGAACTCCTCGCGGAAGAACGCTCGCTCGGCGATCCCCGCCGCGGCGTTCACGGGGTGAGTTCGCCGGCGATGATCCGTTCGGCCACCCGTCGCATGGTCTGCCGGTCCTCCATGGCGGTCCGCTGGATGAAGCCGAAGGCCGCGTGCTCACTGAGCTCCGCGTCGTCCATGAGTTGCCCTTTTGCCCGGTCGACCAGCTTGCGGGTCTCCAACTGGCCCTCCAGGGTCGTGGCGCGGTCGTGCAGTTCCCGCATGTCGGCGAAACGCGCCAGGGCCACCTCGATGGCGGGCACCAGTTCGGAGCGTTGGTAGGGCTTGACCAGATACGCCATCGCGCCCGCGTCCCGGGCCCGTTCGATCAGATCACGCTGACTGAACGCGGTGAGGATCACCACCGCCGCACGTCGTTCCCCGGTGATCTCGCGGGCCGCCGACAGACCGTCCAGTCCCGGCATCTTGATGTCGAGGATCGCGACGTCCGGGGCGAGCTCGCGGACCAGATCGACGGCTTCGTCACCGCGGCCGGTCTCGCCGACCACCTCGTACCCCTCCTCCTCGAGGGTCTCCCGCAGATCCAGTCGGATGATCGCCTCGTCCTCGGCGATGACCACCCGTATGGGTTCGTACTTCGCGGCTTCACGGTTCGGCAACTCGGACACCTTTCGATCGGACGGACCCGGCGAGGGTGCATCGTCAGCCATTCAGGGACACCAGTTCATCGAGCAGTTCATCCTGTCGCGCCTCGAGTTCGGCGATCCGGGCCAGCACCGTGGCCTGGCGCTTCGCGAGCGTATCCGCGCTGCGTTGCGCGTCGCGGTGGTCGTGGCGGTCCAGCGGCGTGTCCGAGACCAACGCCCGGATGCGGGCGTCGTCGGCTTCGTCGGCGACCTGTTCGAGTTGGGCCCGCCCCGCCTCGGCCTCCTCCCGGAGCGCGCGCAGACGTTCCCCGACATCCGCCAGGCGACGTTCGATCCGTTTCCGCGACACGCCCGGCAGTCTAGGGACCGGCGGATCGCGGTCGACCAGCGCACCCGTGCAAGGCTTTCGTCCATGAGCCGTCGTGTCATCCTGGTCGGCCTGGGCGTGCTCATCGCTGCGCTCGTGCCCGGATGCGGTGAAACGAGCGACGCGTGCGGGCCGGTGGTCCACGACCCTCTCGACCCGGCCTCCGCGGTACACGTGCTCCCCGGCGCTCCCCCTCCCAGCTACCAGACCGACCCGCCGACGTCGGGCGCGCACCAACCCGGACCGGCGGTCCCGGGGCCGGCCACCGAACCGGTACCGCTCCAGGTCCAGGTCGGCCAGCTCGAGGCCGGGCGGGTCCTCATCCAGTACCACGACCTGGGCGCCGACGAGGTGGACCAGCTCGAAGCGCTCGATTCCGACGAGGTCCTGGTCGCCCCGGCCGAATCGTTGCCCGGCGACACCCGCGTGGCGGCCACCGCGTGGGTCACCCACCAGCACTGCACCGGTGTGGACGTCGAGGCCCTGGAACGCTTCATCGACCACTTCTCCGGAGGCGGCCCGGGAGGCCACTGAGCCACCTGGACCAGCCGTCGTTGGTGCCCGGAGCGGGACTTGAACCCGCAAGCCCTTTCGGGCAATGGTGTTTGAGACCATCGCGTTTGCCAGTTTCGCCATCCGGGCGCAGCACGACGCCGTCGAGACCAAGGAGCCTATCCAAGCGATGAAACGGCGACGAACACGGGTCCTGGTCGCCGCAGCGCTCCTCGTCGGTGGGCTCAAGGCCTACCGGGACTTCGCGGTGGCCCGCAACCGAGCGCGTGCCGCGCATCTGCTCGTCCCGGCCTCCGAGGCGGTCAGACCTCCAGGGTCTGCAACGCCCTGACGAGCTCCTCCGGGGTCTTCTTCGGGCTGATCTTTCCCCAGACCTTCGCGACCCGGCCCTCGGCGTCGACGAGCACCGCCGAGCGGATGACGCCCATGAACTTCCGGCCATACATGTTGCGTTCGCCCCAGGCGCCGTACGCCTCGATCACCTCGTGATCGGGGTCCGACAACAGCGTGAAGCCCAGGTCGTGCTTCTCCGCGAAGCGGGCCAGCTTGTCGGGGGTGTCGGGGCTGATCCCCACGATCGCGGTGTCGCCGATGTCTCCGGCGACGTCGCGCAGGCCGCAGGCCTGGGTGGTGCACCCCGGCGTGTCCGCTCGGGGATAGAAGTACACCAGCACCGGTGCACCTGCGAAGTCCGACAGTTCGACCGGTTCGGCGTCCTGGTTCTGCAGCGAGAACGCCGGTGCACGGTCTCCTTCGGTGAGCAGGGTTCGATCGGCACTCATGTGCGTCCACGGTAGCGTGCGATGTCATGTCCGGAAGCGGGTATCTGATCGCGCCCGAGAGCGGCGAAGGCACCGGCGTGCTGGTGCTGGGCTCCTGGTGGGGCCTGGACGACCGGATCCGGGCGGTGTGTGACCGTCTGGCCGACAACGGCCATGTGGCGCTCGCCCCGGACCTGGTCGGCGACGGAAGGACCACCACCGACCCAGACGTCGCCCGGCGCTGGCTGCACGAACGGGACATGGACGTCGTCGCGGACCTGGTGCTGTCCGCAGCCCACCTGCTGCGGACCACCGGCGTCACCCCCGACGCGTCCATCGGAGTGCTCGGCCTGCAGATGGGGGCCTCCTGGGCGTTGTGGCTGGCGTCGCGCAACCCCGGACTGGTGGGCGCGGTGAGCTTCTTCTACGGCAGCCAGGACGTGGACCACCTGGACCTGGACAGCGCGGTCCAGGGTCACTTCGCCGAGGTCGACGAGGACGTCTCCGACGACGACAAGGTGCTGCTGAGCGCGGCCCTGCACCTGGAGAGTCCGGTGGCCGAGTGCTTCGACTACCCCGGCACCCGCAGCGGGTTCTTCGAAGCGGGGCCCACCTGGGACGAGGACGCCGCCGAGCTCGCCTGGAAGCGGACGCTCGCGTTCTTCGACGAACACCTACGCCGGTAGGCTTCGCCGCCATGCGTGGACGCCTGCTTCAGGGCACTCTGGTCCTGGCCGCGGTGCTGAGCCTGCTGGCCGGATGCGGCACCTCGTCGGACGCCTCGGACGCCACCTCCACGGCGCCGTCGACCGTGCCGACCACGACCCTGCCACCCACCACCACCGAGCCGCCGCGGGCGACCGGCGGGGCTCCGACCAGCGCGCAGGCCGCCGCGGACCTGGTGGCCGCCTGGGAGAACGACGATCCGGACGGCGCCGCCCACATCGCGGACGCGCTCGCGGTCATGGGGATCTTCGCGGTGCCCGACGACGCCATGTGGATCAGAGGTTGCACCACCGACGATTCGATCCCCGAAGGTGGGTGCGTGTATCGCGCCGAGTCCGGCCTGATCCAGATCAACACCGAGAAACGAGCCCAGGGCTGGGTCGTGGTCAGCGCCGTGTACGACCCGCTCGACAACGGCAACGAGACCTACGGCGACGCGCCGGAGGCGCCGGGCACCTAGGTCGGGGCTCTCCCCTGATCGACCGCGGAGCGGAGCGCGGCGACGAAGGACCGGATCTGGTCCGCACTCTCGCCCTCCAGCACCCGGCGCATGATCGCCGACGCCACGATCACCCCGTCCGAGACCGACGCGACCGCGGCGGCGTGTTCGGGCGTGGCGATCCCGAAGCCCATGAGCGCCGGCAGGTCACTGACCGCCGCGATGCGGCCGGCGAGCACCGCCGAATCGACCGAGACGTCCGAGCGTTCACCGGTGACCCCCATCAGGTTCACCCCGTAGATGAACCCCGACGCGGCGTCGCACACCCGCCGCAGGCGGTCGTCGGGGGTGACCGGTCCCACCAGGCCGATGGTGGCGATGTCGTTCGTCGCCGCGGCGTCCCACCAGGGGCCGAGCTCCTCCAGGGGCACGTCGGGCAGGATGATGCCCCGGACCCCGGCGGCGGCCATCCGTTCGGCGAAACGCTCCGGGCCGGCCCGCTGGACCAGGTTGTAATAGGTCATCGCCACCAGCGGGATCGGGACGTCGATGCGGGCGAGGTCGTCGAGGATCGCGAAGGGCGTGGCACCGTGGCCGAGCGCCTGGGTCGAGGCGGCCTGGATCGTGGGGCCGTCCATGACCGGATCCGAGAACGGAAAACCGATCTCGATGGCATCGGCCCCGGCCTCGACGTAGGCCGAGACCAGATCCAACCAGTCGGGTCGGATCCGCCCGGTGACGAAGGGCGACAGCAGTTTGCGACCCGCGTCGCGCTTTGCCACCAGCGTGGTCTGGACCGCCACGCCGGAAGCGGCCTTCGCCACGATCTCAGTCATCGACGGCCCCCATGATCCGGGCGACCTGGGCGACGTCCTTGTCGCCACGGCCCGACAGGTTCACCACCACGGTACGGCCGGCGAGCGCCTCGCGGGACCGGCTCACCCAGGCGAGCGCATGGGCCGACTCCAACGCGGGGATGATGCCCTCGGTGCGGCTGAGCAGCGCGAAGGCGTCCAGCACCTCCGCGTCGGTGACCGATTCGTAGCGGGCCCGTCCCGAGGCGGCGAGCTGCGCGTGCTCGGGGCCGATCCCCGGATAGTCGAGCCCCGCCGAGATCGACTCGGCCTCGAGCACCTGGCCCTCCTCGTCCTGGAGCAGGAACGAGTACATGCCGTGGACCACGCCGGGCACACCACGGCCCACCGCGGCGCCACCGGCCGGTTCGGCGCCGACGAGCTCGACGTCGGTCTCGGCGAACCCGGCGAAGATCCCGGCGGCGTTCGAGCCGCCGCCCACGCAGGCCACCACCACGTCCGGGTCACCGCCGGTGAGCGTCCGGCACTGCTCACGGGCCTCGTCGCCGATCACCCGGTGCAGTTCACGCACCAGCCAGGGGTAGGGGTGCGGGCCCATCACCGAACCGATCAGGTAGTGGGTGGTCGCCACGCTGGCGACCCAGTCGCGCAACGCCTCGTTGACCGCGTCCTTCAGGGTGCGGCTCCCGGTGGTGGCGGGCCGCACCTCGGCGCCGAGCAGTTCCATCCGGAACACGTTCAACGCCTGGCGTTCCATGTCGACCTCGCCCATGTAGACCACACACTCCAGGCCGAAGAGTGCGGCCACCGTGGCGGTGGCCACCCCGTGCTGTCCGGCGCCGGTCTCGGCAACCAGACGGTGCTTGCCCATCCGTCGGGCCAGGAGCGCCTGGCCGAGCACGTTGTTGATCTTGTGGCTGCCGGTGTGGTTGAGATCCTCGCGTTTGAGCAGGACACGGCACCCCAACTCCGCGGACAGACGGTGCGCCTCGGTGAGCAGGGACGGTCGACCCGCGTAGTCGCGCAACCACCCGTCCAGTTCGGAACGGAAGTCCGGGTCGCCCCAGGCCTCGGTGAACGCCTCCTCCAGTTCCAGGCAGGCCGGCATCAGGGTCTCCGGCACGAAGCGGCCACCGAAGTCGCCGAAGCGACCCGAGGCGGTCGGCAACCCCATCGTCCACCCCCGCGGGCTCATTCGCTCATCCAGTCATAGGGCAGCTCGGATTCGGAGCGGAACCCCACGGGCTCGGCCGCGTGAGCCGCCGCCACGAAGCGTCGGACCTTCACCGGGTCCTTGGCTCCTGGCGGCCCCGCCTCGCGTTCCAGACCGGTCGCCGCGTCCACGCCCCAGGGCTGCACCTTGTCGATGGCAGCGGCCACGTTGTCCGGTGTCAGACCGCCGGCGAGCAGGATGCGGGCGCCGCGGGGCGCGTCTTCGGCCAGCGACCAGTCGAAGATCTCGCCGCTGCCCGGTCGGGGTGAATCGATCATCAACACGTCGGCGCCGTAGTCGTCCCAGCGTTCCATCAGCGGCGAACCGCCCGGAAAGGCCTTGATGACCATCCGGAGTCGCTCGCGCACCCAGCGGGTCTGTTCGGGCGATTCGTGGCCGTGCAACTGGGCCGCCCGCAGACCGGCGGAGTTGACCATCTCGACGACCCGCTCGGGTGCTTCGTCGCGGAACACCCCCACGGTCAGCACCTCACGGGGCAAGCGATTGGCGATGTCGCGAGCCCTACTGAGCGCGATCTGGCGGGTCGAGGGCGCGAAGATGAACCCGACGGCGTCGGCTCCCATCGCCACCGCCAGCAGGGCGTCTTCTTCGCTGGTGATCCCGCAGACCTTGACGAACACGACGAAATGCTACGACGTCGCCGGCGTGGACGTGGGGATCGCCCGCAACGCGTCGACCGCGGCTGCCGGGTCCTCCGCGGTTACCAGTGACTCGCCCACGAGGACCGCGTCGTAGCCCGCCGCGGCCAGCCGGTGGGCGTCTGCGGCGTCGCGGATACCCGATTCGGCGACGGTCACGACCTCGGCGGGGATCGCCGCGGCCACCCGCACCGCCCGGTCGGTGTCGACCTCGAAGGTCACCAGGTCACGTTGGTTCACCCCGATGATCGTGGCGCCCACGGCCAGCGCCCGCTCGACCTCGGCCTCGTCGTGGGTCTCCACCAGGACCGCCATTCCGAGGCCGGTGGCCAGCGCGTGCAGATCGGCGAGTTCGGCGTCGTCCAGCGCGGCCACGATCAACAGAAGCGCGTCGGCGCCCATGATCCTGGCGTCGTACACGTCGGCCTCGGCGACGGTGAAGTCCTTGCGCAGCACCGGCAGCGACCCGGCCTCCCGGGCCGCACGCAGATCCTCGGCGGAGCCCCCGAAGAACTCGGTGTCGGTGAGCACCGACAGCGCGCTCGCTCCGCCGGCGGCATACGCACCGGCGACGCCCGCAGGATCCAGATCGGCCCGCAACGCGCCCTTCGAGGGTGACCGCCGCTTGATCTCGGCGATCACTGCGAGGTGGCCGTCGGCCCGCAGCGCGCCTGCGAAGTCGCGGAGGTCACCGGCGGCGCCGGCGGCCTCGGCGAGCCGGGCCCGAGGCCGGGTGTCGGTGGCCGCCGCGGCGCGGTGGGCGTGCAGGATCCGGTCCAGGTAGGTCAAAGAGTGATGCCTTTTGCCACCAGCGGGGACACCACCGTGAGCATCGGTGCTTCGGCGAGCTTGCCGTCGAGCGCGACCATCGCCTCGGCCATGGCGGCGCTGCCACCGTGGTCGGCGAGCGCTGCATCGTCGGTGTAGAGCTCGTAGAACCAGAAGGAGTTCTCCTGGTTCGGGTCCCGGTTGAGGACGTAGATCTCGGTGCCGTCCTCCTCGGAGGTGGAGGCGACCAGGCCCCGCAGGATCTCCTCGACCTCGTCGGTCAGCTCGGGAATCGCCACCAGGTGGGCGACCATCGCGGTTTTCGTCATGGCGGGCATGGTACCCGGCGCCGGCGGGGTACGACGCACGGGTAGCCTGCAGCGCCATGGAGATCCACGGATTCTGTGAGGAGGGCTTCGACGCCGTCCGTGCCGCGTTCGTCGGCAACTTCGAACGGGGCGAAGAACTGGGCGCGGCCGTCGCGGTGACCCACCGGGGCCGGCCCGTGGTCGACCTGTGGGCCGGCGACGCCGACCCGGCGGGCCGTCCCTGGGACCGGGACACGATCGTCAACGTCTACTCGATCACCAAGACGATGACCTTCGTGTGTGTGCTGATGCTGATCGACCGGGGGCTGTTGGACCCGGAGGACACGGTGGCCTCGCACTGGCCCGAGTTCGCAGCCCGGGGAAAGGACGGCATCACCGTCGCCCAGGTGCTGAGCCACACCGCCGGTCTGAGCGGTTTCGACCCGGCGATCGCACCGGAGGACCTCTACGACTGGGACCGGGTGTGCGCGGGTCTGGCGGCCCAGGCGCCGTGGTGGACCCCGGGTGAGGGCTCCGGTTACCACCTGATCACCCAGGGCTTCCTGCTGGGCGAGGTCGTCCGACGGATCACCGGGATGAGCGTGGGCACCTTCTTCGCCGCCGAGGTCGCCGGTCCCCTCGACGTCGACTTCCACTTCTCGCTTCCCGAGACCGACGACGACCGGGTCGCGGAACTGATCCCGCCGGACTTCGCCTCGCTGACCGCGACGGCCCCCCGGGACCCCGACTCCATCGCGCTGCGCTCGGTGCTGAGCTGCCCGCTCGACGCGACCGAACCGCAGACCCGGGCATGGCGGGCCGCGGAGATCCCGGCAGCCGGGGGGATCGGCAACGCGCGAGCGGTCGCCCGGGTCCACGCCGCGCTCGCTTGTGGCGGCACGCTGGACGGAGTCCGGCTGATGAGTCCGGAGACGGTCGAGTCGATCGTCCAGGAACGCTCCGCCAGCGTGGACCGGGTGTTGGGCATGACCACCCGATTCGGTCTGGGCTACGGGCTGATGACCCCCCAGGTGCCCCTCAGCCCGAACCCCCGGGCGTTCTACTGGGGTGGCTGGGGCGGGTCGATCGTGGTCACCGACCTGGACACCGCGACGTCGGTGGCCTACGTGATGAACCGCATGGGAGACGGAGTCGCCGGAGACCTGCGCGGCGGAATGGTCGCGATCGCCGCCACCGACGCCGCGTCCCGGCTGGTCGCCGAGAGGTCCTGAGGCGCCTGTTCAGACGTCGCGGCGGGCCGCGGTCATCCGGCGCGCCGCAGGCACCGCGGCCAGCAGGGCACGGGCCTTGTTGTGGCATTCCAGGTTCTCGTCGGCGGCGACGCTGTCGGCCACGATCCCTGCGCCCGCCTGGACCCAGGCGCGCCCGTCCGGAGCCACGACCATGGTCCGGATCGCGATCGCCACGTCCAGGGTGCCGGCGAAGTCCAGGTAGCCCACGACCCCGGCGTAGGGCCCTCGTTTGAACGGCTCGAGCTCGTCGATGATCTGCATCGCCCGCACCTTGGGTGCGCCCGACACCGTCCCGGCCGGCATCGTGGCGCGCAGCACGTCGACCAGCCCGGCGTCGGCGGCGAGATCGCCGGTGACCTCGGAGGTCAGGTGCATCACGTGGCTGTAGCGCTCCAGGGTCATCAGTTCGTCCACCGTGCAGGTGCCGAAGGCCACGACCCGTCCCAGATCGTTGCGGGCCAGGTCCACCAGCATCACGTGCTCGGCGACCTCCTTGGGGTGCTCACGGAGTTCCGCGGCCAGACGCCGGTCGTCGGCCTCGGTGGCGCCGCGGAACCGGGTGCCCGCGATGGGCCGCGAGGTCACCACACCGTCGCGTACGGTCACCAGCGGTTCCGGTGAGGAACCCACCAGGGTCACCTCCGGGTCGCGCACGAAGAACATGTAGGGGCTCGGGTTGATCTGGCGCAGGACCCGGTACAGGTCGAAGGGGTCGGCGTCGAGGTCGAGCGCGAACCGTTGGGAGAGCACCACCTGGAAGATGTCACCGGCGCCGATGAGGTCCCGGGCCGATTCGACGGCGGCCTCGAACACCGCGGCGTCGGTCTCGTCGACGGCCTCGGCCGGGGCCTCCCCGGGCCGCGGCGGCTCGGTGAGCGGTTCGGACAGCGGGCTGGCCCCGTCCGCGGCGAGCGCGGCCAGGCGGGCGCAGGCGTCGTCGTAGGCGGCGTCCACGGCAGCGGCGTCGGCATCGGTCGGGATCCACGCGTTGGCGACCAGGACCACCCGTTGGCGGAAGTGGTCGAAGGCCGCCAGCTCGCCGATCACGTCGAGCACCGCGTCGGGAAGCCCCCGGTCGTCGGGGGGTGGGTCGCCGAGGTCCTCGATCTCGCGGACCACGTCGTAGCCGAAGTAGCCGACCAGGCCCCCGTGCAGCGGTGGCAGCTCGGCGATCGCCGGTGCGTCGACCAGGTCGGTGAGGGCCGCCACGGCGGACAGGATCCCCCGGTCCCGGGGCACCTCGACGCCGAGCTGCCCGTCGATCTGCACCTTCGATCCGTGGCTGCGCAGGGTCGCCAGGGGACGACGACCGATGAAGGACCACCGTCCCCAGCGTTCGCCGTGCTCGACCGATTCGAACAGGAATCCCGGCTCGTCGCCGCACAGGCGGGCGAACGCGGCGACGGGGGTGATCAGGTCGGCGAGCAGCTCCCGCCAGACCGGCACCACCCGGTGCCGGGCCGCCAGCGAGCGGAACTCCTCACGCGTCAGCACCGAAAGCCCGGTGGAAACACGAGTGGTGGCCGGTGTGGCACGCACCCTGACCGTCCTGGTCGACGACGAACAACAGGGCGTCACCGTCGCAGTCGTAGAACGCCGAGCGGATCCACTGCCGCTCACCCGAGGTGTCGCCCTTGCGCCACTCCTCGCCCCGCGACCGGCTCCAGAACACCGTGCGCCCCTCGGCGAGGCTGCGCCGCAGCGTGGCCTCGTTCATCCAGGCCATCATCAGCACCTGCCCGGTGGAGCGTTCCTGGACGATGGCGGGAGCCAGCCCGTCGGTATTCCAGGCGATCCGGTCCAGTTCGGATTCGACGACGGGGATGGGGGTGGCCGCGGTGTCGCTCACGACGCGTGAGGCTACGGCGTCACGCCTCGACCGGGCGAACGGTGACGCCGCGATCCGCCAGGGCGGCCTTGGCCTCGGCGATGGTGTGGTCCCCGAAGTGGAAGATCGACGCGGCCAGCACCGCGTCGGCCCGTCCCTCGACGACCCCGTCGACCAGGTGGTCGAGGGTTCCGACACCGCCCGAGGCGATCACGGGAACCGGCACCGCCCCGGCCACCGCCCGGGTCAGGGCGAGGTCGAATCCGTCACGGGTGCCGTCGCGGTCCATCGAGGTCAACAGGAGCTCCCCCGCTCCCCGCTCGGCGGCTTCGCGGGCCCACTGCAGCACGTCACGCCCCGTGGCGGTGCGCCCACCGTGCAGGAACACCTCCCAACCGGGTCCGTCCTCCCGGGCCTTCGCGTCGATGGCGACCACGACGCACTGGCTGCCGAACACCTCGGCGATCTCGCCGACGAGTTCGGGGCGTTGCACCGCCGCGGTGTTGATCGACACCTTGTCGGCGCCGGCGTTGAGCATGCGCCGCACGTCGGCCACCGAGCGGATGCCGCCGCCGACCGTCAGTGGAATGAATACCTGGCTGGCGACCTGCTCGACCACGTGCACGATGGTCTCGCGTTCGTCGGCGCTGGCGGTAATGTCGAGAA
>CAYVAS010000062.1:0-16090 GCA_964449375.1 uncultured Iamiaceae bacterium | reverse complement strand
CGATGGTCTGGTACATCCCGCCGCTGTCGCCGGTGGTGGATGTGGTGCGCGACACCGGTTACGACGCCGAGGACGCCGAGAATCTGTTCTCGGCGATCGACACGCTGCGGATCCCGGTGGAGTACCTCGCCAACCTGTTCACTGCCGGCCACGTGCCCACCGTGGAGCGGGTGCTCTACCGGCTGGCGGCGATGCGCTCCTACATGCGCGACATCAACCTGGGCAATGACCCGAGGGAGGGGATCGCCAACGCCGTGGGCATGAGTGGCATCCAGATGCAGCAGATGTACCGGCTGCTGGCGATCGCCAAATACGACGAGCGCTATGTGATCCCGGCGGCGCACCGCGAAGAGGCCCACGACCTCGAGTCGATCGCCACGGATTGTGCCTTGAACGTCGAGGGCGGCCCGGGGATGACCGAGGCGATGTCGAGCGAACCGCTGGGCAAGACCCCCGGCATCTGGCAGCGGGTCGCCTCGCCCAGCCGAAAGAGGGACCGGACGTGACCCCGCTGTTGGGGCGGACCCGTGAGCGGCGTACCGCACATCGCCTGGACGCCGATGAGGTCCGGGCGGCACTCGCGTGCGCGTCGTGGCTGATCGGCTACCCAGACGATTCGGTGCGCGCCCGGCTCGATGACATCGGCCGGCTCGCCGCCGGGCTGGATGCCCGCCTGGCCGAGCCGCTGGGGCGCACCGTCGACGCGCTCGCCGCCGCCGATCCGGTGAGCCTGTGCGAACGCTACGTGGAGACCTTCGACACCCGCCGCCGGGGCTGTCTGTACCTGACCTACTACTCAAGTGGCGACACCCGCCGTCGGGGTATGGCACTCATCGACATCCGCCAGATCTACCTCGACTGCGGTCTGGAAGTGACCCGCGACGAGCTGCCCGATCATCTGTCGATCGTGCTCGAGTTCGCCGCGGGTACGTCGTTGGAGGCCGGTTTGGGCATCTTGGAGCAGCATCGTCCGGGGCTCGAGTTGCTGCGCCGCCACCTCGCGGAGGCCGGCTCGCCCTGGCACGGCGCGATCGAGGCGGTCTCGACGGCGCTGCCGGCCATGTCGGACGCCGAGACCGACGCGATGCTCGCCCTCGCTGCGAACGGCCCGGCGGAGGAATCCGTCGGCCTGGACGGCTACGGCAACGAGATGTTCGACCAGATCTATCCGGCGTCCCGGCCGGGGCCGACCTTCGAGGGGCGGCGGGGCCACAACGGCCAGGAGGTTCCGATGCCGACGCGGAAACCGACGGGTACACCGGCAAGCGCGCCGGCGAACGAACGAGGAGGTCGGCCGTGACCAGAGAGACCTTCGACCTGCTGGTGTGGGTGGCGTTCCCCTACATGGTGATGGTGGTGTTCATCGGCGGACACATCTGGCGTTGGCGCAACGACCAGTTCGGGTGGACGACCCGGTCGTCCCAGATGTACGAGTCGCGCCTGCTGCGGATCGGGTCGCCGTTGTTCCATTTCGGGATCCTGGCGGTGTTCGTCGGCCACGTGGTCGGTCTGTGCATCCCGGTCGAATGGACCGACGCAATCGGCATCACCCATGACGTGTACCACTGGGGTGCGTTGATCCTGGGCATGGGCGCCGCAGTCGCGACCGTCGGTGGGTTGTTGCTGCTGCTGTACCGCCGTCGGACCAACACCCGCGTGTTCGGCGCGACCACGATGATGGACAAGACGATGTTCCTGATGCTGTCGGCCGTGATCATCTTCGGGGTGCTCGCCACGATGATCCACGGGACCGGGCTGTGGCAGGGCGACTACGACTACCGCCAAGGCGTGTCGATCTGGTTCCGGCAGATCTGGAGCTTCCATCCCGACCCGGTGACCATCACGAGCGCGCCTCTCTTCTACCGGCTGCACGCCTTCTCGGCGTTGTGTCTGTTCGCGGTGTGGCCGTTCACCCGCCTGGTGCACGTGTTCAGTGTGCCGCTGGGTTATCTGACCCGGCCCTACATCGTCTACCGGTCTCGGGTGCCTGCCAAGGCACGTCGCGGCTGGGAGACCTTCGACGGTTGACCGGCCCCGTCGCCATCACCTGTGCGGCGATCGTGCTTGCCGGTGGCCGGGGAAGTCGCCTGGGTGGGGTGCGCAAGGCCGAGGTCGACCTGGCGGGTCATCGTCTGGTCGACGTGGTGTGCGACGCGTGTGCGGGGTGTGATCCGGTCGTGGTGGTCGGCCACGAGGATCTGGAGGTGCCATCCGGTGTGGTGAGGACCAGGGAAGAGCCGGCCTATGCCGGACCGGCGGCGGCGTTGGCCGCGGGACTCGAGGCCCTCGATGCCCAGGGAGCATGCCCCGACTGGGTGCTGTGTCTGGGCTGTGACCAACCGGGCGCCCCGGTCGTGGTCCCGGCGTTGGTCCAGGCCGCAGCAACCACTCCGGACGAGGTCGAGGCCATCGCCGCATCGTCGACCGCCTCGGAGGCCGATGATGATGCGGGGCCACGGATCGAGTGGATGCTGTCGATCCTGCGTCGTGACGCGTTGGACCGTGCCGTCGCCGAATGCCGCGCCGAGCGCGGCCCCGACGCCTTGGTCGACGCCTCGATGCGGCGGTTGCTCTCCGGGCTCGGGTGGATGCACACGTCGGTGCCTGCCGGTGCGACCGACGACATCGACACCTGGGACGACCACGCCCGCTGGCAAAATCGGACGATGACGACATGACGACATGACGACATGACGACCCGAGCCCCCGACGATTTCGTCGCGTACGAGACCTACCTCGCATCGATCCTCGATTCGGTCACCCCGCTGCCGCCGGTGCGCCTTCCGACGGTCGCCTCATCGGCGGCCGACCCGGCCGGCACCTACACGGCCGCGGCGGTGCCGGCGGTGTGGCCCGCCCCGATGTTCACCAATGCGGCGATGGACGGGTTTGCGTGCGCGGCGGCCGATCTCGTCGACGGGGGCGACGGGTGGGCGACCCTACCGGTGACCGGCGATATCGCGGCGGGAACCACGGGTGCATGGACGCCGGGCACCGCGGTGCGGATCATGACCGGCGCCCCGGTGCCCGAAGGCGCCGACACGGTGGTGCCGGTGGAACAGACCGATCAGCCGCTCGCTCGGGCACCATTGCCCGCGACGGTGCGGATCCCGGCGGACTGGCCCGCTGATCGGCACGTACGAGCCGCCGGGTCCGACGTGGCTGCGGGTCAGGAACTCTTGGCGGCGGGCACCTTGATCGACGGTCCGGCACTGGCGGCACTCGCCGGATCGGGCGTGTTCAGCGTGGCCGTGCACCCTCGACCCAAGGTCGCCGTCATCGTCACCGGCGACGAGTTGCTGAGTCTGGACGATGTGTCGATCGCGGGTGGGTCGATGCCCGAGGGCAAGGTCCTGAACACGAACGCGGTCCTCGTCGGCGAGACGCTGCGGACATTCGGGGTCGAGGTCGTGGCGAGCGAGACCACGTCGGATGACCCGGCCGCGTTCGACGCCGCGCTGGTGCGGGCCCACCGGACCGGAGCGGATTGCATCGTCACCACGGGCGGCGCGTCGGTCGGCGCGCACGACGTGGTCCGCCACGTGCTCGGCGACCTGGGGGTCTCGTTCGTCTCGGTCGCGATCCAACCGGGGCGGCCCCAGGGTTTCGGCGTCGTGGACGGGACCTTGGTGTGTGCGCTCCCGGGCAATCCCGGCGCGGTGCACGCAAGCCTGCACGTGATCGTCCGCCCGGTGATGGCCCGCCTGGCCGGGGGCAAGGTGCCGGCTGCGGTTCGGATGCGGGTGACCGAAGGCTGGTCGGCGAAGGTCGGGATGCGTCAGTTCGTGCCGGTGCTCGTCGCCGAGGGCAAGGTTCGACCGGTGATTTCCGGTGGGGTCGCGTCGCACCGGGTGCGCTCGCTCGCCCGGGCCGACGGCCTGGCGGTCGTCGCCCCCGACGTCGACACGGTCACCGAGGGCGACGTGGTCGAGGTGATCGTGACCCGCCCGGGCTGACGCGGCGGTCACGCCGGTGACCGGTCGCCATGGTTCACCTTACGGGGTTGCTGGTTGCTTGCTGAATGCAGCGCGATCTCGGGGGTCCATGATCCGAAACTGCCCCAAAGTTCGAGGGAGGGTGGCGGTCAACGCCGGTCGGGGTCGAGCAGGCGTGCCAGGTAACCGGTGGCCTCGAGCGTTTCGGGTGTGCCGACCTGGCTGACCCGCCCCTCCTCGAGCACGACGATCCGATCGCCCAGCGCCACCGCATCGGTCGGGTCGTGGGTCACCACCAGACGCACACCCCCATGGGATCCGAGATGCTCGGCCAGCACCGAGCGCATCTCGTCGCGCATGCCGACATCCAACGCCGAGAGCGGTTCGTCCAGAAGCAGCACATCGGGGTCCGCCGCGAGCGCCCGGACCAGGGCGACCCGCTGGGCCTGGCCACCCGAGAGCTCCGCGGGCGGGGCGTCGAATCGATCCACGAGCCCGACGCGATCCAGCCACTCCCGGGCAATCTCGGCGGCGGCTGCTCGGCGTGTCCCGCGGGCACGGAGGCCGAAGGCGACGTTGTCGCCCACCGACAGGTGGGGAAAGAGCACCCCCTCCTGGAACACATACCCGAGCGAGCGCTGCTCGGGCGGCAACCAGCGGCCCGCACCGGGGTGGTCCCACACCTCATCACCCACCCGGAGCATGCCCGCGTCGAGGGGCACGAGTCCCGCGATGATCCGCAACAAGGTCGTCTTGCCCGCGCCGTTGGGTCCCACCACGGCCAAGGTCGTGCCCGCGGGCACGGCGAGGTCCACATCCAGGTCCAGGAGCCCCATCCGGCGCCGACCCGCGATCTGCAGGTCCGCTCCGTTACCCGGGGCGGACGGCCCGGTCACCACGGTCCGCTCACGACGAGGTCCCCAGCCAGCGTTCGCGCAGCCCGAACAGCACCGCGAGGGACACCACGATCAACACCAGGCTCAACACCAATGCCCCGCCCTGGTCCTGCTGGAAGGTGAGAAAGATCTGCAGTGGCATCGTGCCGGTGTCGGGCGAGACCCCGGCGAACGTGATCGTCGCGCCGAATTCGCCCACGGCGCGCGCCCAACACAGCACCGCTCCGGCGATCAGCGACGGGCGGACCAGTGGCACGGTGACCCGACGGAACGTCGTGGCCCGTGACGCGCCCAGGGTGCGCGCCGCATCCTCGAAACGGCGATCCACACTGCGCAGCCCCGCCTCGGCGGTGACCACGAAGAAGGGCATCGCCACGAACGCCTCGGCCAGGATCGCCGCCCAGATCGTGTAGGGAATCGTGATGTCGAACCAGTCATGGAGCCACTGGCCGACCAGGCCACGGCGCCCGAACACGGTGAGCAGCGCGAGTCCGCCGACCACCGGCGGCAACACCATCGGCAGCACGGTCAGGGCACGCAGGAGCCGTCGACCCTTGAACTCGTAACGGGCGAGCGTCCAGGCGAGGGGCAGTCCGATGATGATCGACAGGGTGGTCGCGGCCACCGAACACACCAGCGACAGCCACAGGGCGGTGCGTACTCCGGGACGGCCGAGCTGGGTGAACAGCGACGACCACGGAGCCCGCCATGCCAACCCGACGATCGGCAAGGCGACCAGGAGCACCGCGACACCGGCGAGCACGATGACCCCGGCGCCGGGACGCCCCTCGGGTCGTGCACGTCGCCGGGGGTGGCGGCGGGTTGCGCCACCCATCGGATCAGCCGCCACCGAACCCGTAGGAGGCGAGGATCTCCTGGCCTTCGGCCGACCGGACGAACGTCGAAAACACCTCGGCGGTCTCGGGATCGTCCGCGTCGCCGGTGACGGCGATCGGATACGCGGTGGTGACGTTCACCGCTTCCGGGATCGACACCTGCGACGCCTCGTCGGCGGCCGCGGCGGCATCGGTGACATAGACGATTCCGGCGTCGACCTCACCCGAGGTCACCTTGGCGACCACGGCCTTGACGTTCGCCTCGGAGCCAACCGGTTGCGCGTCGACCCCGGCGTTGGCCAGGACCTCGCGGCCCAGGTGACCACAGGGGACCGGTTCGGCGCACAGGGTGAAGCGCACGTCTGATCGAGCGAGGTCGTCCAGGTGCTCGATCTCCAGCGGATTGCCCGGGGCGGTGAGGATCGTCATCGTGTTGCAGGTGAACATGGCCGGCGTGGTCACGTTGCCGGCCTCGGTGGCATCGTCCATGGTCGAGGTATCGGCGGTGGCCAACACGTCGGCCGGCGAACCCTGGTCGAGCTGGGCGACCAGATCCGACGATGCACCGAACGACGTCTCGACCTGCGTGTCGGGGTACGCCTCTTCGAAGGCCGTCGCCAGGTCGTCGAAGGCGCCGGTCAGCGAGGCCGCGGCCATCACCCGGATCGAACCGGAGACCTCCGCGGCGTCGGGCAGTGCCACGTCACTCGACGACGGCGGGCAATCCGTTGCTGTGGGCCGGGCATCCGGGGTCGTCGCCGATGACGCGGGAGCCGAGGTCGGGGTCGATGTGTCCGGAGTCGAACCGCAGGCGCCGGCACCGATGAGCAGCGCCACCAGCACGGCGAGCATGGTGAGCGGCCGCGTGGCCGAGCGCTGCGGGAAGGGGCGTTTCGCCGTGCTGTTCATGTGGCGCCTCCGTCGGGGACTTCGATGACGACGTTGGTGGACTTGACCGATGCCACCGCGACGACGCCCGGGGCGAGCCCGAGTTCGTCGGCGGCCTCCCGAGTCATCAGCGACGTGACCCGGAACGGTCCGGCCTGCAGCGCGACCTTGGCCATGACGCCGTCGCGTTCCACGCTGGTGACCAGCCCGGGGAAGCGGTTCCGTGCACTGCGACGAGCGACGGGTCGATCGGCGGTGGCGTTGTCCGGCGCGGTCTCGGTCAACAGGCGGGCGAGGTCCGCGGCATCGACGAGACGACGTCCGTTGGCATCGCGGGTGTGGGCGAGTCGGCCGTCGTCGCACCAGCGACGCACCGTGTCGACACTCAGGCCGAGCAGGGCCGCAGCCTCGCCCGGGCGGAGAACCTCGCTCATACGAGCTGTTTAGACGATCAAGCTCGCATCTGCAAGCAATGAGACGGCGTCGAGCGATGCTGCTCGCCCGTCGGCCTGGCCACCGGGCCGGCCACCGCCGACTGGGAATGCAAGGCGCTGGGCGGGTCGCTGACGCGTCGGCAAGGATCGGGGACAGTGACCGATGACCTGACCGACGAGCCGAGGTTCACGCATCTGGATGCTGCCGGTCGGGCGCGGATGGTCGACGTCACCGCGAAGGCATGGACCCGCCGGATCGCGATGGCCCGGGGCCGTGTCGTCACCGAGCTGGATCCGGTCGCGGTGCTCGCCGGGCAGGTGGCCACCGGTGACCGATTCGTCGGCGACCTGGTCACCCAGGCGCGGGTCGCCGGGGTCGACGCCGCGAAACGCGCCTGGGATCTGATCCCGTTGTGTCATCCGATCCAACTCGTCGACGTCGACGTGACCATCGAGGCGGCCGGAGCCGACATCGCCATCGAGGCCACGACCGAGGTGGTTGCCCCCACCGGGGTCGAGATGGAGGCGCTGACCGCGGTGAGCATCGCCGGACTGGTGCTCGTCGGGGCATTGCGTCACGCCGACCCCGACGCCGCGCTCACCCAGGTCACCCTCTGGCGCAAGGAAGGAGGTCGGTCCGGCATCTGGACCCGTCCCGAGTGAGCAGCCCCTCGCCCCGGCCTTCCTCGCCCGTGGCCACTTGTACGAGGGGTCAGGGACCGTGGGGGTCGCCGCCACCGGCGAGGATCACCGCGTGGGTGAGCTTGTCGAGCACGATCTCGAGCGACTCGGTCGCTCCGGCCACCGAACCGGGCACGTTCAGGATCACGCACGCACCGACGATGCCGGCCACACCCCGGCTGAGCTGACCCAACGACGACGGCGCCCGGGTCGCCTCGGCCAGTCCCGGCGCTTCACGTTCGATCACCTGGCGGGTCGCCTCGGGGGTCTGATCACGAGGTCCGAAACCGGTTCCGCCGGTGGTCACGACCAGACCGGCGAAGCCCTCGGTGAGGTCCTGGAGCGCCCGACTGACCGGCTCGAACCCGTCGGTCACCACGACCGGCGCGTCGCATCGCCACCCTGCCGCCGTCAACATTTCGACGAGGGCCGGACCCGACCGGTCCTTGCGGATCCCCTCCGCAGCACGGTCCGACACGGTGAGCACCCGGGCAGCGAGTTCCATGAGCGCGAAGCGTACCGGTGGCCGGGACGGCACCGACACTCGTGGTGGATGGGCGCCGACCGCTGGAGCCGGAACCACCAGAGCATTCGACCGTGGCGCCACTAGCCTGAGCCGCGTGCCCGTTGACGATTCGACCTGGACGGCGATCACCGGTCATCCCATCGATGTCGCCGCGGTGATCGACTGGTGTGGCACCCCTGGTACGGGGGCGATCGACGTGTTCTGCGGGACCGTGCGCGACCACGCCGAGGGCCGCACCGGCATCATCCGGCTCGACTATGAGGCCCACCCCACCCGCGCCGAGGAGCGACTGGCACTGGTCGCCTCGGCCGCACGACGCCGCCGGCCGATGATCGGCCGGATCGCGCTCGTCCACCGCACCGGGTCACTCGTCGTGGGCGAGACCGCGGTCGTGGTCGCCGTGTCCACGCCACACCGTGAAGAAGCCTTCGCCGCCACCCGTTGGTGTATCGACGCGGTCAAAGCGACCGTGCCGATCTGGAAGTACGAGGTGTGGCAGGGCGGCCAAGATTGGGGCACGTGTGGCCACGAGTTGGTCGACCTCGACGAATGGGACCCACTTGCGGTCGAGCCGGGACCGGCGTCGCGACCCGACCTCGATCCGGAACCGTCGGTGGTCGTCGGCGCGGGGTCCTGATGGAACGCCCCGGCGAATGGGTGACCCTCGACGACGCCCGTCGTCGGTTGCTCGCCGCGCTGCGTCCGCTCGACCCGCGTCCCACCCCACTCGCCGATGCCCTCGGACGGGTGCTCGCCGAGCCGGTTCTCGCCCCCCGGAACGTCCCCCCGTTCGCCGCCTCGGCCATGGACGGATATGCGGTGCGGGCCGCCGATGTCACCACTGAGAAGGTTCGGCTGTCGGTCGTGGGCTCGTCCGGCGCGGGTCGCCCCGCCGAGGTGGCCGTCAAACCAGGCGAGGCCGTGGCGATCGCCACGGGTGGCGCGCTCCCCGAGGGCGCCGATGCGATCTGCCCGGTGGAAGACGCGACCGCTGATGGACCCTCGGTCACCGTCACCGGCCCGGTGCAACCCGGGTCATTCGTGCGTCCGGCCGGCTCGGACACGTCAGCGGGCACCACGGTGTTCGACCCCGACGTCGTGCTCGGCGCCGCACACATCGGGGTGATCGCCGGCCTCGGCATCGACACGGTCACGGTGCGCCCGACCCCTCGGGTCGGAGTGCTCGCCACCGGTGACGAGATCGTGACACCACCCCAGAAACCGGGTCCCGGGCAGATCTACGACGCGAACCGTCCGGCGATGCTCGCCGCGGCCCGTGCCGTGGGCTGCGAGGTGGTCGATCTGGGAATGGTCACCGATGAGGAAACCGCACTGGAGCAGGCGCTGGTCGCCGGATCGAAACGATGCGACGTGATCCTCACCTCCGGCGGAGTGAGTGTCGGGGTGGCCGACCATGCCAAAGCCGTCCTGGGACGGCTCGCGCCCGGGACGGTGCAGTGGATGGAGGTGCGGATCAAACCCGGCAAACCTTTCGGATTTGGTGTACTCACCGCGACCGGGGTGCCGGTGTTGTGCCTGCCGGGCAATCCTGTCTCGGCCCTGGTGGTCTTCGAGCTGTTGGTCCGACCGGCGTTGTTCCGTCTGGGCGGTCGACCCGGAGGCGTCCGTCGGGCCGAGGTTGCCGTCGCCGACGACGCGTTCGACCGACCTGCCGACGGCAAGCTCCACGCCCTGCGGGTCGTGGCGACCGCCGATCCCGAAGGCACCCTGCGCGTCCGCTCCGCCGGCGGGCAGGACTCCCATCAACTCCGCACCCTCGCCGAGGCGAACGCCCTGGCGTTGCTCTCCGACGGCATGTCGGTCGCCGTCGGCGACCAGGTGCACGTGCTGGTCACCGACCCCGACTCGGTCGACACGCCCCGGGATCGTCCATGACCGTCACCCCCGTGATGATCCGCTCCCGTGACGAACGGGCCCGCCACGACGCCGCGGTGTTCGAGACGATGCCCACCGACGGGCCGTTGGTCGACCGCTACGGGCGAATCCACGGGGACCTGCGGCTGTCGGTCACCGACGAATGCAATCTGCGCTGCGTCTACTGCCTGCCCGAGACCGGGGCGCGCTTCCTGCCGCACCGCCAGTTGCTCACCGTCGACGAACTGCTCCGGATCGCCCGCGTCGCCCACCGCCTCGGCGTCACGTCGCTGCGTCTCACCGGCGGCGAACCGCTGCTGCGGCGAGAGATCGTCCAGATCGTCGAGGGGATCGCGGCGATCGGCTTCGACGACGTGTCGTTGACCACCAACGGCATCCGCCTGGCGCCGGTCGCCCGCCGTCTCGCGGACGCGGGTCTGGACCGGGTCAACATCTCGTGCGATTCGCTCCAGCCTGAACGGTTCGCCCGGATCCGTCGCCGCGGCGACCTGGCGGTCGTCCTCGAGGCGATGAACGTCGCCGAGGCGGCCGGGCTCACTCCGCTGAAGGTGAACGTGGTCGTGATGGCCGGCACGAACGACGACGAGATCGTCGACTTCGCCGAGTTCGCCCGCCGCACCGGGCGGATCGTCCGCTTCATCGAGTTCATGCCCCTGGACGCCGACGGTGCCTGGGACCGCGCCACGGTGTTTCCCGGGGCCGAGATCGTCCGGATCATCGACGAACGCTGGCCGCTCGAAGACGTGCCCGGTGCCGACCCGGCAGCGCCGGCCGAGCAGTTCCGCTTCGTCGACGGCCACGGCCGCATCGGGGTGATCGCGAGTGTCACCCGGCCCTTCTGTGGCACCTGTGATCGCCTTCGACTCACTGCTGACGGTGCGCTCCGCAACTGTCTGTTCGCCCGCAGTGAATCGTCGGTGCGTGACCTGCTCCGTGTCGGTGGCACCGACGCGGAGCTCGAGACGATGCTGCGTGAAGAGGTGTGGGCCAAACTTCCCGGTCACGGCATCGACCAGCCCGGGTTCATCCGCCCCCACCGTTCGATGTCGATGATCGGAGGCTGAAGGCCATGGCGCACGTGCTGTTGTTGGGTCCGGCCCGCGAGGCGGCCGGCGAGTCGACCTGTGACCTGGACGCGGCCACCGTCGCCGAGGTGTGCCGCATGCTGGAGGCCCGGTACGGCTCCGGGTTCGCCGCGGTACTCCGCGCGTCACGTATCTGGATCGATGGCATCCCGGCGGACCCATCCGACGACGTTCCCCCCTCCGCGGAGGTGTCGATCCTTCCCCCGGTCTCCGGCGGGTGACCTCGCCGAGTCGGATCGAATCGATCATCACGACTCGACGCTGAGAGTTGCCGGGCGGCAACCTGAGCCGATCAGGGGATGGGTCGTAGGGCGCTATTGTCGGTGTGCATGACAGAACGGGCGGAGCCACCCGGCATCGAGTTCGTCGAGCGCGAACTCTCGATCAGTCGACGCGATGTATTGCGTCTGGGGGCCGGTGCGGTCACCACGGCGCTCATCGTTCCCGCAGCGCTCACCGGTTGTGCGGACGACGGCGCCGAGTCGGTGACCACCTCGACCACGACGGCGACGAGGGGACCGGGAGCCCCGTTGAGGGCCCCAGAGGTGCGGGCGTCGAGCGGCGGGATCCTGGATCTGGACCTGGTGGCACGGCCCTCCACCGTCGAGGTGCGGGCAGCCAAACCGGTGGCCACGTGGACCTACGACGGCGTCGTTCCGGGCCACACCTGGGAAGTCCGACCCGGTGACACCTTGAAGGTGCGACTGGTCAACGACCTCCCCGCGGGTGAGGGTCCCGACGGCCACGCCCATGGGCACGATGGTGACCATCCAGTCGACATGACCCGGCCGCATGCGTGGTGGAACACCAACCTGCACACCCACGGATTGCACGTCAGCCCGTCGGGCAATGCCGACAACGTCTTCGTCGTCGTCGAGCCCGGCGAGACCTTCGACTATGAGATCGCCATCCCCGACGATCACACCGGCGGCATCTTCTGGTATCACCCGCACGTCCACGGCGCGGTCACCCAACAGGTCCGGGCCGGGATGGCCGGCGCCCTGATCGTGCGAGGCGAGCTGGACGAGGTGCCCGAGGTGGCCGCGGCGACCGAGCAGGTCATGGTGTTCCAGGCGATCGAGTTGGGCGACGACTTCGCGCTCGAAGATCCGATCCCGGAGCCGGCGTCGGACGAAGCGTTCTTTCCCCGCGACCAGATTCTCTACACGGTGAACGGCCAGACCCGACCCGAGGTGCGGATGCGTCCCGGTGAGGTGCAGCGCTGGCGAATGCTGAACGCGGCCGAAGGAAAGTACCTGTCGGTCACCCTGGCCGACCACCAATTCCAGGTCCTCGCCTGGGACGGACTCACCCTTGCCCGACCCGAGGCGACCGACGTGGTCATGATGGCCGGCGGCAATCGAGTCGATCTGCTGGTCGCCGCGGGTGAACCGGGCACCTATGAACTGGTGGTGAGCCCGGGTTCCTCACAGAAGCCGCTGATCCCGGGTATGCCCGGGTACGACCCGGATGCCGATGACGGCTCCCAGGGCCCGGCCACCACGGTGTTGCCGAGCGCGGAACTCGAACCCCGCTCGATCCTCACCCTTGTCGTCGAAGGCGAACCCGTCGACATGGCGCTCCCCTCGACGCTGCCGGCGTATGACCCACCGATCCTTCCCATCGCCCGTGAACGCGACTTCGCTTTCACCGTGGAGCGTGGCCCCGAGGCACCGACCGACGGCCACGATTCACACGAGTTCCTGTCTTTCGGGGTGGACGGTCGCCCCTTCGATCCGGACCGAGAGCCCTACCGGGTCCAGCTCGGAACGGCGGAACGCTGGGTGTTGACGAATGACAAGGACCCCAAACTCGACCTGCACGCGCACAGCTTCCACATCCACATCAACCCGTTCAAGGTGACCCACGTCAACGGCGAGCCACTCGATCCACCCCAGTGGCGGGACACGATGGTCCTGCCCGGCCACTCAGGCGACTCGATCACCATGGAGATGAACTTCGACGACTTCACCGGCCGGGCCGTGGAGCACTGCCATGTGCTCTCCCACGAGGACCTCGGGATGATGGAAGCCTTCGAGGTCGTGGACGGTCCCGTCACCGAAGCATCCCCACCACCGGAGTCGACCCCATGAGCCTGGACCGCAGAACGTTTCTGACCGGAGCCGCCGCGGCCGCGGGAGCCGGGGCACTCGCCGCCGGCTGCACCAGCGAATCGGGGTCCGACGAGTCGAGCGACACACCCGTGCCCGCGGGCGCGGTGCAAGACCTGCGCGCCAAGCTGGACGGCGACCTGTTCCTGGCCGACGACGATGCCTTCGAAAACGCCGCGGTGTCACGCAACGCGCGCTATGCCGCGACGCGGCCCGTCGCGGTGGCCCAAGTCGCCCACGCCGAAGACGTCGCCACGTGTGTGGAGTGGTGCCTGGAGAACGGGGTCGCCCCGGTACCCCGTGGGGGTGGGCATTCCTATGCGGGGTTCTCGTCCACCACCGGCCTGATCGTGAGTCTCGCCGCGTTGAACGACGTGACGATCGACGCGTCGGCGGGCACGGTGACCGTGGGCGGCGCGGCACTCAACCGGGACCTCTTCGACGCGACCGTCGACGGCCAGTTCATCCTGCCCGGCGGCACGTGTCTGGGGGTGGGGCTGGGGGGCCTCGCGCTCGGCGGCGGGATCGGCTACAACACGCGTTGGGCCGGTCTGACCGCCGACCACATGAAGTCCACGACGCTCGTCGATGCGGCCGGTGCGGTCCGGTCGGTGTCCTCATCGGAGGATCCCGATCTTCTCTGGGCGTGCCGGGGCGGGGCAGGGGGCACGTTCGGGATCAACACCGATTTCGTGTTCGATCTGGTGGAGGTGCCCCGGGAGACGATCTCCTTTTTCAGCTACACCTGGTCGGGTCGGGAAGCAGCCGGTGCGCTGCTGGAGGCGTTCGACACGTTGATGACCACCTGCCCCGACGCGTTGAACGCCGTTGCCTTCGCCGAGGCGACCGAAGATGGTTCGGGTGCGGGCGGCAACGGGATCGACGTGACGGCTCGCGGGTTGTTCATCGGCAGCGAGGCCGATCTGCGCGACGTCGTGGAGCCGTTGCGTGGCGCAGTGGGGGAGCCGACGAGTGAAGAGGTGGTCGAGAAGGAGTTCTGGGCGATCCAGCGAACCCGGGTCACCGACGAGAGCCCGCCGCACTGTTGGGGGGATGTGTCCCGGTATGCGACCGGGCCGTTGCCGTCGGAGGTCTATGCGGGGATCGCCGAGGCGTTGGCGACGTGCCCGCACCGCAGCGACGAGGCAAACGGTTCGTTCTGGTCGCTGGGCTGGGTCGGTGGTGGGGTGGTCGGGCGGTTCGCCCGTGACGAGACCGCCTATGTACACCGCGACGCCACCACCCTGCTGCGACCGACGATCGTGTGGCCCACCGACGCGGACGACGCGGTCGCGTCATCGCTGATCGAATGGGCCGATGACCTGATCGGGTTGCTCGCACCGCACACTCCGGCCGAGAGTTATCAGAACTTCCCGAACCGGCGGATCGCCGACGCACGATCCCAGTACTTCGCCGAGAACCACGAGCGGCTGGTGCGGGTGAAATCCGCGGTGGACCCGACGAACCTGTTCAACAACCCCCAGTCGGTGGTCGCCGACCCGTTCACCTCCTAAGGGGCGATCGTGATGTCCAACGAGCCGCTCGACTTGAACGCGTGGTAGTTGGTGGTGCCGTCGCCCGACACGTCGCCGCCGGTGATGTTCAGCCCGGCCGCGTCAGCCACCAGGTACGACACCACGACCACTCCCGAACCACCGGAGGTGGTGCCGTCGTTGCCGGCGCCTCCGCCCCCGCCGGTGTTGGGTGAGCCTGCTGTGGCAGGTCCAACACCCGAGGTGGTACTTCCGCTCCCGCCGCCGCCTTTCCCGCCGGGGCCGGCAAAAGGCGTGCCGCCAAAGGCCAAAACACCGCCGCCGCCGCCCCCGCCGATGAACCAGTTTCCGGTGCCGTCGTCGGTGCCGACGCCGACCGCATTGGCCAACGCCGATTGCACGCCGTCACCACCGGCGCCGCCGGTGACCGTCGAGCCGGATTCCGTGCCGATACTGCCAGGTGCACCTGCACCGCCTCCGCCCCCGCCGGCGATGCCACTGCCGCTGGGCAGTGCGTCGGCGCCGCTGTGGCCCTGGCCGGGCGTGCCTGCACCGTCGGTCATTGGACTGTTGTAGTAGCTGGCGCCGCCGCCGGACCCTCCGACCTTCGGTGCGATCGCGGTGGTACCGCCATTGCTGCCACCGGCACCGCCGCCTTTGGCGGGCGGCAGTGCCCCGAGCGACGAGTCACCTCCGTTGGTCGTATCGGTGTCACTGGAGGTGCCCCCGTCGCCGACGGTCACGGTGTGCGAGCCGATCGCGAGATTGGCGGTGGATTCGATCACGCCGCCGGCCCCGCCGCCGCCATCGCTCACGAAGTTCCCGCCCGGGCCGCCACCGCCGACGAGGAGATAGCTGATGTCCAGGCCTGTCGGTGGTGGTGTCGTGGTAGAGGTGGTCGACGGTGTGGTGCCGGTGGGGGAGCCGGCGGCGGCGACGCTGGGCAGGGCGATAATGGCGGCTGTGGTTGCGGCGGTGGCGCCTCCGAGTTGGATGACGCGGCGTCGTGACCAACCGTCGGCTCGGGCGATGTCGAGTTCGATCAGCCCGGCCATCGCGGCCTCCAGGCGTTCGGGCAGATCTTTTGCGCCGTCGCGGGCGACCGCGAATGCTTCGGCCTGGTCGCCGGTCAGCCGGGCGTGTACATAGGTCTGTGTGAGGAGGAGGTCCACCAACCAGCCGGCGCAGTGCAGTAGCGCTGTTCGGCGACGAGGAGGACCTGTGACCATCACTGACAACAACCTGGCGATCGACGACGAGGCCGGCGAGAAGCCGCTGACGGACGCTGCGGACGCTGCCGCGGCGGTGC
>CAYVAS010000061.1:0-16140 GCA_964449375.1 uncultured Iamiaceae bacterium | reverse complement strand
GCCACCTGGACTGGCTGGGAGACGCGGCCCGCGACGGCATCTTCGTGGCCGGCGTACAGCAGGCCGCCCGCGCCGCCGGCCGCCGCGGCGCCGGGGCGGGCGCCCCCCCCCCCCCCCCCCCCGGCGTTCGCGCGCCCCCCCAGCGGTTCGTGCGGCAGGGACCGGGGCGCGGTGGCTACGGTGAGAACCCGGGGGACGTATCGGTGCCGAACCGGAGGAAGCGCTCATGACCGGAACCCAGGACGCGACGGACCGCTCCCGTCGCTATGCAACCGAGCGGTATCTCTCGGCGGTCGGACTGAACTGGTACTCGGTCGATCCGACCCTGCAGTTCCTGGTGCACGCCGCGTTCGCCGACGCCGGTCGGGACTGGGCCGAGGAACAACTCGTCCGACTCGGCGCGCTGATGGGCGGCCCGGTGGCCGAATGGGCCGTGGAGATCGACAGGAACCCGCCGTACCTGGAACGCTACGACCGTTGGGGTCACGACACCGGCCACGTGGTGCTGCCTCCGGCCTTCCAGGCGTCGCGGGCCGCGGTGGAGGCCGACAACTTCTCGTCCGACGAGTTCCGTCGACGCGCCGCCGAGGCCGGGGTGGACCCCAACCTGATGACGGCCGCCTGGGGCTACCTGCTCAGCCAGGCCGACGTGGGCATCTACTGCTCGGTGGGTACCGGGCGCGACATGGTGGAACGCCTCTCGGAGGCCTTCGCCCCCGAACACGTCCACGCCCGGGTCAGGGAACTGCTCAGCGTGGACGACGGCACCGCGACCACCGCGCAGATGTTCACCGAACGCGCCGGCGGCGCGGATCTGCGGGCCCTGGAGACCACCGCCACCCCCGAGGGCGACCACCACCTGCTCGACGGGGTGAAGTGGTTCGTGTCCAACGCGCACTCCGCGACGTTCATCGTGCTGGCCAAGATCGCCGGCTCCGAGGAGGTCAAGAGTTTTCTGGTGTTGCGGGAACGTATGGACGGCACGCCCAACGGGGTGTACGTGCGAAGGCTCAAGGACAAGCTCGGCACCAGGTCCGTTCCCTCGGGCGAGGTCGAGCTGCGGGGCGCTGAGGCCTGGCTGCTGGAGCGCCGCGAGGAATCCGCGGGTCCCGCCGACAGCGACGGGCGTCTCCGCGGCGGCCTGGGCGGGCTCATGGCCCTGACCAACGGCGCCCGGATCGGCATCGCCAACATGGGATTGGGCTGTGCACGCCGGGCTCTGGTCGAGGCCATCTGCTACACCCGGGCCCGCGAGGCCTTCGGCCGGCCCGTCATCGAACAACCGCTGGCCCAGCGCAAACTGGCCGAACTGATCGTGGACGTCGAGGCCGCCCAAGCGCTGGTCTTCGAGGGTTTCTGCCGGACGAACCTGCGCCTCAGCGCGCCGATCATCAAGATGCGGGTCTCCCGGCTGGGGATCACCGCGGCCTCCGATGCCCTGGAACTCCACGGCGGGAACGGCTACATCGAGGACTGGCCGATCGCCCGGATCCTGCGCGACGCCCAGGTCAACCCGGTCTGGGAGGGTCCCGACAACATCCTGTGCCTGGACGTGGCCCGGGGCATCCGCCGCAACCAGGGAGACGTCACCCTGATCGAACGGTTCCACGAGCTGCTCGCCCAGGCGCCGGGAGAGGATCCGGCCACCGAGAAGGTCGTGCGCGACGCGGTCGCGGACGTGGAGGAGACCATCGAGCGCTGGAAGCGCCTGGAAGGACCGCTGGCCGAGGCGAAACTGTTCGCGCTCACCGACCACCTGGCCGACGTGTGGTCGGCGGTGCTGCTGTTGGCCCAGTCCGGTGCCGAGAAGCGGCTGGGTTGGCAGCCGGCGGGCCGCAAGGCGCTCATCGCCCGGTTGTTCGTCCAGTCCCACCTGGTGCCCCGACCGCCGCACCTGCGCATCGACGAGCCCGCCGAGGAGCTGGAGCGTTTCGACGATCTGCTCGCGGGCGCGTTCGTCGACCCCCGCGTCTGAACCGACTCCCGAGTTGACCCGGCCCCACATGAAATTCGGAGCGAAAAGGTCGAATATCGACCTTTTCGCTCCGAATTTCGGAGGAGGGGGAGTGGGTCAGGCGGTGGGTTCGGTGCCGTAGATGCCGACGAAGCTGACCATCTCGCCTGGATAGCCGCCCAGGTTGTGGGTCAGGGCCATGGTCCGGTCGTTGCCGATGGCCCGCTCGGGAGGCACCTCGCGGCGGAGCTGCAGCCACGCCTCGTAGATCATCCGCAACCCCGACGCGCCCACCGGGTGACCGAAGCTCTTGAGGCCTCCGTCGGTGTTGACCGGCAGCGCGCCGTCGAGGTCGAAGGTCCCGGCCTGGACCTCCTTCCAGGCGGTCCCACGTTCGGCGAATCCCAGGTCCTCCATCAGGACCAGCTCAGTGGGGGTGAAACAGTCGTGCACCTCGGCCAGGGCCAGAGCGGCGCGGGGATCGTCGATACCCGCCTGGGCGTAGGCGTCGTCCGCGGCGGCCTTGCATTCCCGGAACGTGGTGTAGTCGTAGGTGGGGTCCAGCAGACCCGACCCGTCGCCGGCGACCATCGACAGGGCCTTGATGTAGAGCGGCTGATCGGTGTAGCGGTGGGCGTCCTCGGCGCGCACCACGATCGCCGCGGCGGCCCCGTCTGCCACCCCGGCACAGTCGAACACCCCCAGGCGACCGGCGACCGCCGCCATGCCACAGATCGCGTCGACGCTCATCTCCCGACGGAACTGGGCGAGGGGATTGTGGACCCCGTTGGCGTGGTTCTTGGACGCGATCCGGGCCACGACCCGGCGTAGCTCGTCGATGTCGACCCCGTAGCGTTCCGCGTACGCGGGAAGCACCAGCGAGAACATGGCGGCCGCGGTGAGCGTGCGCCCGGTGCCGTCGTCGGGAATGGGAAACGCGTTCAGCCCCTGGTAGCCCGAGTCCTTGACCTTCTCGACCCCGATGGCCATCGCGGTGTCGTACGCGCCCGAGGCCACCGCGTAGGCGGCCTGGCGGAGGGCTTCGGACCCGGTGGCGCACATGTTCTCCACCCGGGTCACCGGACGGTTCCGGATCTTGAGCGGCGCGGCCAGCGACACCCCCGACATGCCCGACTGGGCCGTGCCGTACCAGAACGCGTCGACGTCGTCCTGGACGATCCCGGCCGAGTCGTAGGCCGCCCGGGCCGCGTCGATCACCAGGTCGTCGTGCCCCGCGTCCCAGTGTTCCCGGAACGGGGTGCAGCTCATTCCGACGATGGCGACCCGGTCGGTGATGCCGTGTGAACCCATGTGCGTCCTCTCCGTGCCGGGCCGCCTCAGCGGACCGGGCGGGCCTTCCAGAAGTAGTTGGCGATGCCGTCCGCGGTGCTGAGACGCCGGAAGGTCATCTCGACCCGGTCGCCGATGGCGACCTCATCGGGGGCCGTGTCGGTCAGCTCCACCGGCAGGCGACCGCCTCCGTCGAAGTCGACCACCGCGAAGACCACCGGTGGTGACGGTGACCACACGAGACGGTCGACGGTGAGGGTCGCGATCGTTCCCAGCGTGTCGGCCATGGCCACCGGCTCGGCGTCGTCGACGTTGCCGCCGTCGTAGCTGACCCGTGCCGGTGGCAGGTGCACCGCGCCGCTGGCCCGGTCGCGGGACCCCACGAAGCCGTACTTCCAGTCCGTGCTGCGTCCCGCGGCCGATGCGGACATGCGGGTCGGTGCCGGCCGGTTGGGTGGTTGGATTCGCACCGCCCCACGCCAGGACAGAAACTTGCCATAGGCGAGATTGCCGGGCCTGGACGCGGTCTGGTCGGTCACCGAATGGCCCGGGTGCCAGTGGTCGATCGCATCGGTGGTGCGGAAGATCAGCGCGTCGGCGCCGTCGGCGAGGGCCACCAGGGCGATCACCTCGCCGGGTCCGGCGGCCTCGAGGGCCGCGGTCAGCCGCAGCGCGGCCTCCGCGGTGCCGGTCTGGCCGACCGTCGTGGCGAAGTCGGGGGCCACCGCGCCGACGCGGTCGCCGAGGGTGCGGGCCACCGACCGAACCGCTCGGGAATGGGCCCCGGAGACGATCAGGGTGGTGACCTGATCCACGGTGACGCCGGCGTCCTTGCAGGCATCGCGCCAGGCCGCCGCGGCGAGCGGTTCGTAGCGGGTCTGGGCGAAGCGTTCCTCCCAGTGGCGGAGCGCGGGGGCGCCCGGAGTCCGCCAGGTGTCCAGGAACTCCGAGGTCGCCGAGGCGGCGCCGATCGCCTCGGCGATCACGGGCCCGACCGAGTCGTCACCCACCAGCACCGCGGCGGCGGCGTCACCGCCGGCGGCCTCGTCGGCCGAGGTGGGTTCGCCGGTGCGGATGTCCGCGGCGGTGACCAGCACCGATGGCTCGGTGCTCGCCAACGCGGCCCGCAACGCACCCGCCCCCGATCGCACGCCACCGCCGAAGTCGAACGCGGCCGTGTCGGCGTCGAGTCGCAGCGCCGCGTGCACGATCGTGGCGTTGGTCTTGTCGAGGTAGACCGGATCGGCCGTCGCGCACCACAGCGCGCGGGGTGAAACGGGCGAGCCCACGTCTCGCAGGACCCGCCGGCCCGCGGCCACCGCGAGGGTCGTGGTGTCCTCGTCGAAGGAGGCGACACTGCGGGTGCCGGTCCCGCCGCCGGCTCCGAAGAACTCGGTGATCCCGGTTCGATCGAGCCGGTGGTGGGGGACGTACCCGGCGGCGGAGATGATGCCTCGCATGCTGCTCCCGAAGGGTCGGCGGTGCTGGTCAGCCTACCGACGGACCTGACGACCCGTCAGATCCGTCGGTTCGACCGGGTCACCAGGGGCAGTTCAGGAACCACGCATCCAGTGACATCCGCTTGCGCATCGTGAAGAATCCGGATTCGGCCGCGCTCGGGCACACGTTGGCGAGGAACGAGGCGTCGGTGCCGGAGTATTCGATGTTCAGCACCGGCTTTCCTGCCTTGGTGAAGCCGTCGAGCTTGTGGCATTCGCGGTACTGATGGCACTGCTCGTTGACGGCGAAGTCGAAGTACGGCGCCAGGTCACGGGCCTGGTCGATGTCGCCCTTGAGACCGATGAGCAGGCCCCGGGCGTGGGCCTCGTCGGCCAGCCAGCGGTTGAAGGTGATCTGGTCGGCGTAGGTGATCTTGCGCGACGGGGGAGTGAAGGTCACGTTCGAAGCGGCGTACACCTCGATCATGTCGGGGTCGACGCCGTGGAAGCCCTTGGCCTTGCACATGTCCAGGCGGGCTCGCAGGAGCTGTCGTGCGGTCTTGCCGGTCGGACCGGGAACATCGAGACGAAGGATGTTCAACCACTGTTCGTTCGGCCACTCGGGGTTGGGGTTCGACAGGGCCTCGGGTGCGAAGTCCCGGTAATCGGACCGGTAGTTCTCGATGGACCCCATGTCCAGATAGCAGATCGTCACCTTGCCCTTGTCGTTCAGGGTCTTCACGGTGGACGCGGGGGTGTTGAAGCCGTCGATGTCGTAGATCAGTTCGGGGTGATTCGTGTCGACCTTGCCGGTGAGCTGGATGTGCCAGCTCAGAGGCCGGTTCGCCTTGGGGTCGTCGGGCTGACAGGCACCCGCGGTGGCGACGACCGCGAGCGCGAGCAGGGCTGACAGGATGCGTTTTCGGAGGGTGGGATGGTTCTGGAGCATCCCCGCACAACGTCAGGATGGCGAGGTACCTTGAGCCCTCCCGGTGTGGCATCGGTCCCCTTGGCGCGGCGCGCGGGGCAGCTCGGACCGGGGCCGCAGGTCAGCGCCATGATTCGGCCTCGCCGGGTGACGAAGATTTTCAGGGTCCGGCGGGGCCAGGACCGGTCGCGAAGACCAACCCCAGCGTGTTGGCCGCGAACACCATCGCCTGCTGTGGTTCTGTATCCGGGTCCAGGCCGGTGAAGGTGACCGAATCGGCCCCGGCGTCCACGACCTGCAGCCTGGCGGGGCCCTGCAGGCGCAGTCGCCGTACGCGGCGACCAAGATCGCCGCCGACAAGCTGGTGGAGAGCTACCACCTGAGCTTTGGACTGCCGGTGGTCACCCTGCGGCCGTTCAACACCTTCGGGCCCCGCCAGTCGGCCCGCGCGGTGATTCCCACCGTCATCTCCCAGCTCGCCGCCGGCGAACGCACCATCCGGCTCGGCTCGCTGTCGCCGACCCGGGATTTCAACTACGCCACCGACACCGCCGCCGCGTTCTGTGAGCTCGTCGAGGCTGCCGACGACGTCGAAGGCCGGACCTTCAACACCGGCACCGGCAGAGAGGTCTCCATCGGCGACCTGGTCGGCCTGATCGCCGCCACGATGGACGTCGACGTGCGGATCGCCTGCGAGGAGACCCGGGTCCGGCCCGAAGCTTCCGAGGTCCAACGGCTCGTCGCCGACAACAACGAACTGCGCATGGCGACGTCCTGGAAGCCCCAGGTCTCCCTGGCCGAGGGCCTGGCCCGCACCGCGGCGTGGTTCTGCGATCCCCGCAACCTCGCCCGCTACCGGACCGCCGAGTACGCCATCTGATCCGATCCGCCCCGAACATGAGGAGGTATCCCATGCCCACCAACCAGACCACCCGAGGGTCCTCGGGCCGTGACACGGGCCGGGAGGCGGTGATCCTGGCCGGCGGCAAGGGTGTGCGGCTCCGCCCCTACACGACGCTGCTGCCCAAACCGCTCGTTCCCATCGGCGAGACCCACTCGATTCTCGAGATCGTCCTCCGGCAGCTCGGCGAGTGCGGCTTCACCCGGGCCGTCCTGGCCGTGGGCCACCTCGGTCAGCTCGTGCGTGCCTACGTGGGTGACGGCTCCCAGTGGGGCATCCACGTCGACTACCACACCGAGGAGGCACCGCTGGGCACGATCGGGCCCGCCCTGCAGATCGCCGAGGACCTTCCCGAGGAGTTCCTGCTGATGAACGGCGACATTCTCACCGACCTGGACTACGGGGCGTTGCTGGAGTTCCACCGCGGTCACGGTGCACCGATGACGGTCGCCACCTATGAGCGTGAGCACCGGGTCGACTTCGGGGTGCTCGAGGTCGACGGGGCGGCGGTGCGCGGCTTCACCGAGAAGCCCACGTTGCGCTACTCGGTGTCGATGGGGGTGTACGCCCTGTCCCGATCGACCCTGGCCGACTATCCCGTGGGCATGCCCTTCGGCTTCGACGAGTTGATCCTGGATCAGCTCGGCCACGGCCGCACACCGGCGAGCTTCCCCTTCGACGGGTACTGGCTCGACATCGGGAGGCCCGACGACTACGACCGTGCCAACGAGGAGTTCCCGGCGATCCGGGACCACCTCCTCGGGATCGACCGGAAACGGCGATCCGCGACCGTGGGGTGAGGTCGTGCCCGACAACCGGCATCCACGGCGGGCGTCCCGCCGGTTCCTGGTGCTCGGTTCGAACGGGTTCATCGGTCGAGCCGTCGTCGAGGTCCTGGCCCAGAACCCGGCGGTGGGCGAGGTGGTCGGACTCGTGCGGGCTGCAACCCCCCACGACCAAGGAACCACGCCGACCTGGGCGGTCGACCTGAGGGACATCTCCGACACGTCACTGGGCGGGGTGATCGACGACATTGGACCCCAGGTGGTGGTCAACGCGGTGGGTTCCACCTCCGGTGACGAGGCGACCATGGAAGCACTGAACGTGGAGCTGGTGGCTCGGCTGCTCCGGGTTCTGCGGGCTCGGCCCGGTATCCGCATGGTGCAGGTGGGATCCGCGGCGGAATACGGCCTGTCCGAACCGGGCCGACCGGTTCGAGAAACCGACCCGTGCGTGCCCTTGGGCCCCTACGGGCGGACCAAGTTGCAGGGAACCCGCCTGGTCGTCGAGGCGACGAGCCGGGGCGAGGTCGACGCGACCGTGCTGCGGGTGTTCAACCCGATCGGGCCGGGCGCGCCGCGCTCGACGCTGCTGGGCCGGGCGACCGACGCGATCATCCACGCCATCCACCATCAGGAACCGGCCATCGAACTCGGGCCGCTGTCGAGCTACCGCGACTACGTGGATGTGCGCGACGTGGCGTGGGCGGTGCTGGCCACCGGGGTCCGGTCGACGTCGACCGCCGGTCTGTTCAACATCGCCCGGGGTCACGCCGTGCAGAGTCGGCTGCTGGTCAAGATGCTCGCCCGGATCGCCGACTACGAAGGACCGATCATCGAAACCGAGGACTCAGAGCACCGATCCGGCGGTCTGGTCTGGCAGGAGGCCGACATCGGCGCCGCCCAGCTCCACCTGCCATGGTCGCCGCGGTACTCGATCGCCGACGCGGTGGTGGCGTTGTGGAACGACCGGTTGGCCGCGTGTGGAACCTGACACACCGGGTCCGGGCGCTCGCCGTCGTCGCCACGGTCGTGGCGGTCATGAGCGGGTGCGGGTCACCTACTCCGACACCGGAAGCGGATCCCGGGCAGCGGGCCACGATGGCTGAACGGGCCGCGGCCGGCCGGGTGCCCTTGGCCGCGCGACCGGGTGCAACCTGGCAGTGGCAGCTCACCGGCCGGCTCGACACCAGCGTGGAGGCCGACGTGTTCGACCTCGACGGATTCGAGACGACGGCGGCCCAGGTCGCCACGTTGCACCGTCGGGGTGCCGAGGTCGTCTGCTATCTGGATCTGGGCGCGCTCGAGGCCGGCCGGCCCGACACGGAGTCGTTCCCCGACTCGGTCCTGGGCCGCCCGGTGGAGGGCTGGCCCCAGGAGCGCTACCTCGACATCCGCCGGCTCGACCTGCTCGCGCCACTGCTGCGCGCCCGGCTGCAGATGTGTCGCAACAAGGGCTTCGACGCGGTCGAGGCCGACCTGATGGACGCCTACGACAACGTGTCGGGTTTCGCGATCACCCGGACCGACCAGCTCCGGTTCATCCGTTGGATCATCGCCGAGACCCACGACCTGGGCATGGCCTTCGGTCTCAAGAACGTGCCCGAACTTCTGCCGGAACTGGTCGACGAGATCGACTTCGCGGTCGCCGAGGAATGCGTCGCCCAGGGCTGGTGCGGTGCCTATGCGCCACTGGTGGCAGCCGGGAGGCCCGTGTTCGACGCCGAGTACCGCTCGGGATCCCACGAGGCCTGTGCCCGGGCCGCCGAAGCGGGGGTGAGCGTCATCCACAAGCGTCCGACGCTTGATCGGTGGCGGCACCGCTGTCGGTGAGGTCGTCGTCGAGGTCGACGCCCTCCAGAGCGGTGGGGAGCTCGGTGCGCGAATGGATTCCCAACTTGGCGTAGGTCCGGGCCAGATGACTCTCGACCGTCTTGACGCTGATGAAGTGCTGTTCGGCGATCTGGACGTTGGTGTGGCCGCGGCCCGCCAGTCGGGCGATACGGGTCTGCGCCGGGGTGAGCGATGCCGCGCCGCTGAGTGCCAGGTGCGTGGGACGGGCACCGGCGGCGCGCAGTTCGGCCAGGATCTGCTCGGCGAGGCGCGGTGCCCCGATGCGATGCGAGAGGTCACCGGCCCGGCGAAGGACCCCGATCGCCTCGTCGGATTCGGCCTCCTTTCGCAACGCGCTTCCCAGCTCCAACGCGATCTGTGCCTCCAGGCCCGGCGCCGAACCCTCCTCCGCCAGGTCGAGCGCGCGCCGGAGCAGCTCCACGCGTTGCTCCGGCAACGCATGGGCCGACGCGGCGAGTGCCCGGGCGATCGCTGCAGAAGCCCCGAAGCGGCGGGCCAGGTGCACCGCGGCTTCGGCATGGGACACCGCCTGGCGATCGTCGCCGAGCACCGCGCAGGCTCGCGCCGCGCCCACCCGCCAGTCGGTGAGCGCGGGGTTTCGGATGTCGTTGGCCTCGGCGATCGTGCCGGCCCGTAGGAAATGGCCCAGCGCCACGCCCGGGTCGCCGGCGCGGAAAGCCAGCCATGCCCGGGCCTCGTGGTTCCGGTGCGAGCCGATATCTCCATGGTCGGACCGGCCCGATGAGAGCTGGACGAAGCGTTCGGCCTCGTCGATCCGGCCCTGAGACCACAACAGGTGGACCCCCGTGGGCCAATCGATCTCCCCGACACCCGCGACGGCCCCGGGCATGTCCCTGTGGGCGAGCGTCAGGAACGACATCGCTTCGGCGAGGTCGCCTCTCCGGAATGCGACCTGTGCGGCCAGGGCGGCCAGAGCCGCCCGCACGGTCCGCTCCTCGGGGTCGACGGCCATGGCGTCGGCGACCAGCGCATCGGCGTCGTCGACCCGGTCCGCAGCGAGCAACGACCTCACCGCCTGCGACGCGATGTGCCGCTCCACCGGATCGGTCGAGACCAGCATGTCGGCGGTGACCGCCGCGGCGAGGCGGGCACCGATCTCGTCTGCCGGCTCTCCGCTGACCGCCTCGACCTGGCGGTTCAGCCGGTGGACTTCGACCAACGCCCTGGTCCTCGGCGACCACGAGGAGTGCATCGCCTCGGACTCGTCGCCGATCAGCCGGCTCGGCGTGCGTGCCAGCAGCGCACGGCACACCTCGAGGCGGGCGGCACCGTCCGGATCTCGGATTGCCAGTCGTTGGTGGGCCAGGGTGAGCGTTCGGCACACTTCGTCGGTGGCCCGGTCGAGGTGGGTCGCGATCGTGTACGCCGCGGCGGTGAGGCTCGTTGCGTCGGAGCTGGCGGTGCCGTGGCGCGCGAAGGTGTCCACCGCTGTCCGATGGGCGAGGCGTGCCTGGAGGGCCGCGATCGACAGCGCGAGGTCGGGGTGCGCACCGGTGTCGACGGATTCGGAGACGGCCCGGCGGAGCATCGCCTCGGCCAGTTCGGTCTCACCGTCGTCGACATGGCGGTTGCCGGCCGTGACCAGCACCTCGACCCAGCGCGCGTTCCGCGACGCAGGGCTGTCGAGAAGGTGTCGGGCGACCCTCAGAGCCGGTTCTCCCCGCTGGTCCAGGAACGTCGCAAAGCGTTCATGCACCCGGCGACGTTCGTGATGGGACAGGGCTGCGGCCACCGCGGACCGCACGATCGGATGGACGAAGCGGAGGGGTTCGTCGGCTTCGAGGTCGCCGCTGTCGACGAAACGGTCCACGATCTGTTCGATCTCGTCGGTGGGCCGTCCCGTCACCGCGGCGATGTCGGCCGCGGACGCAGCGCCGTCCAACAGCGCGACTGCGCCGAGTGCCGCGGCGACGTGTGGACCGGCGGCATAGGCACGGTGGGTGATCGCTCGCACGATCGGAACCGGCGCCGCGTGCGTCGTCGCCTCGACGAGATCGTCGACGTCGGCCTCCTGGTCGACCAGCCAGCCGAACAACGCGAACAGCAGCGCCGGGTTGCCGCGGGTGACCTGGTGACATCGCTCGGGAAGCTCCGACGCGGCGGCTTCGGGTCCGAAGCGACGGTCCACCAGGTCGGTGACCGCCCGCACCGACAGCGGAGCAAGACGGATCCGGCGTGTCGCCCCGTCGGTCCTGATCGGATCCAACGGGTGGCGGACCAGTCTGCGGCTGGGCGGCAGTGCGGTACCGGCGAAGAGCACACCTCCCGGACCGACGGCACCGGTGGCCCAGCGCATCCATTCCAACGATGGAGCGTCGGCCAGGTCGACGTCGTCGATGGCCACGAGCACCTGCTGGCGACGTGCGGAGCGGACCAGCTGTTCGAGGACCAGGTCGAGGTGATCGTGGGTCGCGGGGTCGCCGATCGGGGCCCGGGTTGGGTCGCCGTCGGCGTCGTCGGCGGCCGCGAGCTGGATCATGATCTGATCGGCGAGCCCGAACCGGTGTGCATGGGCGCCGCCGGTCGAGCGGGCCCGCAGGACCCGGATGCCCATGTCGTGGGCCATCCGGCAGGCGGTGTTCAACAGCGCGGTGCGACCGCTGCCGTGGTTGCCTTCGATGAGGACGACCGACGAGGCGGTCCGGCCCAGGTGACCGATGATGCCGGCGAACTCGTCGATGACGCCTTCACGCTCGAGCAGACGCCGCCGACCCCGGTTCGAGCGGGCACCGATCCGGTCCTCGTGGCGACGTCCCGACCAAGCTGGATCCGGGCCGCGTTCTGGCCGGGCGTTGGGACGCCGCATCGAATCTGCAACCATCGGTACCTCCCCGGATGCTGCTCCGTGGCGGCCCCTCCAGATTTGTCGACCGGTCAGGATAGCACTTCTATCCAGACCGGCACCGGAAAATCCCGGGCAGCCTACCAGGCGGGTCCGACCCGTCAGTCGAGGACCGCCGCGGCGATGCGCCGCTCGCATTCTCGCTCGTCCCACCAGTTGAGCTGCAGGGCCTTGGCCCGCCGGAAGTAGAGCTGGATGTCGTAGTCGACGGTGAAGCCGACCCCGCCGAAGACCTGCTGAGCCATGGCGGTCACCTCCCGGTACGTGCGGCAGGCGAACGACTTGGCCATCGGGGCCAGCTTGGTCACGTCCCGGCCTTCGGCGCGGGCCCAGGCGGCCTGGTAGGTGAGCAGCGTGGCGCCGTCGGTCGCGGTCTTGGCATCCGCCAGGTAGTGCGCGATCGCCTGGAAGGCCCCGAGGGGTTTGCCGAACTGTTCGCGGTCCTTCGCGTACTGCGTGGTGATCTCCAGCGCGTGGTTGGCCCCGCCGTTGGCCAGTGCCGAGGCGACGATCGCTCCGTCGGTCATGGTGGCGTCCCAGTGGACCCAGGCGTCGACGTCGGCCCCGCCCAGTCGGTCGGCGGGCCCGACGCGGACCTCGTCGAGGTGGACGTCGTACTGGGTGTCCGAGGCGATCGAATGCTTCTGGACCAGCGTGACCCCTTCGCCGTGGGGGTCGACCAGGACCACAGCCACCTCTTCGGGAGCATCCCCGGTGCGCACCAGGACCACCAGGCGTAGCGCGGAGGACGCGAAGAACACGTGGCGCTTGGTGCCCGAGATCACCAGGTCGTCACCGTCGAGGTGTCCACGTACCTGCACACCCGCGGGACCGAAACCGTTCTGGGGTTCCAACCAGGCGACCGAGACCACCGCGTCCCCCGAGGCGATCCTGGGGAGCCAGTTCGCCCGCTGCTCGTCGGTTCCGGCGCGGGCGATGACGCCGGCAGCCAACACCGAGGAGACGAACCAGGGGGAGGGCACCAGCGAGCGGCCCAGCTCCTCGGCGACCACGACGCCTTCGAGCAGGCTCATGGCCGACCCACCGTGCGCCTCGTCGATGAGCAGTCCGCACAGGTCGGATTTCGCGAGGTGGTCCCAGAATTCGTCCGCGTAGCCCTTCGGGTCGTCCTCGAGGTCGCGTACCCCGGCAGCGATGGCCGGTTCGGCGCAGATGGTACGGACCACCTCACGGAGCATGTCCTGTTCGGGAGAGAAGTCGAGATCCATCAGTGGTCCTTGTGGGGGTCGGCGCCCTCGACGGGCGGGTCGGTCGTCAGGGCTGCCACCGGTCGCCGGTGCGGGCCCAGGGATTGTCGTGGGCGCCGACGGGCAGGGCCAGGCGCGCTGCGCAGGAGGTCTTGACCTGTCCTGCCACGGTGACGGCGACGTCCAGGTCCACCCAGCCACAACCGGTGGCGTCGACGGTGACCTGGTCGACGGTGGCGTCGAAGACCATCTCGTCGCCGGGGAAGATCGACCCGAGCATCCGGAAGGTCATCCGCCCCAGCCGTCCTTTCGGCCCGGACCAGTCGGTCAGGTAGCGCTCGAACCAGTGGGCGAGGTTGGGGGTGTTGAGGAAGATGTCCCGGGTGCCGTTGCGCAGCGTGGCGAAGGCGTGGTCGTGGTGCATGGGCCGCCAGTCGCGGGTGGCCAGGGCACCCAGGACGACGGTGGTGGCGCTCACCCCGTGGCGCAGGCTCGGCAGCGACTCGCCCTGGGTCACCTCGTCGAGGGTGCGCGACCCGGTGCCGGTGGGCCGGGTCGGGTCGCCGGGGGCGGCGCCGATCAACGCCGGGTCGATGCGGTTCGCCTCGGGTGGGGCCACGGCGCCGTCGGACACTTCGGCGCTGTTGTCGTCGGTGCCGGGCCGGCGGTACCCGAACCCCGTGTAGGACTCGGTGGCGACCAGCGCACCGTCGGGATTGTGGTACTCCACGTCGATGACCCAGAAGCGACCGGTCCCCAGCCGGGTGGTCTTCTCCGGGGAGACCGAGCGCAGGATCTGGTGGGTGGCCAGCACGTCGCCGGGCCGCACCGGGGTGTGGAACACGATCGTGTTGTCGCTCATCACCGCTTCGGGCAGTCCGAGACGGTCCTTGAGGTCGAAGTGCACCTGGAGAGGAAGCGCCCCCTCGGTGCGGTTCGGAGCCCAGTGGTGGGGCCGGAACCAGACCGAGATCATCGATGGGGGAGCGATGGGGCCGTCGGTGAGTTCGGCGGCGACGGCCGGGTCCCAGAACAGCGGGTTGCCGTTCTCCACCGATGCGCACCCGGTGAACACGTAACCCATCTCCACCGGGAACGTACCGGTCACCGCGTACTGGATCTGTCCGATCGAGGCGACGATCTCTGCAGGCAGGTCGCCGACGGGGTCGGGCGTTTCGGTCACGGCTGACATCTCCGGTGGTCGTGGCAGCGGGGCGTGCCGAGGGTGCACCGGGAGGTCATGCGACCACCCCGGCGGCGCGCAGATCGGCGATGGTTCCGGCAGCGCAGCCGGCCTCGGCGAGCACCGCATCGGTGTCGGTCACGGCCAGGTCGGGCACCGGGGTCACCACGGGCGCGGGGTCCATCCCTGCGAGCAGGGGGCCCAACTGCCGGAACCGTCCGTGGACGGGGTGGTCGGCCTCGACGACCACGCCCCGGGCGACGAACTGCGGGTCGGCCACGACCGCAGCGAAGTCGTTGACCGGCGCCACGCAGGTGTCGGCGTGTTCCAGTTCCGCCAACCACTCGTGTCGCGGGCGTGATGCGAACGCCGCGGTGAACGCGGCCCGGATCGCCGGCTGGGCGGTGTCGTCGAGTTGCCGGTCGATCCACTCTGCACAGCCCAGACCGCGGCACAGGTTGGCGTAGAAGACCGGTTCGATGGCGCCCACCGCGATCCAGCCACCGTCGGCGCACTGGTAGGTCGCGTAGCACGCGTAGCGGCCCGACAGGATGTCGTGGCCTGGTCCGGGTTCGGCCCCGGTGGCCAGGTGCTCGTCCACGGCCAGTGAGGTGAGGTGCAGCACGCCCTCGGCGATCGAGACGTCCAGGTGCTCTCCCACACCGGTGATCTGGCGTCGCAGCAGTGCCGCCAGGATGGCGATCACCGCGTGCAGTCCGCCGCCGGCGGAATCGGCGAAGGTGGCGCCGGGCAACCCGGGCTTGTCGGTGCCGGCACGCTCGGCGCTCCACAGCGCTCCGGCCAGCGCCTGGTAGTTCAGATCGTGGCCGGCGACCTGGGCCCGGGGCCCGGTCTGGCCGTATCCGCTGGTCGAGCACACGATGATGCGGGGCGCACGGTCCGACAGGGTGGCGTATCCGAGACCGAGCCGCGCGAGCACGCCGGGCCGGAACGACTCGATCACCACGTCCGCCTCACCCACGAGGTCCAGGAACGCGGCCCGCCCCTCGTCGGCCTTCAGGTCGATCCGCACCCGTCGGGTGCGGCGTTGGCCCGAGTAGGCGTGGTGGGCGGGGACGATGTGCCGGGAGGCGTCCCGGGGAACGGGCCCGACCTTGACGACGTCGGCGCCGTAGTCGGCCAGGATCGCCGAGGCCCGCGCCGCGGGGCCCACCGAGGCCAGGTCGAGCACGCGCACGCCGGTGAGTGCCGACGGGGGAGAGGCGGACTTCACGGCAGCGCTCTAGAAGTTCCGGGGCAGGCCGAGTCCGCGACGGGCGATGATGTTGCGTTGGATCTCGGAGGTGCCACCGCCGATCGTGTCGATGACCGTGTAGCGGTAGGTCGACTCCGCGCGTCCCTCCATGGGCGCGTCCGGGGTCCGCACCCGAAGCTGGGTCCCGGGCCCGCCGAGATCCATCGAGGCATCCGCGAGGCGCTGGGAGAACTCGGTGGCGAACAGCTTGTATTCGGAGGCCTCCACCGTGGGGGGAGGTACGCGACCGCCGGCCTTGTTGGCGGCTTCGCCCTTCATCGACTCCGCGACCACCTTCAGACCCAGGACCCGGGCGACCTCGGCCTCGGTGTGGAGCCGGGCCAGGCGTTGCCGCACGACCGGGTCGTCGGCGAGCGGTTCGCCGTCGCGCTCGGTGTTCTTCACGTGGTCGGTGAGCACCTCCAGGCGCTGCTGCATCGGCGAGAACGTGAACATCGTGAACCGCTCGAGGTCGAGCGCCTGGGA
>CAYVAS010000060.1:0-16181 GCA_964449375.1 uncultured Iamiaceae bacterium | reverse complement strand
CCGGCGGGGCGGACGTCGGCCCCGGGGCGGGCTGGGCGGGGCCGGGGGGCGCCGAGCAGGGCCCGGCGGGTCCACTCGGAACGGGGCCCGGGGACGCGGCGGGTTGGGGCGGGGCGCCGGGCGGGGTGGGGGCGCCGGGAATCTCGATGCCGAACGCGTCGTCGACCTGCTCGGGCGGCGGCGGCTCCCACTTGCGCCACGCCTCCCGGGTCCGGGCAGGTTCGGTCGTGAACCCCGGAAGCGCCGGGCCCTGGGACATTGCGAACCGGGGATTCTTGGTCCTGAACGCACCGGCGAAGTCGAAGTGCCGGAAGGCCACCGGCGGCCGGCCGTCGACCGCATAGCGGTACAGCGCGACCCGGTAGATGCCGGTCATCGCGGCCACGACCTGGCTCAGCACCAGGATCCACAGCACCGCGATGACGCCCATCAGCACCATTCCCTCCACGGTGCCGGTGAGCACGCCGACGAAGAACAGCGCCCCGCCGCTGAGCACGATCAGCACGCCGAAGATGCCGAAGCCCGCATTGGCGATCAGGTTCTCGCCCCACGTGGTCCGGAACATCGTGATCGAACGCCCGATCGCCTTACCGGTCGAGTTGTCCTCGAGCACCACCACCGGCACGACCAGGAAGGTCAGCAGCGACCAGGCGATGCCCACCAGCCCGATCACGACGCGGCCGACGATCCCCAGGCGTTCCTCCAGCATCCGCAGCACCCACCCCACCGTGGCGGCGACCAGCACCCACCAGAACAGTGCTCCCGCCCGGGCCGCGGCGCCCCGCAGGCCGCTGGAGACCGTGGCGGGGCCGGTGCCGGTGAGCCGTTCGTTGGCGGCCACGACCAGCGCGGCGTTCATGAACGTGCCCACGTACATCGACGTGAAGTAGCCGATTCCGGTGAGCACCCAGCCCACCGGCGACATCGAGAAGCTGGTCTGTTCCATGCCGAATTCGTCGACGGTCGTGGTGAAGGTGGTGAACTCCAGCAGCACCGGTACTGCGAACACGGCGACCACCGCGGCGCCAGCGATCATCGACACGACCGGAAACACCAGAAGTCGTGAGTTCTCCCGCAGCACGGACCACGAGGCAGACAGCAACTGCATCGATCGCCCGAATCGCCCCGCCATGGCACCGGAGAATACCCCACCCTTCATGCCTGTGCTGCGGGCCAGGCGCCTATCGACCCTTGTCGGAGAGCCGCCCGCCAGCCGTAGACTCGGAAGGCGATGACCACTGCTGCGACCGCCGCCCAGCCCGCCCCCCTGGATGTGGCGGCGCTCCGGGCCGACCATCCCATCCTGTCGCGGACGGTGAACGGCAAACCGGTGGTCTACCTGGACTCGGCGGCGTCGTCCCAGAAGCCCGACGCCGTGCTCGATGCGATGTCCAATTTCGCCCGCACCAGCTACGCCAACGTGCACCGGGGCGTCTACACGATCGCCGAGGAGGCCACCGCCGCCTATGAGTCGGCGCGTCAGGCCACCGCCCGGTTCATCGGCGCGCCCCACGCCCACGAGGTGATCTTCACCCGCAACGCCACCGAGGCGATCAACCTGGTTGCCAACTCCTGGGGACGGGCCAACCTGGGCCCCGGCGACGTGGTGGTGTCCACCGAGATGGAGCACCACGCCAACATCGTGCCCTGGCAGATGCTCACCGCGGCCACGGGGGCGGAGCTCCGGTTCATTCCGATCGACGCGGAGGGACGCCTGGACCTGAGCGACCTCGACGCGATCCTGGAGGGTGCCAAGCTGCTGGCGGTCACCGCCGAGTCCAACGTGCTGGCCACGATCACCGACGTGGCCGCCCTGGCCGCCGCCGCCCACGCCGCCGGGGCCCTCTGCCTGGTGGACGCCTGCCAGTCGGTGCCCCACATGCCCGTGGACGTGACCGACCTGGGCGTGGATTTTCTCGCCTTCAGCGCCCACAAGATGCTGGGCCCGACCGGCATCGGGGTGCTCTGGGGGCGGACCGAGCTGCTCGATGCGATGCCGCCGTTCATGGGTGGTGGCGAGATGATCGCCGACGTGCGCCTGGACGGCTTCACGGTGAACGAGCTGCCCTACAAGTTCGAGGCGGGCACCATGCCCATCATCGAGGCCGTCGGCCTGGGCGCGGCGATCGACGTGCTCGAGGGCATCGGGATGGACTCCGTGCGGGCTCACGAGATCCAGCTCAATCGGTACGCGCTGACCACGCTGAAGGACCGTTTCGGCGACCGGATCCGGATCTGGGGCCCGCCCGACCCGCTCGAACGGGGCGGGCTGGCGTCGTTCAGCTTCGACGACATCCACCCCCACGACATCTCCCAGGTTCTCGACGAACACGGCGTGTGTGTGCGGGCCGGACATCACTGCGCCAAGCCGCTGATGCGCCGCCTGGGCATCGGGGCGACCGCCCGGGCGTCGTGGTACGTCTACAACGACGAATCCGACATCGACGCGCTCGCCGATGCCCTGGAGGCGACTGCCGCCTTCTTCACGGTCTGAGCTGAGGCCAGGTCCGGATTCGCCGCTCGGAAAGTCCCTGCCCGTACGTATCCCAAGGAAGCCGCCATGTCCGGTCTCGAGGATCTCTACAAGGAAGTCGTACTCGACCACTACCGGAACCCGCGCTGCCGGGGGGAGCTGGCGGTGCCGCCGGCGACGATGGCCGAGGGGTTCAATCCGCTGTGCGGTGACGAGGTGACGGTGTACTGCGAGGTGGCCGGCGACCGACTCGACAAGGTGCGGATCGCCGGGCAGGGGTGTTCCATCAGCCTGTCGTCCGCGTCGATGATGGCCGAGACCCTCCAGGGGCGCTCCCTGGCCGAGGTCGACGAGATCGTCGCCACGTTCACCACACTGATGTCGTTGCACGAAGCCGCCCTGGGTGACGACGCGGGTGAACCCGACGACGAGCCGGGGAGCGACCCCGTGATCGACGAGGCGTCGCTCGGCGACCTCGTGGCGTTGCGTGGGGTGCTGCGCTATCCCCGCCGGATCAAGTGCGCCACGCTGGGCTGGACGACCCTCGGTCAGGCCCTGGACGAATCCACCGCCACCGCCTGAACCCCACTTGTGCGGTTCGACCGCCCCTTGATCGGAGCCCCCCGAGGTAGGCTCGCGACCCGAGTGCGGCCGTTGCCGAAGTGTCCGTGAGGAGGCCACCGATGTCGCGTCCCGTCGAGTCCGCGCGAGTTCCCCGATCGGTGTGGAGGTCGGCACGGCGGGCGTGGGGCACGGCGCTGGTCGGCCTGGTGCTCCTGGCCGCCGGGTGCGCCTCGTCGACCGATCCGGCATCGAGCACGAGCGAACCCCCGGCCCCCTCCGCAGCGCCGTCGACCACGGCCGCCGAAGTGCTCGCCGAGCCTGCCCTGGTCGCCGATCTGCCGAGCGACCGGACCGTGACCGACGCCGTCCTGCTCGACACGACCGCCTGGGTCCTCATGTCCGGACCCGACGGCGTCAACTCGATCTGGCGTTTCACCGCGGACGGCACCGGCGACATCGTCGTCGAGCCCACCGAGCTCGCCGATCTGGAGATCCCGAGCGTGGCGATCGCCGCCTGGCCCCACGGGGTGATCGTGACCGGGCTGCGGTGCGACGAACCGATTGCCGGCGAATGCGTGTCGGACTCGGGCATCGTGCGGTTCCTCGACGACGAGGGGATCGTGACGGAGGATCTGGAGCTCTGGCAGGCCGAGCCCACCCAGGCAGGCGGTTCGGCGCCGCGGTTCATCGGCCACGACGACGACCACGCCTGGTTCGGGACCGTCGACTCCTACGTCGCCGTCGACGCATCGGGCGAGATCAGCGCGCGGGTGCCCCGCGCCGAGTACGTCCGTGCCTGCGTGATCGACGGCGCGTTGTACGGCATCGTCATGGACACTCCGCCACTGCCCGAGACCATCACTCCGGAAACGGCGGACGAACTCGAACCCGCGACGGTCTCGGTGCAGCGCTGGGACGGCTCGGCGTGGACCTCGGTCGCCGACGGTGACCACACCTCGTCGGTGTCGTTCCCCGAGGCGACCTGCCAGGGTGCTGCCATCGGGCTGTGGGCCGACCAGACGCCGGAGGCATCCTGGACGCCCGAGCAGGGTTGGGTCGACGTGCCCGAACCGACCGATCCGGCAGGTGACACGGGAACGTTCGCCCAGATCGTTTCCGGCCCCTCCGGAGGCGCCCTCTACCGACTCGGCGATGATTTCGGGGTGCAACGCCTCGACCCGGCGACCGGCGAGACGACCGACACGGGTCTGGCGCTCGCCCCGAACGCGGACGAGACCGACTCGTTCACATGGATCGCCGCAGCCGAGTCCGGCGTCACGTCGTTCGCCTGCGTCCACCACTCCAACCGTCTGGCGGGCGCCCCCCTCGAAGACGGGACCGTCTGCGGATTCGCCGCCGTCCCCTCCTGAGGTCGTCAGTGTCCCAGGGTCGTTCAGCCGTTTCGCGTCCCGACACGATGCCGTACACTCGTCGGGCACCGACCGCGTCGACGAGAGGCAGGAGGCAGCGGTGTCCGGGGAGACCTACGCTCGCGATTCGTCGTCGTACGATCGCGGTCTGGGGTTCTTCGACGCGGTCTACGGGTTCGCCCTGACCCTGCTGGTCACGACCGTCGACGTGACCGGCATCGACGAATGGGAGAGCCTCGGGGCGTTCCTCGACGCCAACGGCAGTCAGCTCGTCTCGTTCGGAATCAGTTTCGTGGTGATCGCGGTGTTCTGGCGCCACAACCATCAGATCCTGGCGAAGTTCCGCGCGATCGACGGGGTGGTCATCGCCGCCAACGTCGTGGTCATGGCTTTCGTGGTCTTCATTCCCTTCACCACCGACGCCATGGGCAATCCCGACCTGCAGGACCTGCCCCTCCCCGTCGCGTTGTACGCCGCGAACATCGCGCTGGCCGTGCTCGCGAATGCGACCATGTTCCAGATCGCCGCACGACGCGGCCTGTTGGAACAGTCCCTGTCGTGGCGGGCACGACGGGCGTTGCTGGCAGACGCGCTCGTGACCCCTGCGGTGTTCCTGGTGTCGATCCCGGTCACCTATTGGGCGGCCCACGCCTGGGACGACCCGTCGCTCGGCCAGTGGTGTTGGCTCCTGCTGGTTCCGATCGCGCCGTTCACGGGACGCTGGGCGTCCCGCATCGTCGACGCCGAGACCGTCCCCACCATCTGAACCGACTGGCCGGGATCCGACCCACCGCCCCCGACCCGGCCTCGACCCGGCCTCGACCCGACCCCGACCGCCCCCGACCCGACCCCGACCGCCCCCGACCCGGCCTCGACCCGGTCTCGACCCGACCCACCGCCCCCGACCGCCCCCGACCCGGCCTCGACCCGGCCTCGACCCGGCCCAACCGCCCCCGACCCGGCCCGACCGGACCCGACCCGGCCCGACCAGGGGGTGGGAGAATCAGCGGCGACGGCGCAGCCAGCCGAACAGCCCGCGGGGGCGGTTCCGTTCGGCATCGACCTCGGCCTGGATCTGGGGTGCCGCCGCGTTGACGATGTCCTCGGCAGAATCCAGCAGCTCCGCGATGCCCTCCGCGTCGGGTTCTCTCGGGGTGGGAGCCACGACCAGCGTGCCGTGCGACCAGTTCACGTCGGCGAGACGGCGTTCGAAACGCGGGCAGTCGTCCGGGCAACGCCACGGTGCCTCCGGAGCAAGGTCCAGCGCGCACTTGCGGACCGTATCGCCGTTTGCGTACGTGCGCGACTGGAAGTGCTTGCACTCGACCCGCATCGGCACGGCTCAGACACTCCCCGTCGTCGGCGTGATCGGAGCGAGACGCACCGGCCCACGCAGATACGGGTCGGTGCCTGCGGCGTGGTCGGTCACGTCCACGATCCGGGTGATCTCCGGGGCGACGCGCTTGACCATCACCTCGACGCCGGCCTTGATCGTGACCTGCGACGACGCGCAGCCCTGACAACCGCCGTGCATCGAGATCGACAGCGTGTCGCCGTCGAGGCCCACCATCCGGATCGACCCGCCGTGCGCCGCGACCCTCGGGTTCACCTCACGTTCGAACATCCGCTCGATGATGCGGCGCAGCTCCGATTCGCCCCGGGGAGAGTCGCCGCCGGTGTGGCCGTCGACGTCTGGCACCGAGTCCAACACGGCGGGAGCCGCCGAGGTGAGCAGGTCACGGATGATCGCGCCGATGCGTTTGCGCAGATCCCCCCACTCGACGTCGGAGCGTTTGGTGACGGTCACGACCGTGCCGGCGATCAACACATGGGTGACGACGCCCAGGGCGAAGATGTGTTGGGGCAGCGGTGACCCGGCCGCCTCGTCGGCGGACTCGAATGCGAACGGTCCACCCGGATGCACTTCGGCCGAACAGACGAACCGGCAGGTGTCGGGGTCGGCCTCGGAAACCTCGGCCCGGATCCGCACCGGCATCGGGTGGTGCGACCCCCTCCGCGTGGCCCCCGGGGTCGGCGTCGACGTGGTCGTCACCTACACCTCCTCGGAGACCGACGCAGCCAGGTGTTCGGCCAGCCGCCGCAGGTAGGTGAAGGTGTAGATCCCGGTGCCGTGCCCGTCGGACCAGTCGATGATCACCGCGTACGTACCCACAGAGGTGATCTTACGGGGTGCCACATCGGCCGGCACCGACGCCGGATCCAACAACGCCGCACCACTCATCTCCTCCACACAGTGCGCACACGGACATGCCAGACGCAGGTCGCGCACATCCAGGTCGTCGACGCGCCCGTCGGCCCAACCGATCTCGAGGGTCCGGGCGTCTCGGGCCCGCAGGCCCGCCGGGATCTCGGCCGACCCGCTGCCGTCGGCGTCCGCCCAATCGGGTGCACCCTCACCGGTGTCCCAGTTCCACAGGAAAGGACGCAACCCGGTCGCACCGCGTCCCTCGATCTGGGCGACGAGCGATTCGGCGATCCCCGCGTAGGCCCGGGCCGACACCGACTCGGGATCGGTCACGACGATCGGTGAGCCGTTGTCGCCCGAGTCGACCACGGCCGGGTCGAGGGGCAGCGACCCCAGGAACGGCACGCCCAGTTCCCGGCTCATCCGCTCCCCCCCGCCATGGGAGAACACATCGGTCGTCGTGCCACAGTGCGGGCAGGTGAACGTGCCCATGTTCTCGACGATGCCCAGGATCGGCACCGACACCTTCTCGAACATCCGCAGCCCGCGCCGGGCGATCTTGAGCGACACGTCCTGGGGGGTGGTCACGATCACCGCGCCGGTGAGCTGCACGCTCTGGGCGAGGGTGAGCTGGGTGTCACCGGTGCCCGGGGGCAGGTCCAGCACCAGATGGTCGAGTTCACCCCAGGCGACCTGGGCGAGGAACATCTGCAGGTACTTGGTGACCATCGGTCCGCGCATGATCGCCGGTTCGTCGTCGCTGCGCAGCAGTCCCATCGACACCGCCTGGATGCCGTGCACCTCGGTGGGCAGCAACTTGCCCTCCGGTGAGGCCTGGGGCGGCTCACCGAAGCGCAGCCCGAGCATGCCCGGCACCGAGGGACCCAGCACGTCGGTGTCGACCAGCCCCACGCGGTGGCCCGCCTGGGCCAGGGCGATGGCCAGGTTGACCGCCACGGTGGACTTGCCGACCCCACCCTTGCCCGAGCCCACCGCGATGATGTTGGCGATGCCGGGCAGGGCTTCGGTGCGCGGCGCGTGGGTGTGGGCCATGGGATTCCTTTCGGTGAGCCGGCTCCGCTCTTTCGATTTGGTCTGGTCGGGTCTGGTCGGGTCGGGACGACGACCGGTCGCCCGAGCTCGAGGCGGCCCGGGGCGGGCCGGCGCGGCGGGATTTTCAGTACAGGCCGAGTTCCAGCTTGGCGGTCTCGGACATCTTCTCCATGCCCCAGGGCGGGTCGAACACGACGGTCACGTCGACCGAGGCGACCCCGGGCAGGCGCAGCAGCTTGGTCTTGACGTCCTCGGCCAGCACGTCGCCCATGCCACAGCCGGGCGCGGTCATGGTCATGTCGATGCTGATCCGGTTGCCGCCTCCCTCGGCGGGGATCGCCTCGCACCGGTAGATCAGGCCCAGGTCCACGATGTTGATCGGGATCTCCGGGTCGTACACGGTGCGGAGCTGCTCGGTGACCGCGTCCATGGAGAACTCGCCGGTGGGGTCAGCACCGGTCTCGGGTTCGGGTTCTCCCAGCAGATCCTCCAGGCCCATCCGGCGCAGGTCTCGGGCCTCGATGCGGGCCAGGTGCCCGGTGGGGGTCTGCACGGTGACCGAGCCACCGAGCGCCTGGGTGACGAGCACCTGGTCACCGGCGTGCAGGATCGCGCTCATCCCGCTGGGGATGAGGGTCACGGCGCAGTCGTCGGGGAGTTCGGCGACCGTTCGGGTCTGGGACATCTCAGTGGACTCCTCGGTGGGGCTGGACGGACAGGGACATCAGGGGGGTCTTCAGGGCTCGGAGGCTTCGGTGGTGACGGTGGTGGCATCCGCGTCGTCGAGCACCTGACGCAGGGCCTGCCAGGCGAGGGTGGCGCACTTGACCCGGGTGGGGAACTGGTTCACCCCGCTGAGCGCACCGAGCTTGCCCAGTTCGGTCGGGTCGATGTCGGCGGCATCGCCGTTGGTGCCGAGCAGCATGGCGTGCACGCGGTCGAACAGGTCCCGGGCCTCGGTGACCGTGACCGACTTGACCGCCTCGGTCATCAGCGACGCCGAGGCCTGGGAGATCGCGCAGCCGCTCCCGGTGAAGCCGATGTCGGTGATGGTGTCGTCCTCGATGCGCAGGGCGATCTCCAGATGGTCACCGCACAGCGGGTTCTGGCCCTCCACCTGGCGGTTGGCGTCTGCCAGCTCGCCGAAGTTGCGCGGCTTGCGGCCGTGTTCGACGATCACCTCGCGGTAGAGCTCGGCCAGGTCGGGTCCGCCGTCGAAGCTCACGAGTCCTCCCCGGCACGTTCCAGGCCCGGGATCACCTCGGCCAGCACCTCGGCGGCGTGGCGGGTGTCCTCGTCGGGGTGCAGACGGGCCGACACCAGCGCGGACACGTGATCGTGCAGCGGTCCGGGGCCCAGGGTCTCGACGATCTCGGCGACGAACGCGTAGGTGAGCACCCTGCGGGCCTCGGACTCGGGGATGCCCCGGCTGCGCAGGTAGTAGAGCTGTTCGTCGTCGAGGCGGCCGACCGACGAGCCGTGGGTGGCCTTGACGTCGTCGGCCCAGATCAACAGCCGCGGCCGGGTGTCGGCCTCGGCGGTGTCCGACAGCAGCAGGTTCTTGTTGGACTGGTCCGAGTCGATCTTCTGGGCGCCCGGGTGGATCACGATCTGGCCGTTGAACACGCCGTGGCCCTTGTCGTCGATCACGCCCCGGTAGACCTCACGGGAGATCCCCTGCTCGGCGAAGTGCTCGATGAGGATGGGATGGTCGCTCTGTTGTTCGCCCCGGGGCACGTACAGCCCGTCGATGTGGGTGTTGGCCTCGGCGCCGACCTGGCTGACGTGGACCTCGTGGCGGGCGATCGCCGCGCCCAGCGCGCTGACGAAACCGTCGAGTTCGCTCCGGGCCTCCTGGGTCACGTCCAGCAACGACAGGTGGTACGCGCTGGTCGGCTGGTTCTGCAGGTCCCGTACGTGCAGCAGCGCGTCCTCGGCCAGGCGGGCCCGTAGGGTGACGTTGCAGAATCCCTGCGCGTCGGGCGCTCCGAAGGTCGAGGTGACCACGGTGGCCTGGGCGCCGGCTCCGATGCGGACCGGGTGACGCAGGTTGGCCAGCACCGGCTCGCCGCGCCCGGTGAACACGTGGATGATGTGCACCGGATCCTCGACGTGGGCCCCGTCGTCGACGGCGATGTGCACCCCGGCGGAGGTCAGCGCCATGTTGAGCGCGTCGAAGGCGTGCTGGGGTTCGGCGCCGATCAGATCGTCGTCCGCGACGGCCGGATCCTCTCCGAGCGCGGCGGCGAGCTGGGTGACGGTCAGCCCCTCGGCGTCGACCAGGCGCGACACGCCCGGGGCGAAGCGGCCGTCGACGAACACCACCCGGTTGCCGCCCAGGTCCGGCACGCGGTTGAGCAGCGGACCCACGACGGGGTCGTCGGGGTCGGTGTCGGACTCGCCGGCGGGCGGGGTCACGAACCGGGTTGCCAGCAGGCCCTCCAGGCGCACGTACCGCCAGTCCTCGAGCCTGCGGGTCGGCCAGCCGTGCTCGGCCACGTAGTCCACCGACCTGGTCCGCAGCTCGGTGAGCCATTCGGGGTCCCCGGGGCCACGGGGCGCGGTGGCCCGCGCGTCGGCCAGTTCGGCCAGGGTGACGGTGCCGGTCACCGGCTCGCTCACCGGGCGCCTTCGAGTTCGAGACCCACGTAGCCGCTGGCCTCGATCTCGTGGGCGAGTTCGGGACCGCCCGTCCGCACGATGCGCCCCTCGGAGAGCACGTGGACCCGGTCGGGCACGAGTTCTTCGAGCAGACGCTGGTGGTGGGTGATGACCAGCATCGACCGGTCCGGAGCCCGCAGCGAGTTCGCGCCGTGGGCCACGATCCGCAACGCGTCGATGTCCAGACCCGAGTCGGTCTCGTCCAGGATCGCCATGCGCGGCTCGAGGATCGCCATCTGCAGGATCTCGTTCCGCTTGCGTTCCCCGCCGGAGAACCCCTCGTTGACCGAGCGGCTCAGAAAGCTGGTGTCCATCTCGACCAACGCCATGCGGTCCCGCACGAAGGCCATGAAGTCCATGGCGTCGAGCGGGTCTTCGCCCCGGGCGGTGCGCACGGCGTTGAGCGCGGTGCGCAGGAAGTACGAGTTGCCCACGCCGGGGATCTCCACGGGATGCTGGAAGGCGAGGAACAGCCCGGCCACCGCCCGCTCCTCGGGGCTCATCGCCAGCAGGTCCTCACCGTCGAGGCGCACCTCACCGGCGACCTCGTACTCCTCGCGTCCAGCCAGCACGTGGGCCAGCGTGGACTTGCCCGACCCGTTGGGGCCCATGAGCACGTGCACCTCGCCCGGGGGCAGGTCGAGGTCCAGACCCCGCAGGATCTGGTTGCCGTCGATGGATGCGGTGAGACCGTCGATCTCGAGCAGGTTCATCCGACGCTGCCCTCCAGTTTCAGATTGAGCAGGTTGCGAGCTTCGACCACATACTCCATGGGCAGCTCCTTGAACACGTCACGGCAGAAGCCGTGCACGATCATCGACACGGCGTCCTCTTCGGAGATGCCCCGCTGGCGGCAGTAGAAGAGCTGGTCCTCGGCGATCTTGGAGGTGTAGGCCTCGTGTTCGACCTGGGCCGAGGAGTTCTTGACCTCGATGTAGGGCAGGGTGTGGGCCGCGGAGCGGTCACCGATCAGCAGCGAGTCGCACTGGGTGTGGTTGCGGGCTCCCTCGGCGGATCGCAGCACCTTGACCAGGCCGCGGTAGGTGTTCTCCGCGACGTGGGTGGTGATGCCCTTGGACACGATCGTCGAGGAGGTGTTCTTGCCAATGTGGGTCATCTTGGTGCCGGTGTCGGCGATCTGGTGGTGGGTGGTGAGCGCCACCGAGTAGAACTCGCCGACCGAGTCGTCGCCCTGGAGCACCACCGAGGGGTACTTCCAGGTGATCGCCGACCCGGTCTCGACCTGGGTCCAGGAGATCTTGGAGCGCTTGCCGGCGCAACGACCCCGCTTGGTGACGAAGTTGTAGATGCCGCCCCGGCCCTCGGCGTCACCGGGGTACCAGTTCTGCACCGTGGAGTACTTCACGTCGGCGTCGTCGAGGGCCAGGATCTCCACCACCGCGGCGTGGAGCTGGTTGTTGTCGCGCTGGGGCGCGGTGCACCCCTCCAGGTACGACACCGACGAGCCCTCCTCGGCGACGATGAGGGTGCGTTCGAACTGGCCGGTGTCGGCCTGGTTCATGCGGAAGTAGGTGGACAGCTCCATGGGGCACTTCACCCCGGCGGGGATGTAGCAGAAGGACCCGTCGGAGAACACCGCCGAATTGAGCGCGGCGAAGAAGTTGTCGCGGATGGGCACCACCGATCCCAGGTACTTGCGCACCAGTTCGGGGTGGTCGCGCACCGCTGCGGAGAACGAACAGAAGATGACCCCGACCTCTTCGAGCTGCTCACGGAAGGTGGTGGCCACCGAGGCGGAGTCGACGACTGCGTCCACGGCCACGCCGCTGAGGCGCTTCTGTTCGTCGAGCGAGATGCCGAGCTTGTCGAACATCTCGCGCATCTCGGGATCGACCTCGTCCAGGCTGTTGAGCTTGGGCTTGGCCTTGGGCGCGGCGTAGTAGATGATGTCCTGAAAATCGATGGGTTCGAGCTCGAACATCTGCCAGTTCGGCATGGTCATCTCGAGCCAGGCCGCGTAGGCCTTCAAGCGCCACTCCAGCAGCCATTCGGGCTCGTTCTTCTTGGCCGAGATGAAGCGGATGATGTCCTCGTTCAGGCCCCGGGGTGCGACGTCGGCTTCGAAATCGACCGAGAACCCGTAGCGGTACTCGCGGGCCGCGATCGACTCGATCTCGGACTTCTCGGCAGCGATTTCGTCGGTCAGGTCGGTCATCGATCAGCTCTTCTCGAACATGGGGACGGGGGTCGACGGCAGCTCGTCGGCACACGGAATCGGGCCGTCTGCTCCGATGGGCGTCCGGGGGTGCGACCCGAGGGGACGCGGACACCGATGGGCAGTTGGGGCCCGGTATTCCGAGAGCAGAGCGTATTTATACAAGTTCGTGCTTGTCAATCTACCGGAATGCCGCTCGAACGACTAGGGTGACGCCTGTGACCCAGCTCGAGACCCCCAGTCTGTCTCCCGCGCGCCGAAATGTCCTCATCGCGCTCAAGGAGCAGGGCGAGGCCTGTGCCGACGACCTCGCCGTGAGCCTGGGCATCTCTCCCAGCGCGGTCCGCCAGCACCTGTCCGCGTTGCGCACCGCGGGGTACGTGGCGACCCGACCCGGGCGCGGCCGACCCGGCCGACCGGTGGACTGGTACCACGCCACCGACCGCGCCGATGCCCTCTTCGGGCTCTCGTCGGACACCTTCAGCCTGGAGCTGCTCCAGGACATGGAGGCCGAGGATCCCGACCTGGTGGACCGGGTGCTGGTGCGGCGCCAGGAACGCCGCGCCGCAGCCTTCCGCGAGGCGCTGACCGGCCTGGACGGTGAGGACCGTATCGCCCGGCTGAGCGAGCTGCTCGACGCCGAGGGGTACCTGACCCGGTGGTCGCGTCGCGACGACGGCACCTATGAGCTGCGCTTCAACAACTGCGCGATCTGGCCCGTGGCGGCGCGGTACCGTCTGGTCTGCTCCACCGAGCTGGACTTTCTGCGCAGCGTGCTGGGCGAGGTGCACGTCGAGCGCATCGTGCACCGCCACGAGGGCAGCTACCACTGCGGCTACGAGATTCGATCCTGAACCCGGCCTGATCCTCCTCTCCGTCGGATCCATCCCCGACGTCGGCCTGATCGAACCTCGACCCGGCGCGGGTCGCGCCGGTGTGACCTGGGCCGATGGCACCGCGCCGCGCGCCGGGCGATGCGCGGCCCGTGGATGGCCGCGTGGAAGACTGAGCCGTCGTCGAGGGCGGAGCAAGCCCTCTGGGCAACCTCCCCGAGTTCTGCGTGCTCTTCCCCACCGTCCAGTTCGCGATCTTCTTCGCCATCGTCCTGCCGACGAGCTGGCTGCTGGCACACCGACGGATCCCCTGGCGGGTGTTCATCATCATCGCCAGCTACGTGTTCTACGGCGCATGGGACTGGCGGTTCGTGTTCCTGCTGGCGGCCTCGACGCTGGTCAACCAGGCGTGCGCGGTCCTGATCCACCGCGCCCGGTCGGCATCGGGACGCAACCTGTGGCTGTGGCTCGGGGTCGCCGCCAACCTCGGGGTGCTGGGCTGGTTCAAGTACTACGACTTCTTCGTCAGCACCGCCGACAGCCTCTTCGGGCTGATCGGGGCCGACATCGAGCTGCCCCTGCGCCAGCTCGTGCTTCCCGTGGGCATCTCGTTCATCACGTTCCAGGCCCTCAGCTACGTGATCGACACCTGGCGGGGCCGGGTCGAGCCGACCAACCTGCTGGACTTCGCGGTCTACCTGTCGTTCTTTCCGCACCTGGTCGCCGGGCCGATCGTGCGCGCCGGCGAGTTCCTTCCCCAGCTCAAAGCCCGCCTGGACCCCCGCCGGGTCGACTCGGGGCTGGCCTTCTGGCTGATCGCGATCGGGCTGTTCAAGAAGGTCGTGATCTCCAGCTACCTGGCCACGACCATCGTGGACCCCGTCTTCGCGTACCCCAACCAGCACGGCGCCTTCGACACGTTGCTGGGCACCTACGGCTACGCGATCCAGATCTACGCCGATTTCAGCGGCTACACCGACATGGCGATCGGCCTGGCGTTGCTGCTCGGCTTCCGCTTTCCCCAGAACTTCGACGCCCCCTACACCGCCGCGTCGCTGCAGGACTTCTGGCGCCGCTGGCACATGACCCTGTCACGGTGGTTGCGCGACTACCTCTACATCCCCCTGGGCGGCAACCGGCGGGGCAAGGCCCGGGGCTACGCGAACCTGGCGATCACGATGCTGCTGGGCGGCCTGTGGCACGGCGCGGCGTGGACGTTCGTGGTCTGGGGCGGCCTGCACGGCGCCGGTTTGGCCTTCGAACGGTGGCGGGCCGACACCCGCGGGCCCCGACCCGAGCCCACGCCGGCCCGGAAGGCCTGGCACGCGGTGTGGACCCGCCTGGCGGTGTTCCACTTCGTGTGCCTGTGCTGGGTGTTCTTCCGGGCCACGTCGTTCACCAACGCGTTCGACGTGCTGGGCCGGCTGGTCCACTTCGGCGGCAGCGAACCGTTCAACATCGTGCTGGTCGGCGTGATCCTGGGCTCGATCGCGGTGCAGTACCTGCCGACCGAGCTCTCGGGCCGGTTCCGGGCGGCGTTCAGCCACATTCCCTGGTGGGCGCAGGCGGCGGTCCTTGCTGGCACGATGGTGCTGACCAGTTCGCTGGGTCCCACCGGCGTCGCTCCCTTCATCTACTTCCAATTCTGAGAATGATTCTCAACTAAGCGAGATGACCGATCCGACTCCCCAGAACCAGGACCAGTTCCCCGACGAACCCACCCCCCGTCGTCGGGTCGCCGCGGGCGAAGCGATCCTGGTGATGCTGGTGGCCCTGGTGGCCACGGTGTTCCTCGACGCCGAGGGGCTCATGCGCACCGCCGAACGCCAGGAACAGGGCCTGCAGCGCACGCTCACCGTCGGCATCATGCGCCCGATCAGGGCACTGTCGGGAACCCTGGGCCTGACCGGCCCGGCCAACTGGGTCGCCACCGTGGCCGGCAACACCGAATCCACCGAGTTCACCTCGACCGAAGGCGTCCAGATCGCCACCCCGACCACGGCACCGGCGACCTCGACGCCCGAGGCCCAGACCACGACGACCACCACCCTGCCACCCTTCCGCACCCCCACCGAGGCCGACCCGTTGCGGGTGCTGGTGGCCGGCGATTCGCTGTCGGGGTATCTGGGCCCCACCCTCAACGACCGGCTCTCGGGGCTGCCCGCCCGGGTCATCGCCGACCAGCAGGTCGGCACCGGCCTGGCCCGCCCCGACGTGGTCGACTGGCCCGCCCAGCTCCAGCAGCGGATGGACGCGGAGAACCCGGACGTGGTGGTGCTGTTCATCGGCGGCAACGACGACCAGGACCTGCGCACCGTCGACGGGTGGATCCCCCTGGGCGACACCGAAGCCTGGCGCACCGAGTACCAGCGGCGCGTCGCCCAGCTCATGGACATCACCTCCCGCCCGGGCGTGTCGGTCTACTGGGTGGGGCTGCCCGCGATGGGCAAGGCCCACCTGAACCAGTACGTGGGCACGATCAACGAGTTGATCCGCACCGAGGCCGCCGCCCGGGGTGATGCGGTCACCTTCGTCGACGCCGGCAAGGCCCTCAACGGTCCCGACGGCAACTACGCCATCTACCTGCCCGACGCGCAGGGCAACCGGGTCGAGGTCCGCGCCAGCGACGGGGTGCATCCCACCCCGGCGGGCATGGCCCGCATCGTGGACCTGTTCGTCGACGACCTGATCGAGTCCCGTCACCTCCGGCCACCACCACCGCCCCCGACGACCGCCGCGCCGACAACGAAACCCTCGAAGCCCGCCTCAGTCCCCACCATGCAATGACCGCTAGCCCTGATTCTTCACGGGTCTGATTTGGGGTGGTCGGATCGGCTGGTTTTGG
>CAYVAS010000059.1:0-16280 GCA_964449375.1 uncultured Iamiaceae bacterium | reverse complement strand
TCTGGGCGACCATCTGGTCCTCCTCGCTGGGCGAGAAGTCCGGGTCCTGGCCGCCGACGAGTCGGTTCGACCAGTCGAAGACCTTGGCGCGGTCCTCCGCCGGCACGCCGATCATGTCGCAGATGATCTGCAGCGGCAGCGGCACGGCGACGGCTTCGACGAAGTCCACTTCCCCATCGGCGTCGGCCACCCGGTCGACGATCGCCTTGGTGGCATCTTCGATCCCTTCGAACAGGCCCCGGATCATGCGCGGGGTGAAGCCGGCACTCACCAACTTGCGGTACCGGGTGTGCTTGGGCGGGTCCATGTTCAACAGGGTCATCCGGACGAGTTCCATGGCCGCCTCGTCGAAGTCCCGGATGAAGGTCGAACCCAACTCGGTCGAGTAGGTCTGCCAGTCGCGGCTGATGGCCTTGACGTCGTCGTGGCGGGTGACCGCCCAGAATCCCCCGCCGTCGGGATGGTCGTGCCAGAACACGGGCGCTTCGGCCCGCAGCAGTCGGAACTGGTCGTCGGGAACCCCGACGGCCCAGGTGTCCTCCAACAGGTCGATGTCGTCCAGTGTCAGGGGACGTTCGGTGACGGTGCGGGTCATGGGTGCCTCCGAGGATCGGTGACGAGCAGGTGGACCGCGTCGATCACGTCGGCAGCGGTGATCGAGGCGGGGTCGAGTCGGTGTTGAAGGGCTGCGCCCAGCAGGAACGAGAGGGCACGGGCGGCCAGGTCCGAGGCCGGCGCCACCGGGTCGACCTCGTGAGCGGCGGCCCATGCGGCGAGCCCGTCGGCGAGGTCGGACCGGATGCGGGCGTAGCGGTCGCCGAGCTGGCTGCCGATGTTGTGGTCGCGGGCCCCGTGCAGCCACAGCTCCATCTCGAGCAGGAGCCAACCGTCGGAGGCGACGATGTGGTCCCAGGCGGCGGCGATGATGCCGTCGAGGTCACCGGGGTCGGGCACGGTCGTGAGCACCGCGTCGGCAGTGGCGTGGCGGTAGTCGTCGACCAGCGCGAACAGCAGCCCTTCCTTGCTTCCGAAGTGGGCGTACAACGCGCCGGTCGTACGGTCGGCGGCATCGGCGACGGCTTCGGTGGACACCGCGTGGAATCCGCGCCGGGCGAACTGGTCCGCGGCGGCCTCGACCAGGCGGGCACGGGTGACGGCCTTGCGTTGTTCCTGGGTGCGGGCCACGCGGCGATCCAACGGGGTCGACGGACGAGTGGGAGAAATATAGCACCCGCTATCTATGTAATGAGCGCTCTCTGGTCGGCGGCCCGAGACCGCCTCGGGCCTCAGTCCGTGGATCGGGGCAGCACCCGCAGGCCGAGTTCGGTGAGCTGAGCGGCGTCGATGGGGCCGGGGGCACCGGTCAGCGGGTCCGCTCCCGACTGGGTCTTGGGGAACGCGATGATCTCGCGGATGTTCTCCTCACCCAGCAGCAGCGCGGCCAACCGGTCGATCCCGACCGCAAAACCGGCGTGCGGCGGTGCGCCGTAGCGGAAGGCGTCGAGCAGGAAGCCGAACTTGGCGTGCGCCTCGTCCTCGCCGATCCCCAGGAGCTCGAAGATGGCCGCCTGGATCTCGGGGCGGTGGATCCGCACGCTTCCCGAACCCAGTTCCCAGCCGTTCAGCACCAGGTCGTAGGCCTGGGAACGGATTCCGAGCAACGCCTCACCGGACTCGGTGAGCAGATCCAGGTCGTCGGGGTGGGGCATGGTGAAGGGATGGTGCGCGGGCACCGGGGCCCCGGTGTCGTCCAGCGACTCGAACAGCGGGAACTCGGTCACCCAGACGAACTGCAGTCCACCCTCGGTCACCGGAGGTCGCCCCAGCTCCAACCGCAACAGGCCGAGCACGTGCCACACCACGTGGCGGTCGTCCGCGACGATCAGGACCAGGTCTCCGGCCTGGGCGTCCAGGGTGTCGACGGTGTCGGCGATCTCCTCCTCGGACAGGAACTTGGCGATCGGAGACTGCAGTTCACCGTCGGCACCGACCCGACCCCACACCAGGCCCTTGGCGCCCCAACGTTTGGCCGAGTCGGTGAGCGCGTCGAGGCGGTTCCGGCCGAAATCGGCACCGCCGGGGACACGGATCCCCTTGACACACGGGGCCTGGAAGGCCTTGAACCCGGTCTGGGAGAACACCTCGGTCAGTTCGGTGAGTTCCATCCCGAACCGTACGTCGGGCTTGTCGGAACCGAACCGTTCCTGGGCATCGTGCCAGGTCATGGTGGCGAACTGTCCGGGCCGAGTGCCGGTCACCGCTTCGGTCGCGTCGGCCACCGCGGTGGTCACGATGTCGACGATCTCGTTCTGGCCGACGAAGCTGGCCTCCAGGTCGAGCTGGGAGAACTCGAACTGGCGGTCCGCGCGCAGGTCTTCGTCGCGCAGGCAACGGGCGATCTGGTAGTAGCGCTCCAGTCCACCGACCATGGCGAGCTGTTTGAAGAGCTGGGGGCTCTGGGGCAGCGCGTAGAAGTCGCCCGGTGACAGCCGGGAGGGCACCACGAAGTCGCGGGCGCCCTCGGGCGTCGACGAGATCAGCAGGGGCGTCTCGATCTCGACGAAGCCCTGGGCGTCCATCGCCTCGCGCAGCGCACGGTTCACCAGCGACCGTCCCAGCAGGTTGCGTTGCAGGCGCGTCCGGCGCAGATCCACGTAGCGGTGCTTCAGCCGCAGGGTCTCGTCCACCTCCCGACGCTCGTCGATGGGGAACGGCAGCGTTTCGGCGGTGGACAGCACCTCGACCTCGCAGTCGCCGACCTCGATCTCGCCGGTGGCCAGGTCGTCGTTGACGGTTCCCTCGGGTCGTTCCCTGACCTGGCCGGTGATCCGCACCACGTATTCGGGTCGCAGATCGTGGGCACCGTCGACCACGCACTGCACCAGTCCGGTCCGATCCCGAAGGTCGATGAACGCGAGGTGCTCCCCGTGCTCGCGTCGCCGCGCCACCCAGCCGGTGAGCGCGACCTGCCGGCCGACGTCGTCTCGCCGCAGCGAGCCGCAGAAGTCGGAGCGGTCGCCGAGCGCGGGGCCGGAGAACTGCAGAGGACTGGTCACGGGGCATCAACTCCGCTGTCGGAATGTGGACGGTCGAGCTCCCGGAGCGAGGCCCGAAGCTGGTCGATCAGTTCGCCACGGTCCACCTGCTGCTGGGCGCCGGCCCCGTCGGCCGGGGCGCGCAGATCGCGGACCGTGACGGTGCCTGCGGTGAGTTCGTCGGGGCCGACGATGACGGCCAGGCGCGCCCCGGAACGGTCCGCGACCTTCATCTGGGCGCGCATCGAGCGACCATCGAAGGCCCGGTCGGCGGCGATACCGGCCCGACGCAGACTCGTGGTGAGCTGCCGGGCCTGGGCACCGTCGGTGGTGTCGACCACGAACACGTCCAGGGTGGCCGGGGGCGTGGCGAACACGCCCTCGGCGTCGCAGGCCAGCAGCACCCGTTCGATGCCCGAGCCGAAGCCGACCCCCGGTGTGTCGGGGCCGCCCATCTCGGCCACCAGTCCGTCGTAGCGGCCACCGCCGAGAAGGGTGGACTGCGCGGCGTCGAGCGCGTCGGACACGATCTCGAAGGTGGTGTGGGTGTAGTAGTCCAGGCCGCGCACCAGAGTCGGGGTCACCTCGTAGGGCACCTCGAGGTCGTCGAGTCCGGCCAGCACCCGGTCGAGATGGGACCGCCCGGCCTCGGAGAGCAGCTCGGTGATCCGGGGCGCATCCGCGACCACCTGACGGGTCGCTTCACGCTTGGAATCCAGGACCCGCAACGGGTGGGTCGCCACCTTGGGCTGGTCGGCGGGATCGAGCGCATCGGTCCGCTCTCCCAACCAGTCGGTGAGCCGCTCGATGTAGCCGGCCCGGTCCTCGGCGGTTCCCATCGAGTTGATCAGCAACCGGATCCGGCGCAGACCCAACGAGCGCAGGTGGTCCCAGCCCAGCACGATGACCTCGACGTCCAGGTCCGGATCGGCCGAACCGATCGCCTCGATTCCGAGCTGGTGGTGCTGCCGCTGACGGCCGGCCTGGGGACGTTCGTAGCGGAAACTCGGCGCGGCGTAGAACACCTTCCAGGGCACCACGGGTCGATGCTCCACGAAGCTCCGCACGATCGACGCGGTGCCTTCCGGCCGCAACGCCAGGTGCCGGTCGCCCTTGTCGTGGAAGTCGTACATCTCCTTGCGGACCACGTCGGTGCCCTCGCCGACGCGTTGGAACACCCCGATGTCCTCGAACATGGGCGACTGCACCAGGGTGTAGCCGGCACGGCCGACCCCGGTGGCGAATCGGGATATCAGCGCCTGCCAACGGGTGGACTCGGGGGCGATCACGTCGCGGGTCCCCACGGGAGCCTTGAACGTCGCGCCACTGGTCACGACGGCCGAGGCTACCGGAGCTCCGGAAAGCAGTAGAAGTCGGTTCCGGCCGATGGAGCGGGCCGATGAGGGGTGGCCGATACCATCGACGCGCATGGCCCGACGGCGCTTTGCGATCCGCCTCGTGGTGGTCGCGGCCTGTCTCGGTCTGGTCGTCGCCTGTTCCTCGGGAGGCGACACCGCAACCGCCCCGGTCGGAACCGTCACCACGACCACGACGCGCCCGGGCACGAGCGCGCCGACGACCACCGTGGCCGAACCCGAAGCCCGGATCACCATCAACTTCGCCGGTGACATCAACTTCGAGGACCAACGGTCCCAGTTGCTCCAGACGGATCCGGACGCGATCTTCGCCGCGATCTCCCCGGTGCTCGCCGACGCGGACCTGACCGTGGTCAATCTGGAATCCGCGGTGACCGAACGCGGCCGGCCCGCCCCCAAAGCGTTCACGTTCCGCACCGGACCCGGCGCCCTCGAGGTGCTCCAGGGCGCCGGGGTGGACGTGGCCTCGCTGGCCAACAACCACGGCCTGGACTTCGGGCCCGAAGGTGTCCCCGACGCGCTGGAGGCGTCCCGCACCACCGGGCTGCCCCTCATCGGGATCGGCCAGGACGAAACCGAAGCCCTGGCGCCGTACCGGGTGACGATCCGCGGCCACCGGGTCGCGGTGATCGGCGCGACCCAGGTACTGGACACCGAGCTGATCCCCGCCTGGACCGCCACACCCGACCATCCCGGCCTGGCCTCGGCCAAACGGGTCGACTCCCTCGTCGCCCACGTCGCCGCGGTGGCACGCAGCGCCGACACCGTGGTGGTGTTTCTGCACTGGGGCATCGAACGCCACACCTGCCCCAGCCCGGCCCAACAGGAACTGGCGCTGCAGCTCGTGGGCGCCGGCGCCGACATCGTGGTGGGCGGGCACGCCCACCGCCTGCAGGGAGCCGGTCGGATCGGCGACGCGTTCGTCGCCTATGGCCTGGGCAATTTCGCCTTCTACGCGGGCAGCCCGGAGGCCGCCGCCACCGGGGTGCTGCGCGTCGAGGTCGGAGGCGACCGGCCGATCGGCTACCAGTGGCTCCCGGCCCGGATCGACGCGAACGGCCTCCCGGTACCCCTCTCCGGCGACGACGCCGCTGCGGCCCTCGCCGACTGGGAGGCGTTGCGGGACTGCACCGGGCTGCCCGCCTGAGCCCCGGGACCTGCTGGGCTCAGCGACCGCTGCCGGGCAACACGCGGTAGGCGTCGTAGACCCCGTCGATCGTCTTGATCGACCGGAGCAGCGCCCCCAGATGCGACGGGTCGGCCAATTCGAAGTCGAAGCGCATCTTGGACACCCGGTCACTGCCCATCGCCGCGGTGACCGACAGGATGTTGACCCGCTGGTCCCCCACCACCGCCGAGACGTCCCGCAGCAGGCCGGTCCGATCCAGGGCCTTGATCTCCACGGTCGCCAGGAACAACCCGGTGGCTGCCTGGTCCCAGTCCACGTCGACCAGCCGGGTGGACTGGTCCTCACGCAGGCCGATCGCGTTGATGCAGTCGCTGCGGTGCACCGAGATCCCGCGGCCGCGGGTGACGAATCCGGTGATCTCGTCGCCGGGTACCGGCGTGCAGCACTTGGCCAGACGGATCATCACGTCGTCGAGACCGTCCACGTGTACCCCGACCGAACCGGTGGTGTCGGTGGGGCGCCGTGAGGCCAGGGAGGTCGACAGCTTCTGGTCCGACACCTCGGGGTCGCCGCTGCGGAGCTGCCGGGCCACCCGGGTGGCGATGGAGGCCCCGGACACGTGGTGCTGACCCAGGGCCACGTACAGCGCGTCGGTGTCGGTGTAGTTCAACGAGGTGGCGATGTCGGTGAGGATCGCCGGGTCCAGCTTCTGCACCGGCAGCCCCTGGCGGCGCAGCGCACGGTTGAGTTCCTCACGTCCGGTGTCGATCGCGTCCTCGCGTCGTTCCCGGGAGAACCACTGGCGGATCTTGGAAGCCGCACGCTGGGTCGCCACGAAGCTCAGCCAGTCGCGGGAGGGCCCGGTCCCGGAGGCCTTGGAGGTGACGATCGTGCACGTCGCGCCCGACTCCAGCTTGTGGTCCAGGGGCACCAGGCGGCCGTCCACCTGCGCGCCCACACACGCATGGCCGACCTCGGTGTGGATCGCATACGCGAAGTCCACCGGCGTCGAGCCCTGGGGCAGGGTGAGGATCTCGCCCTGGGGCGTGAACACGTAGACCTCGTCGGAGTCCAGGGTCACCCGCAGCGCGTTCATGAACTCCACGGGGTCCGAAGTCTCCGCCTGCCAGTCGACGATCCCGCTCAGCCAGGGCATGTCACCGTTGCCCGATCCGGAGTTCGTGTCCTTGTAGGCGAAGTGGGCCGCGGCTCCGAACTCGGCACGGTCGTGCATGTCCTGGGTGCGGATCTGCACCTCGAGGGTCTTGCCCAGCGGTCCGATCACGGTGGTGTGCAACGACTGGTACAGGTTGAACTTGGGCATCGCGATGTAGTCCTTGAAGCGGCCCTGCACCGGCTTCCAGGTCGCGTGGATCGACCCGAGCGCCGCGTAGCAGTCGCGCACCGAGTCCACGATGACGCGGATGCCGACCAGGTCGAAGATGTCCTCGAAGTCCCGTCCCTTGAGCACCATCTTCTCGTAGATGCTCCACAGGTGCTTGGGACGGCCCGTCACCCGGGCGGCGATTCCCAGCTCACCGAGGCGCCCGTCGACCTCGGCGAGGATCTGTTCCAGGTAGATGTCGCGCTCGGGTGCCCGCTGGAAGACCATCGCGTCGATCTCGGCGTAGCGCTTGGGGTGCATGGTCGCGAACGACAGGTCCTCGAGCTGCTGTTTGACCTCGGACATGCCCAGGCGGTGGGCCAGGGGCGCGTAGATCTCGAGGGTCTCGTTCGCGATCCGCTCCTGTTTCTCCTCGGGCAGCGCGGCCAACGTGCGCATGTTGTGGAGCCGGTCGGCCAGCTTGATGATCAACACCCGGAGGTCCGATGCCATCGCCACCAGCATCTTGCGCAGGGTCGCCGCCTGTTGGGCCTGGCGGGACTCGAAGTGCAGCCGGTCCAACTTGGTCACCCCGTCGACGATGCGGGCGACCTCGGCGCCGAACTCGGTCTCGATGTCCTCCAGGGACACGCCCGTGTCCTCCACCACGTCGTGCAGCAGCGCCGCTGCGATGGTCGTGTCGTCCACCCCCAGGTCGGCCACCACACGACCCACCGCCAGAGGATGGTCGATGTAGGGCTCGCCGGACCTGCGGAACTGGTCCGCGTGCGCGCGGGCGGCCACCTCGTAGGCACGGGCGATGCGGTCGGTGGGGGCCTTGGGATGCCGCTGGGCGAACGCGGTGACCACCGGGGCGACCTCGACCGGGGGCGCGACGGAGCGCCGCCAGGGCAGGACGCGGGACATGGTGGCCATGATTCGATCCTACGGCCCTTCCGGGCTCACGGGACGTCCATCCAACCGGACCCGACCCCCGCTCCCACGTCCGCCGACGGCTCCTCTGATCAGCGCTTCTTGCCCTTCTTGCGGGGGCGTGGAGGATGCTTGTCGGAGTAGGGTCCGGAGGCGCGGGGCGCGCTCGTGCGGGTCTGGACCGCGGTGGCGGTACCCGCGTCGCCGCCCGTGGAATCCGCCGTGGCCTCGGCCTCGACCGGGTCGGTCTCCGATCCGGTCCGGGCCGGTTGGGCGGCGGGCTTTTGGGCGCGGCGGGCGGCGATGTTGGCGCGGATCTCGACGTTGCGCGGTTCGCGCTCTTTGAGCCAGGCCACGATCGGCGCCGCGATGAACAGCGAGGAGTACCCGCCGAGGATCATCCCGACGAACAGGGCGAGACCGAACTCCTGGAGGGTGACCGCTCCCATCACCCCGGCCCCGATGAAAAGGATCGCCGCCACCGGCAGCACACCGGACAGGGTCGTGTTGATCGACCGCATCACGGTCATGTTCAACGACCAGTTCATCATGTCGGTGTAGGTGCGGTCGCCCTTGAGGGTGAGCCGGGACTCGTTCTCCTTGACCTTGTCGTACACGACGATCGTGTCGTAGAGCGAGTAGCCAAGGATCGTGAGGAACGCCACCACGGTGCCCGGGGAGATCGTGAAGCGGAAGATCGCGTACACGGCCACCGACAGGAACAGGTCGTGGAGCACCGAGACGATCGCCCCCACCGCCATGCGCCACTCCAGACGCCAGGAGATGTAGATCGACACGGCGACGAAGAACACCACCAGCGCGCGGAGCGCGCTCCGGGAGACGTTCTCGCCCCAGGAGGGACCGACTTCGGTCTGGTTGGCTTCGAAGGTCTCGGTGGGGATGCCGGTCGCCTCCGACATCGAGGTCACCGCGGCTTCGGCATCGACGTCGGTCTCCACCTCCACCCGGATGGTGGCGTCGTCGCCCTGGCTGAGGGTCTGGATGCTGATGTCCTGGGCCCCCACGGCCGACAACGCATCGCGCACGGTGTCGTTGTCGGTCCCCTCCGCCGGGAACTGCCAGGCGAGACCACCGCGGAAATCGATCCCCAGCTCCAGTCCACGGAACCCCATCGAGAGCCCGCCCAGCACCAGCAGGACCGCCGAGATCACCGCGGCGACCTTCCACCCGACGCGAAAGTCGATGTTGTCCTCGAAGGAGTAGAGCCGGCGGAAGAAGTTCACGTGGCCGCCTCGGGAGCCGCGGTGGGCTCGAAGTCCACCGTTGCCGAACGGTGCGGCCGTATTCCCAGCAGCCCGGGTCGTTCGTTGAAGTAGCGCCGGCTGGCCAGCCAGTAGACCACCGGCCTCATGAAGAACCAGGAGGCGATCAGGTCGATGAGGGTGGAAAGCCCCAGGTAGAACGCGAACCCGCGCACCGGCCCGATCGTGAGCATGTAGAGGATCCCCGCTCCCAGCAACGACACGAAGTCGGCGGACAGGATCGTCTTCCACGCCACCTCGAACGACGGCCGTACGGTGCCGCGCAGGGGCCGCCCCTTGGTCATGTCCTCGCGTAGCGCTTCGTAGAACACCACGTTGGAGTCGACCGCCACGCCGACCGACACGATGATGCCGGTGATTCCCGCCAGGGTGAGCGCGAGTCCGTTGTGGTCCCCCATGTAGGAGATCACGATCCACAGATACCCCGCGCAGGTCAGCAGCGAGATGATCGCGACCAGGCCCAACAACCGGTAGAAGACCAGCATGTAGATCGCCACGGCAACGAGCCCGACGAGTCCGGCGACCACGCCGGCCTCCAGCGCGTTGGCACCAAGCGTCGCCGACACGGTCTCCAGCGTCGCCGGCTCGAACTCCACGGGCAGCGCCCCGTAGCGGAGCTGCAGGGCCAGGGCTTCGGCGGAGCGTTGGGTGAAGTCTCCCGTGATCACGAAACCGTTGGGGTTCTTGGGCAGGTCGACCGCGTTCACCGTGGGCGCGGAGATGACCGCGCCGTCCAGGACCATGGCCACCGCCCCGTGCTGGCCCCCGTCGTCGCCGGTGCGGATCGGCGGGCACACGTCGGCCCCGGCGAAACACTCGTTGAAGACCTTGTTGACCTCGTCCTTGTGGGCGTCCTTGACCTGGACGTTGACCTCCCAGTCACCGGTCTGGGGGTTGAGCTGGGCGTCGGCACTGGACAGGATCGTGCCGTCGAAGAGCACCGGTCCCAGGATGTAGCGGCCACCGTCTCCGGTGTAGATGCCCGAACCGGGGTTCTGGTCGATGAAGGCCTGGATCTGGTCCTCGACGCTGAGCGTGGTCGTCGGACCTTCGGGTGCGGTCGTCGGTGGCGTGGTCGTGGTGGTGGTCGGCGGTGTCGTGGTGGCGGGAGCGCCGTGGGACACCGGCTGGACGCCCGCCACGGGAGCACCCTTGGAGTTCTCGTTGGTGTCAGGTGCTGCCGCGGTGGTGGGAGGCGCGGTCGTCGCCGGGCTCGTGGACCCCGGTGTGGAGCTGGGGGTCACCTCGGCGGTTCCGCCGGGCTCGCCGGGTGCGACCGGACCGAGGTCGGCGAGCACCTGGTGGTACTGCAGTTTCGCGGTGGTCCCGATGATGTCCTTGGCCCGTTCACGGTCGGCTTCGGTCTTGAGCCCCGGGAGATGCACCACCACGGTCTCACCCGAACGCACGACTTCGGGTTCGGCCACACCCAGGCCGTCCACCCGGTTCCGGATGATGTTGGCAGCCTCGGTGATCGAATCGGTGTTGTACTCGGTGCCTTCCTTGGGCACCAGTGTCGCCGAGAGCCCGCCCTGCAGGTCGAGGCCCAGCAGTGGTGACCAGCCGAAGCCGAAGGTCATGGCGAGCCCGACGATCAGGCCCACCATCCACACCGCGAGCGATCCCAGACCCATCTTCTTCATGGCCGAGCCTGCTCGATCGTGTGAGGTCCTGATTCGGGCACGGGAGTCGACATTAGTGGTCGCCGTCGGGGCCCGACGATCCGGCTACGGGACGATCAGTCGAACAGGCTGGTGTGGGAAGGCGACGGGACGGGAGGCTCCAGGCCCAGGTGGGCCCACGCCGCCGGAGTGGGCACGCGGCCCCTGGGGGTGCGCATGAGCAGACCCTGCTGGATGAGGAACGGTTCGTAGACGTCTTCGACGGTCTCGCCGGGTTCGGCGACGCTGATCGCCAGGGTCGACAGCCCCACCGGGCCACCGCCGAATCGGTTGCACAGCGCGTCCAGGATCGCCCGGTCGACCTTGTCGAGACCCAGGTCGTCGATCCCGAACAGCTCCAGGCCCGCGCGGGCCGCGGCACGGTCGACCACTCCTTTGGCGCGCACCTCGGCGTAATCCTGGACCCGCCGCAGCAGGCGATTGGCGATCCGGGGAGTCCCCCGGGACCGTCGCGCGATCTCCGAGGCCCCCTCGGGCTCGATGGGCACCCCTACGATGTCGGCCGCGCGCTGCACGATCGCCTCGAGGTCGGCGTCGGAGTAGTAGTCGAGGCGGGCCACCAACCCGAATCGGTCTCGCAGCGGTCCGGTGATCAGGCCGGTGCGCGTCGTCGCGCCCACGAGCGTGAAGCGGGGCACGTCGAGTCGGATCGAACGCGCCGCGGGACCCTTGCCCAGCACGATGTCGAGCTGGAAGTCCTCCATCGCCGGGTAGAGCACCTCTTCCACGGCGCGCGAGAGGCGGTGGATCTCGTCGATGAACAGCACGTCACCACGTTCGAGCTGGCTCAGGATCGACGCCAGGTCACCGCCCCGCTCCAGCGCCGGCCCGGACGTGACGTGCAGGGTGGCGTCCATCTCGTGGGCGACGATGCCGGCCAGGGTGGTCTTGCCCAGCCCGGGCGGACCGGCGAAGAGCAGATGGTCGGCCGGATCGCCCCGCCGCCGGGCGGCCTCCAACACGATCGCCAGGTGCTCCTTGAGCTCGGCCTGACCCACGAACTCGTCCAGCCGGCGGGGCCGCAGGTCGATCTCGTCGACGATCTCGTCGGGGTGCGCCTCGGCGTCGATGATCTCCTCGCGGGCCACGTTCCCTCTCCCTAACGCGCCGAGCCCAGCTCGCGCAATGCCCGGCGCAGCGCCTCGGCCACATCCGGGGCCGAACGGACCTCCTCGACGGCCAACGCGCCGGTGATCTCCTCGGCGCGGTAGCCCAGACCCTCGAGCGCGGCGTGCACGTCGCCGAGCAGCCCGCCACCGCCATCGGCGGGTGGGGCCACGGCATCGGTGACCGGACCCAGCCGGGACTTGAGTTCGATGAGCAGCCGGGCGGCGGTCTTCTTGCCCACTCCGGGGACCAGACACAACCCCGCGGTGTCCTCCTCGGCGACGATGCGGGCGAGTTCACCGGGAGCGTGCACCGAAAGGATCGCCATGGCCAGCGCGGGACCCACACCGTGAGCACCCAGGAGAATCTCGAAGGTGTCCCGCTGGCTCTTGTCGAGAAACCCGTAGAGACACTGGGTGTCCTCCCGAATGTGGTGGTGGACCCAAACGAACACCTCGTCGCCCACGTCACCGAGCTCGAAGGCGGCGGCCGGGCCCAGCACCGTGCGGTAGCCCAACCCGTTCCCGGCGATCTCGATGAGCACCTCACCACCGGTGTCGCGGTCGATGAGCGTGCCGCGCAGCGAACCGATCATCGGGTCGCCCCCGAGACCGCCACGCTCCGGCGCAGACCCAGGTGGGCCAGATGGCACAGCGCGAGCGCGGCCGCGTCGGCGGCGTCCGCCGGACGGGGCACCACGTCCAGGCGCAGCAGGGTCCTGACCATCTGCTGCATCTGGGATTTGTCGGCGCCGCCGTGGCCGGCGACGGCCAGCTTGGCCTCGTTCGGGGAGTACTGGGCCACGTCGACCCGGCGGACCGCGGCCTCGGCCATCGCCAGTCCGCTGGCCTGACCGACCGACATGGCGGTGCGGGCGTTGTTCTGAAACAGCACCCGTTCGATCGCGAGCGCGTCCGGAGAGAAGTCGTCGAACAGCGACCGCAGCTCCTGCTGCAGCTCGGCGAGCCGCTGGGGCAGCGGGTCGTCCGGGGAGGTCCGGATCACGCCGAGCCCGACCGCCCTCGGCCCTCCTCTGGTCTTCTGGATACAGGCATAGCCGCACCGCGAGACCCCGGGATCGATCCCCAACACGAACATCTGTACGATCCTATCGCTCCGGGTCCGGCCGGGGGTGGACCCTCCGGAGGTGGCCCGTGAGGCGTGCCGTTCGGTACAGAATGGGGCCTCCGCTGCCGATGAGGACCTGCATGCCTGCACAGCCGAGCCCTGGTGACGTCGCCGTCGACCTGCGAGGGGTCGACCGCAGTTTCGGCCCCAACCCGGCCCTGGTCGACCTGGATCTGACCGTTCCGGCGGGCTCGATCACGGTGCTCCTGGGGCCCAACGGTGCGGGCAAGACCACCGCCACCCGGGTCATCACCGGCGCGATCGACGTAGATTCGGGCTCGGTCCGGGTCTTCGGCCTCGATCCGGCCGTCGAGGGCGAAGCGGTGCGCCGCCGCTGCGGGGTGGTCTCGGCCAAACCGGCCCTGTACGACCGGCTGAGCGGCCGCGCGAACCTGGGGTACGCCGCCGAGCTGTACGGGCTGGGCCGCACCGACGACATCGCCGACCGCATCGAATCCGCGGCGCACCGGTTCGGTATCGAGCGGGCCCTGGACCAGCAGGTGGGGTCCTACTCCACGGGCATGAAGACCCGACTGGCTCTGGCCCGCTCGGTGCTGCACGGTCCGGACCTGCTGCTCTTCGACGAACCCACCTCGGGCCTGGACCCAGAGTCCAGCCATGCGGTGCTGGAGATGATCCACGACATGACCCACGGCGGGGTCACGGTGATCATGTGCACCCACCTGTTGTTGGAAGCCGAGGGCCTGGCCGAGCAGGTCGTTGTGCTCGAATCGGGTCACGCGCTGGCGGCCGGTCCACCGGCGGAACTCATCGAGTCGTTCTGGCCCGACGCGGTGGTCCGACTCGACGCCGAAGATTCCGGCCGCCTCGCAGAGATCGCCGCATTTCCCGGCGTCAAGCGCGTCGAGGTCGTGGGTGACGGTCTGGAAGAACTCGCCGGGTTCCACAGCAACACCGGCGGCGACGAGGTCGGGCGTCTGCCCCGAACCGGCGTCGACGTGTCCTTGGAGGACCCGAACCGACTTGCCGACCTGGTCGCCGCGATCGTGGACGCTGGCATCCGCCTGACCCGGGTGGAGCCACGGATCCCCTCGTTGGAGGATCTGTACTTTGCGATCCGTCGCCGCCATATGGGCGCCTTCGAATGGTCCGAGGACGGTGGGCGTCGGTTACAACCCCGCGGCGGCACCGTGGGCAGCCGGGTTCCACCGCCGCCTCCTGCTCCCGCTACCGCGGAGGACCCGGTGGCACCGTCAGCGGCAGCAAGCGGAAAGGCGGTGCCGTCGTGAGCGGCCGGCGCGACCGCGCGCGACTGCAACTCGATGGGGGCCGCACCTGGTCCATCGCCCGCACCGAATTGCGACAGCTTCTGGAAGCCAAGGACTTCTGGGTGCCCATGATGATCCTCGGCAGCATCTTCTTCGTCTTCATCCCCCTGGTGCTTCTGTTCGCGATCACCCGGATCAGCAACGTCGAGGCGGTCCAGCAGATCTCCGAGACCATCAAGATCCTTCCCCAGGCCGCCCAGGACTCCGTGCAGGGCAACTCCGACCAGGCCCGTGCCGCGTACGCCATCGCGGTGTACCTGCTCGCACCGGTCGCCGTTGTGGTTCCCCTGACGATCTCCACCGCGGTGGGCGCCTCGACGATCGTGGGTGAACGCGAACGGGGTACCGGCGAATTCCTGGCGCACTCGCCCGCCTCGGTGCACGAGATCTACCTCGGCAAGCTGATCGCCAGCATCGTCCCCGGCTACTTCACGACGATCGTGGGGTTCGGCGCGTACTCGCTGATCGTGAACCTCATCGTGGGTCCCGATTCGGGCGGCTGGTTCTTTCCCACCAACCAGTGGTGGATCCTGATGCTGTGGGTGGTACCACCGTTCGTGGCCCTCACGTTGTCGTTGGTGCTGCGCCTGTCTGCACGGGTCAAGTCGACCGCGGCGGCCCAGCAGGCCTCCGGACTGGTCACCCTCCCGCTGATCATGATCGCCTACGGCGTGTCCACCGGTTCGATCTACGGGTCGCTGTGGCCGGGGATCATCGTGGGGGCGCTCGCCTGGGTCCTCGCGCTGGTGACGCTCTGGCGAGGAATGCTCGCGGTGCGCCGTGGCCGCCTGATCGGGGTGGCCGACGGGCTCTGAGTGGCCCCTAGGTTCAGGAGGCGCGTTCGAAGAGTTTCTCGGCGTCGGCGATCACGACGGGCCAGGCGTGTTCGGTGGCTTGGTCGTGCGCGGCCTGTGCCATGGCGAGGCCGCGGTCGCGGTCGTCGCCGCGGTCCCGGTCCACCAGGAGTGATGCCCAGGCGACCTGGGTGGCTGCGGTGAACATCGGGGCTTCGAGATTCCGGTGGAACCGGTCGGCTTCGGCGAATTCCGCTTCGGCACGGTCCAGCTCACCGAGCAGATGGTCCAGACACCCCAGGCGGTGCACCACCGCCAGGGACACCGTGATGTTCGAGACGACCAAACGGTCGGTCCACGGAGCGAGCCATTCGCGAAGTTGGCGAGCGCCGTCAAGGTGCCCGGTGTCCATGGTCGCCTGCACCCAGCAGATCCACGTCGAAAGGGACGCGTTGGTACCGGTGTCGGCGAATCCGTCGGCCCGGCCCGACTCCAGAAGCGCGACGGCCTCGGCGCGGTTGCCCGCTTGGGCGTGGGCCATGGCCAACGTCGGTGTAAGTGAAGTGAGATCGGGGCCACTCGCGATTGCTTGTTCGAGTAGGGGGATCGTCTCGACCAGGCGGTTCTGGTAGTAGCGCACGCTCACCAGTTGGCTGCCGAAGTACTGCACCGTGTCGGGTTCGCCGTTGGCCAGGCCGATCTCGAACGCGGCGTGCGCGGCCTGGTCCGCTGCTTCCAGGTCTCCGGCAAGCACTGCCTGCCAGGAGTCGTCGACCACCAGCGACCACTTCCAGGTAGCGCTCGGAATCCGCGTACCGATCGGTTCGAACCGCTCGCGATAGATCCGCATGGCCTGTGCATCGCCAGTCTCCAGCGCGTAGAGGCTCCGGTACCGGAGGGCGTTGGCGGCGAGCTGCGGATTGGAGATCTCATCCGCGATGGACAGCGCCTCGTCCATCCAGGCGACCCGCAGATCCAGGGTTTCGGGTGAGCCGATCGCTGTGGCACAGTTGAACAAGACTCGAGCGAGGACCTGGACATCACCGCTCAGGCGGGCCACGTTCACCGCCGTGTGGACGAGATCCAGTCGCTCCCTCAGGTCCAGATGGAACATTTGTTCCCGTGCCAGCAGGGCGAGCAGTTGGGCGCGTGGGGCGTGGGCGTCGTCTTCGAGCAGGTCCAGGGCCCGGTGCATCAGAT
>CAYVAS010000058.1:0-16425 GCA_964449375.1 uncultured Iamiaceae bacterium | reverse complement strand
TCGACGCTGTACCCGGGCGCGGCCTACCTGCACCGCACCGAGCCCTACCGGGTGGTGTCGCTGGACTTCGACACCGGCGAGGCGACCGTGGAACCCGACGACGGTACGACCACGACCCGCGCCGACATGAGCACCGATCTCGAGGTGCTGGGCACCGACGCGCAGCGTCGGGTGGGTCGGGTCGACGTGGCGCTGGGCCCCGTCGCGGTCCGCCACGAGGTGACCGGTTACGCCCGCATCGACGTGCTGACCCGCCAGGTCGTCGACCGGGTGCCCCTGACGCTGCCGCCCGAGTCGCTGGTGACCCGCGCATTCCGGTACGGGTTCGCCGGTGAGTTGATCGCCGCGGCCGGGTTGGGACCCGACCGGGTTCCCGGGGCCCTGCACGCCCTGGAGCACGCCACCATCGCGCTGCTGCCGTTGTTCGCCATCTGTGACCGCAGCGACGTCGGCGGCATCTCGATGCCCTGGCATCCGGACACGGGCGCGGCGACGATCGCGGTGTATGACGGCTACCCGGGCGGGGCGGGGATCGCGGAGCTGGGGTTCGCCAACGTCGACGAACACCTGGTCACGACCCTGGAGCTGCTGGAGGGCTGCCCGTGCCGGACGGGGTGTCCCTCGTGTGTGCAGTCGCCCAAGTGTGGCAACGGCAACGAACCTCTCGACAAGGCCGGGGCCGTCGCCCTGGCCCGTGCGGGACTCGCCGAAGCGGTCGGCCCCGGCTGAGTGCCCATGGTCAGGGTCCGCGCTCGAGGGCCATCGTCGACGACGCCCGCAGCGCGACCGACGACCAACCCAGCCCGGGAACCAGGCTCACCCGACGCTCCACGGTGACGGTCACCAGCCGCGGTGCCTCGCCGTGCAGCTTCATCGTCAGCGTGGAGGCACCGTCACCGTCGACCCCCGCGGCGCTGCGGGCGGCCTCGGCCCGGGGGTCGACCGCCGCGGCGCGGGCGCCGTTGCGGGCCGCGTCGACCACACCGAGGTGCAACGCGCCCACGCGGGCGACCTCGACCAACCCGATGAGCAGCAGGGCGACCAGCGGCAGCACGAGCGCGAACTCGACGGTCGCCTGAGCCCGTTCGGGGTCGCGGTCAACCGCCGTATGGGAGAGCCGCCACCTCACCCGACCTCGCCGATGACGTGGTCGAAGACCGCATCGAAGAGGCTGCCGATCTTGCCGGACTGCGCCGCCCAGGCGACCACCAGCAGCGCCAGGGTCGCCGCGGCCAGCAGCACCAGCGCGTACTCGGCGGTGGTCTGACCGCGGTCGTCCCGTGCTGGACGGGAAGAAGGAAACGTGGAGAGGATGATGCGCATCGGAGCGCCTCGCTTTCTGTGCGGCCACACGGCCGTCGTGGAAGTCTTCGGTGAGGGGGCCGGGGCCCCGATCGGATCAGCCGCCCACTTCGCCGAGGGATCCCAGAACCATCGGAACCACCGCGATGCACACGAAACCGGGCAGCGAGCAGCACACAAGCGGGATCAGCAGCCGAACCGACAGGCGTCGCACGTCGGTTTCGACCCGCCGGCGTCGTTCGTCGCGGAGCCGGTCGGCCAGTCGGGTCAACGCAGCTTCGAGCCGGTCGCCGTCGCGGTGCGCCGCCTGCAACAGCCCGACGAGCGGCGCCACGGTGAGGCCGAGTTCGTCGGTGACCGCCGCAAGGCGCTCGGCCAGCACCCGGTCGTGACCCGGTCGTTCCACCGCACGGCCCAGCGCGGCGCCGAGACGACCCTCAAGGTGCGGCGCGACCAACGCGAGGGTCTGGGGCACGGTCGCACCCGAATGGACCGCGACCGCGCACAGCTCGACCGCCAACAGCACCTCGGCGGCCAGTTCGTGGTCCTGTCTTCCGTGTCGTCGCCGCTCGAGCACCCGGGGCAGGTGCCAACCCACCACCCCCACGGCCAGCGCCAGCGTCGGGGAGACAATCAGGCAGCATCCCGCGAGCAGCACCGCGCCGCCCCGGCCCCGGTCCACCACCGGGTCCGTCGGGCCGGTCCCGACGATGCCCACGGCACGCAGCAGTCCCGCCACCCGGCGCCCCAGTCGACCCAGCGGGTCCCGCGGACGACCTTCGGTCACCGATCCCGGCGCGCCCGATGAGGACAGGGCCGCCGGTACCGGTCCGCCAGTCGAGGCGAGGCGTCGCCGGGCCCGACGCGTCCACACCGGGTGGGCCCTCACCAGTCGCACCCCCGCACCGCCCGCACCAATCGGGCGCTCCAGAGGACCCCGACCACCTCGAGCACCGCGCCCAGGACCACCGCCGCCAGCGCTGTGGGACGACCGAGCACCTGGGCGTGCGCGCCGGGAATCAACAGCAGCGACACGCCTCCGAAGAGCACCGGCACCGCCAGCAGCAGCGCCGCCGAGGCACGGGCGTGAGCCGCGCCGGCGTCGATCTCGGCGCGGGTGCGGACCTCCTCCCGCAACAGCACCGCGCCGGCCTCGAGTCCCCGGGCACCACCGCCGGTGGTGGCACCGACCAGCGCCACCACCGCGGCCACGATCCGCGCGTCGCGACGCCGGACCCGGTACCGGGACGTCGGGGCGGGAGCGCCCGTCACCAGGGTGGCGGCCACGCCGCCCCGGTCGTGCGCGGTCTGGGTCAACGCGGTGGGCGCGGCCAGACCCGCGCGCGCCGCGCGGGCCGCCAGCTCGAACACCGTGGCGACCTCGGTGGCGGCGCCCCGACCCGCCTGGGCCCGGCGTCGGCGCGCTGCAAGTCGGGGACCGAGGATGAACGCGCCCACCGCGGCCGCCATCACCACCGGGCCACCGGCGACCCCGGCGGCCAGGGCGACCACGGCGAGGCCGACCGGGCGGCGGCCCGGTCCTTCACGGTCCGGGCGCGCCCGGACCGGCGCGGACCCTCCTTGCACCACCCCGACGGCCTCCCAGGCGCTCACCGGTCCGCCCCCTCGTTCGCCGCGGCCCACTCGCCCACCCCCAGGATCCGCCGTGTGCCGCCGGGACCCCGACCCACCTGGACGACGAGGTCGACCGCGGAGCGCAACTGGGCGCGGGCGACGTCGACCCCCAGGCCGTGTCCCGCGGAGGCGGCGAGCAGCGCCAGGCGCTCCAGGGCGTCCGCCGCCGAGTTGGCGTGCACGGTGGTCATCGACCCGGGGTGGCCGGTGTGCATCGCCTGGATCATGTCGTGGGCCTCCGGACCGCGGCACTCGCCCACGATGATGCGGTCAGGACGCAGCCGCAGCGCGGCACGGACCAGATCCGCGATCGTGACCTGACCCCCGCCTTCGGCGGAGGGCCCACGGGCCTCCAGCCGCACCACCTGGTCACCGGGAAGGGACAGCTCGGCGGCGTCTTCGATGGTGACGATGCGCTCGTTCGGGTCGATGTGGGCGGCCAGCGCGTTGAGGAGCGAGGTCTTGCCCGACCCCGTCGGCCCGGCGACCACCAGATTCGCCCGGCGCTGCACCGCCTCGACGAGCCGGGCACGGACCTGGGGCGACGTGAAGTCCGCGATGTCCCGACCCTGCACGGTGAACCGGCGGATCGACAGACACGGTCCTTCCACCGCGATCGGCGGCAGCACCACGCTGAGGCGCGACCCGTCGGCGAGGCGCGCGTCCACGATCGGGCTCATGCGGTCCACGCGGCGGCCGGACGTCGCCAGCAGCGCCTCGATGGCCAGGTCGATGTCGCTGCGACGCAGCCACACGCCGGTGGCCTCGAGGCGGCCGGCACGTTCGCACCACACCGGACCGGGCCCGTTGACCAGGACGTCGGTGACCGCGGCGTCGGCCAACAACCCCAGCAACGCGCCGACGGCCCCGGTCGTGTCGGAGCGGCGGAGCGCGCCCGGGCCGGGCGGCCCCGGCGCGTCGGCCCCCGCGATCGGGCCCGACGGCGACGCAATCTGCATCTCAGGGGGCCACCACCGCGGCCAGCGCCGCCTCGGCGGTGCGGGGGATCCGGCTGCGGAGCAGGCCGGCGTCGACCACCCGGGCCACCTGGGGTTCGCACCGCAACCGGGCCACCACCGGCGCGCCGGTGACCGAGGCGACATCGTCGGCACCCAGGGCCCGGCCCGGTTCTTCGACCAGCACCACGCCGTCGATCCGGCGGGGAGAGGCTGCGACCTGCCGCAAGGCCAGGTAGCAGGGGCGGACCACCAGCAGCGACCGGTCCGACGCGGCGATCAGCCGGTCGGCGACGCCGGTGGACTCGACCACCGGCCGGGTCCCGGCGTCGACCACGACCAGGCGTCCATCGGCGCCGAGCCGGCGGGCAAGCAGCTCGGCGGCGGCCTCGCCCGGGATGTCGAGATCACCCGCACCGCGGGGCAGCAGCGACACCGATTCGTCCACGGTCACCTCGAAGGCGTCGAGGTCACCCGCGGTGCCGGCTTCGGCAGGAGCCATCGGGACCGAGGTCCAGGATCCCACGCCGGGCCGGGCCACGCTGTGGGCCGCGGCCAGCCAGTCCACCACCCCCGGGGAGCGGGGCTGATCCAGGCCGAGGGCGGCGGGCAGATCCCCGTCCAGATCCACCACCAGCGTGTCGCGCCCCCCCCCCCGGGGGGCGTCGTCCCCCACGGACCCGGGGACCCCGGTGGTGGCCCAGCGGCCCCTTTCCGGGCCACACGCGCTGATCACAGCGGTACCCCTCGTGGTGCGCGCATCGACGATGCGTCCGGAACGATCGAGGGGAAGTCGGCGCCGGCACCTCGGTGAGGGCCGTGCAGGACCGGAGGGTGCCCGGTCCGTCCGGGCGTCAAACCTCGCCGTCGGGCCCGGCACGGAGGGACGCGGTGAGACGGCGGTCCGCCACTACCGTGAGGGGGAGGTGATCGCCGCGTTCTTCGACCTCGACAAGACGGTGATCGCGCGCGCCTCGATGGTGGCGTTCGGCCCGTCGTTCCAGCGGGCCGGGTTGCTGTCGCGCTGGCTCGTCGCCCGGGCGCTCTACGCGCAGCTCGTCTACCTGTACCTGGGTGCCGACGCGGACCGGATGGCCCGCATGCGCACCGCGGTGCTGCGGGTGATCGTCGGCTGGGAGCAGGCCCACGTGACCCAGATCGTCGAGGACACCCTCGAATCGGTGATCGAGCCCATCGTGTACTCCGAGGCCATCGACCTGATCCGCTCCCACCAGGACCAAGGCCACAAGGTGTTCATCGTCTCCGCCTCACCCGAGGAGATCGTCGCTCCCCTGGCCCGCTACCTCGGCGTCGACGAGGCCATTGCCACCCGGGCGCGTCTGGACGACGAGGGCCGCTACACCGGCGAGGTCGAGTTCTACTCCTATGGCACCGGCAAGGTCGACGCCATGGAGCGCGTCGCCGCCCGGGACGGCATCGACCTGGCCGCGTCCTGGGCCTACTCGGATTCGATCACCGACGAACCCATGCTGCGGGCCGTGGGCAACCCGATCGTGGTCAACCCCGACCGTGAGCTGGCGCGCCTTGCCAAGGAAGAGGACTGGGAGGTGCGTCGCTTCGACCGCCCGGTCCCCCTCGAGCCCTCACCGCGGCGGGTGACCCCCACGCGGGTCGGCGTGGCCGTCGGCTCGGCGGTCACCCTCGCCGGGGCGATCGCCGGCGCGATCGCGCTCACGAGGAAACGCTCGGGCCGCTGAGCCCCGCGCGCCCCACGGGCGCGCCGAGGACGCCCACGCCACGCGATCAGAATCGGTTCTCCCACCACTCACCGGGACGCGCCCGGCAGCCCCGGTGCGCCACGCACCCCGGCGGCATTGCGTGGCCCGGCGTCGACTACGCGGTGCGCAGCTTCTTGGCGGCGGCAGCGCCGAGAGCGATGAGGACGATGAGGACGAGAAGCTTCTTCATGGTTCGCCACTATAGAGGGCACCGGTGCACCCCGACACAGGCGAACCGGGATGGCGCCTCACACGTTGATGCCGACCACCAGCTTGCCCTCGTTCGGCGGCGCGAAGGTCCGCAGGTGCCGCCGCACCCCTCCCACGAGCGCCTCCTGGTAGGCGAGTTTGCGGATCATGTAGGAGTGCTGCTCCTTGGGATCCAGGTAGAGGTTGAACAGCTTGCCGTAGGGGAACTGCTGCAGCACCCCGCTGAACCCGCCGGTACCGTGCACGTCGGCCTGGCTGACCGGGTCGTCGCCCACGGCGTTGAGCATGAACTTGTACTCGCCGCACCGCAACGCCGAGAACGACTGGCCCAGCCAGTAGTAGTGGTACTTGCGGTTGGAGCGGCCCTCGGGCGCGAGCAGGAACGAGGTCTGGTCGATGCCGTCGACGAACCGGTCGGTGGGCACCGCGTCGGCGGCCCCGGCGAGCGCCAGCATCGTGGGAAGGATGTCGGTGAAGTCCAAGAGCCCGTCGCTGACCCGGCCCGGGTCGATCATGCCGGGCCAGGCCGCCACGAAGGGCACGCGCACCCCGCCCTCCCAGGTGGAGCCCTTGGCACAGCGGAACGGGGTGAAGGCCGCGTCGGGCCAGGTCTCCATCTCGGGTCCGTTGTCGGAGGTGACGATCACGATCGTGTCGTCGGCCTGACGGGTCTCCTCCAGCACCGCCAGCAGACGGCCGACGATGTCGTCGAGTTCCACGATCGTGTCCTTGTAGGGGTGCTTGGCCGGTGAGGAACCCAGGTAGTCCTCGTGCGGGTAGTTGTCGAAGTGTGCGCCGCGGGTGTTGTGGTACAGGAACCAGGGCCGGTCACCACCGGCCATGCGCCGCAGAAAGTCCTCCGAATAGGCGCACCAACGCTGGTCGAGTTCCGACAGCACCGGGATGGTGACCTCGGCGACCTCGGTCGGTTCACCGCCCCGGGTGGCGTGCACGAAGGACTTGTTGAAGGGCTGGTTCTGGACCCAGTCGGTGCGGGCCCTGGAGTAGACGATCTCGGGAAAGAAGTACGGGTCGCGCCACTCGGTGTACATGTCCGACACCGACAGGAAGCCGTAGAAGTCGTCGAAGCCCACGTGCTGGGGCTGGGAGCCCTCGTTCTCGCCCAGGTGCCATTTGCCGACGCACTGGGTGACGTAACCCTGGTCCGACAGCAGCTCTGCCAGGGTGACCTCGCCTTCGAGTCCACCCGGCTCGCCGTACATGGGAGGGCGCTGCAATCCGTGGCGCATCGGGAGCCGACCCGTGAGCAGCGTGGCCCGCGACGGCGTGCACGACGGTTCCGAGTAGGCCGAGGTGAACAGCATCCCCCGCCGGGCCAGCGCGTCGATGTTCGGGGTGGCGGCCCCCACGGCCACGCCGCCGCCGTAGCAACCGAAGTCGCCCCAGCCCACGTCGTCCATCAACACGACCAGCACGTTGGGTGCCCCGGTGCCGTGCCGGTTTTCGAACCCGGCGAGCTTGCGCTGCGCGACGGCCACGTCGGCGTCGTGGACGAACGCCGGTTCGCGGCGTTCGCCCACCGGAGTGGTCGCGGAGGCGATCGGATCGAAATCGGGCATCTGGGCTTCCCCTCGTGGCGGTGTGGGCTGGGATCCTACGCCCGCCCGGTGGCCTCCGAGTCCCTCCCCCGGCGGACGGACTCGTGCGCCGGGGCGACCTCAGTGCAGGAAGTGACGTTCTCCGGTGAAGACCATGGCCAGGCCCAGCTCGTCGGCCCGGGCGATGTTCTCCTCGTCGCGCATGGCCCCGCCCGGCTGGATGACCAGCGCCGCGCCGGCCTCGGCGGCCGCCTCGATCCCGTCGGGGAAGGGGTAGAACGCATCAGAGGCGCACGCCCCACCCCGGGCCCGCCCGTCGGCTTTGGCGGCGGCCAGTTGGCCCGCCTCGACCCGGTTCTGCTGCCCGGCGCCGATCCCCCAGGCGGTGCGGTCCTTGACCAGCACGATCGCGTTGGACCGCACCCAGCCCACCAACCGCCAGGCGAGGGCCGCGTCCTCCCATTCGGCCTCGGTCGGTTCACGTTGCGTGACCACCTGCCAGTCGGCCCGCTCGGCGACGAAACCGTGCGCGTCCTGCAACAGGTAGCCCCCACCGATCTGGCGCAGCTCGAAGGGTTCGGCCCCCGGCGTCGGCGCGGTCAGGATCCGGGTGTTCTTTCGGCGGCCGATCAGCGCGTCGACCACCCCGTCGTCGTAGCCCGGGGCGATCACCACGTCGGCCTGCGCGGCGGCGACCATCAGCTCGACGGTCGCCGTGTCCACGGGCCGGTTCAGCGCCACGATCCCCCCGAAGGCCGAGCGGCTGTCACATTCGTACGCCCGCCGGTAGGCGTCGGCCAGGTCGCCGCCGACGGCCACCCCACACGGGTTCGCGTGCTTGACGATGACCACCGCGGGTTCCGACCCCAGATCGTTCACGCACCGCCAGGCGGCGTCGGCGTCGAACAGGTTCAGATAACTCAGCGCCAGGCCCGAGTGCTGGTGCACCTGGTCCAACCAGGTGGTCGAGCCCATGCGGCGGTAGTGGGCACCACGCTGGTGGGGGTTCTCGCCGTAGCGGTTGGTGGCGACCTTCTCCAGGGCCAGGTGGTAGGTGGGCGGCAGGTCCGCTGCGTCGGCCTCGGCGTCGAAGTGGCTCACGATCGCGGCGTCGTAGGCGGCCGTGGTGGCGAAGGCCTTGCGGGCCAGGATGCGCCGCAGGTCCGCTCCGATCCCGCCGCCGCGCACCGCGTCGAGCACCTCGGAGTAGTCGTCGGGGTCGACGACCACGGCGACGTGGGCGTGGTTCTTGGCGGCGGCCCGAATCATCGCCGGCCCCCCGATGTCGACCAGATCCATCGCCCCGGCGGACCCACCGTGGGCGAAGTCGGAGGGGTCCGAACCGAACGGGTACAGGTTGGCCACCACCAACTCGATCGTGCCGATGTCGTGAGCGGCCAGGTCCTCCCGGTGGGACGGGTCGGTCGGGTCCGCGAGGATCCCGCCGTGGATCCGGGGGTGCAGGGTCATCACCCGGTGACCCAGGATCGCCGGGTAGCCGGTGTAGGTCTCGGTGTCGGTGACCTGCAGACCCGCCTCACGGAGCGTCGCTGCGGTGCCGCCGCTGGAGAGCAGCTCCCAACCGGCCGCGGCCAGCCCTTCGGCCAGGTCGACCACGCCGGTCTTGTCGTACACGGACAGGAATGCTCGCACGGGCTACCTCTCGGAGAGCTTGGGATCGTCCAGTGGGATGCGGCCGTCGACCACGGCCATGATCGTGGCCGGGTACAGCTCCCGTTCGACGACCTTGATGCGTTCGTGCAGGCTCGTCACGTCGTCACCTTCGGCGACCTCGACGCTGGCCTGGGCGAGGATCCGTCCGGTGTCGACCTCGAGTCCGGCGACGTGCACGGTGCAGCCGGTGACCCTGACGCCGTGGTCGAGCGCGTCCTGCACGGCGTGCCAGCCCGGGAAGGCCGGCAGCAGGGCGGGATGGGTGTTGAGGATCCGACCCCCGTAACGCTCGTGCATCGGAGCGCTGAAGATCGTGCCCCACCCGGCCATCGCGACCAGGTCGATGTCGTGGGCGTCGAGGACGTCGGCCACCCGTTCGCTGTAGGCGTCCCGGTCGAAGGAGGCGGAGAAATCGGTGCGTTCCACGAGTTTCGCGGGGATGCCGGCGGCCTCGGCTCGGGCCAGAGCGCCGCAGGCGCGGTCGGCGACCACCAGGGCCACGGGCACGCCATGGTCGACGATGGCCTCGAGGATCGATCCGGTTCCCGAGACCAGCACGGCGACTCGCACGGGTCGTCACGCTAGCAGTCACCCCCCGACGCCCATCAGCGCACCCGGACAGGTACCGACGGCCGCTGCGCCGCACGATTCGGGGTCCGTCCACTACGCTCATGACCAGCCAATCCCGCCCTGACGAGGAGTCCTCATGAACGACGCGAGTCCCGGCAAGCTCACGACGCTGATCGGTGCAGCCGTCGTCCTGCTGTTCAGCTTCTTCCCGTGGTTCTCTGCGAGTGGCTTCGGGTCCCGCTTCACCAGGAACGCCTGGGAGTCGGGGATGTTCCCGATGGCGACCTGGGCACCGATCCTGGCGGTGGTCGTGGGCTTCATCGTGGCGGCTCAGGCCTTCAAGTTCCTGGAGTTGCCCGCCAAGGTCTGGGAGTTCACCCTCGATCAGATCGTGCTGATCCTGTCGATCTTCTCAGTGTTGATCACGCTCAGCTACCTGATCACCGACAAGGGCGGCGCCAGCATCGGCTTCGGACTGTTGCTGGCCTTCCTGGGCACGATCGCCATGGTGGCCGGGTTCTTCATGGACCGTGCCGGGGTGGGCGTCAACCCGAACGCCGGCCAGGCCGGTGCCGAGCAGCCGGGCTTCCCGGGTCAGCAGCCCGGGGCCGTCCCGCCGCAGCAGGCCCAGACGCCGCCGACCCAGCAGGGCCAGCCAGCCCCGCCGCAGCCGGGTCAGGCACCCTCGCCCCAGCAGGGCCAGCCAGCCCCGCCGCAGCCGGGTCAGGCCCCGCCGCCCCAGAACCCGGCGCCGCCGGCCCAGGAGCCTCCCCAGCAGCCCGGCCAGGGCTTCTGAACCGGTCGGGTCCGGCCCGATCCGCGCCCGCGGGTCCCGCCGGGACCGGCGTCGTTGCTCAGGTTCCGTCGCCGGTGAGCGCCGCGTGGGGCGCGGTCGCCTCACCGGTCTGGACCCTCCACAGCGCCGCATAGAGCCCGCCGAGACCGACCAGGTCCTCGTGGGTGCCGGCCTCGACCACCTCACCCGCGTCGAGGACGTGGATCCGGTGGGCGTGACGCACCGTGGACAGTCGGTGCGCGATCACCACGGTGGTGCGCCCGACCGAGACCTTGGCCAGGGAGCGCTGGATGGCGGCCTCGGTCTCGTTGTCGACCGCCGAGGTGGCCTCGTCCAGGATGAGCACCGCGGGGTCCCGCAGGATGGCCCGGGCGATGGTGAGGCGTTGTCGCTGGCCACCCGACAGCTTCTGGCCCCGTTCGCCCACGACCGTGTCGAAGCCCTTTTCGAGCGCGTCGATGAACTCGGTCGCTTCGGCCAGATCCGTGGCGCGTCGGATCTGGGCGTCGGTGGCGTCGGCGCGGCCATAGGTCAGGTTCTCCCGGATCGTGCCCTGGAACAGGAACACGTCCTGGGCCACGAACCCGGTGGCGCCGCGCAGTGAGGTGAAGCTGAGCGTGTCGATGGGGGTGCCGTCCAGGGTGATGCGCCCGCCGGTGGGTTCGTACAGGCGCAACAGCAGCTTGACGATCGTGGACTTGCCCGATCCGGTGGCGCCGACGATGGCGTGGGTCTGGCCCGCCGGGATGTCCAGGGAGACGCCCCGCAGCACCTCGGGGCCGTCGGCGGAGTACCGGAACCGCACATCCTCGAAGCGCACCTCGCCCCGCACCGGCGTGGCGAGCTCGACCGTGCCGGGCCGGATCGCCGGTTCGGTGGCCAACAGGCCGAAGATCCGCCGGCACGACGCCATGGCCCGCTGATACAGATCCAGCACCTCGCCCAGGTCGACCAGCGGCCACAGCACCCGCTGCGTCATGTAGACCAGGGTCGAGAACAGCCCGACCGCCAGCGTGCCCTCGATGGCGGCGCGGCCGCCGAAGATCAGGGTGAGGGTGAACCCGGTGAGCACCGCGGTGCGGATCAGGGGCCGGAACGCGGTGGAGGTGCGGATCGCCTCCCGGTTGGCGTCGCGGTAGGCGGCACTGTCGGCCTCGACCCGGGCGACCTCGCGGCGCTCGGCGTTGAAGGCCTTGATGGTGGCGATCCCGCCCAGACCGTTGGTGAGCGCGTCGCCGATCACGCCGGCGGCGGCCCGCACCTTGGCGTAGCGGGGCTGCAGGCGCCGCTGGTACCACAGAGATCCGGCGACGATCACCGGGATCGGGACGAAGGCCACCAGCGCCAGCAGTGGCGAGATCACCACGAAGGTGATCCCCAGGACCACCACGTTGGTGGTGGTGATGATGATCTTGTGCGGGCCCATGTCCAGAAAACGTTCGAGCTGGTTGACGTCGTCGTTGAGCACCGCCATGAGCCCGCCGGAGGTCTGGTCCTCGAAGTAGGCCATCTCCAGGTCCTGCACGTGGCGGTAGCAGTCCATGCGAGCCGAATGCTCCAGATCCTGGGCGAGGTTGCGCCACAGCAGCACCGCCAGGTACTCGGTGAGCGATTCGAGCAGCCAGATCACCAGGGTGGCCACGACCACGATGGTGAGCTGGTCGAGACGACCCTCCACGCCGGTGAGGCGACCGACGAAGGAGTTCGTGCCCTCGTTGACCACGATGTCGACCGCGGCGCCGATCAGCAGTTCGGGCGCCACGTCGAAGATCTTGTTGGTGACCGACAGCAGCGTCGCGCCCACCACCCGCCCGCGACGGCCGCGGGCGTAGCCCCACAGCTCGCGCAAGGGCGGCGCCGTCGACAGGGGGATGACCGTGTTCGCCATCACCGCACGATACGAGCGCGACCCGGTCGACACCCCACCGATTCGACCGCGGCGGAGGAACCGGGTTGCGTGCGCGCCGTCCAGCGGCTCAGATGGTGGAGGTCGACGAAAGGGAGGGACCGTGAACGACGCATCCCGCCGATGGGTACCGCAGTCGGATCTGCCGGCCGCGATGGTGGACCTGGTGCCGGAGCTGGCCGCCGCGCTGACGGCCCTGGTGGACGACGGACATCTGGTGATCGCGACCCGCTCGGAGAACCGCTACGTGCAGTTTGCGGTGTTCGACGACGACGAGTGCCTGCGAGGCGAGACCGTCGGCAACCACTACCTGGAACCGCACGCACAGATGGACGCGGCGGCGCTGACCTGGCTGGAACGCCACGGCTGGAACCCGCCGGACGAGAGCCACAACCACTGGCGACACTGGGAGCCCACCGATCCGATGTTGGCCGCGGTCACGGGCCTGGTCACCCTGCACCTGATCCACGGGGTGACCCAGCTCACCTTCTCCGCGTCGGACCAGACCATCGTGCCGCGGCGGACCGGTCCCTTGATCGGCCCAGCGGGCCGCCGTCGGCGAAACCGGGAATCCGGACCGGTCAGCCCAGCGGGCTGACCACCGGGGTGTCGCCCGAGGGTTCGATCAGCAGGCCGTTGCCGTCGGCGTCGAGCGCGACGGTGTCCTCTTCGCCGAGCTCACCGGTCCCTTCGCGCCATTCGGCGCGGGGCGCGTCGAAACCCGCCCGTGCCCCGCGAATCGGTTGGCGCCGCGCCACGAGGCGCGGTACACCTGACGCTGGACGAGCCACCAGGAGGAGGGTCCATGTCGAACCGATCACGACCGTCAGCGCCGAGGGCGACCGCTGCTCGCGACCGGGCCGTCGGCGCCCTCGTCGGACTCGCCGTCGGAGACGCCGTGGGTACCACGCTCGAGTTCGCCCGACCCGGATCCTTCACGCCCGTCGACGATCTGGTCGGCGGCGGCCCGTTCGGCCTGCGGGCCGGGGAATGGACCGACGACACGTCCATGGCCATGTGCCTGGCCGAATCGATCCTCGACACCGACGCGCTCGACCCGGCCGATCAGCTCCGCCGCTACGTCGCCTGGTACCGCCACGGCTACTGGTCGTCCACCGGCCACTGCTTCGACATCGGCTCCACGACCCGGAGCGCGCTCGACCGCTTCACCCGGACCGGGGCGGTGACCGACGAGGTGATCGACCAGGAATCGGCGGCGAACGGGTCGCTCATGCGACTGGCGCCGGTGCCGATCCGGTGGTCCGCCGACCCGGCCCTCGCGGCAGAGAAGGGCGCCGCGGCGAGCCGCACCACCCACCCCGCCGGCCGCCCGGTCGACGCCTGCCGGGTCGCCGCGGCCATGATCGCCGCTCTGATCGGTGGCACCCCCTGGGACGAGGTGACCACCGAGGACTTCTGGAGCGGTGAGCCGCTCGACCCCCGGATCGCACACGTCGTGCGCGGTTCGTGGCGGCGCGCCGAACCGTCCCGGATCCGCGGGACGGGGTACGTGGTCGATGCCCTGGAGGCCGCGCTGTGGGCGGTCGACGGGGCCACGGGTTTCCGCGACGCGGTCCTGCGGGCGGCCAACCTCGGCGACGACGCCGACACCACCGCGGCCATCGCCGGGCAGTTCGCGGGCGCCCGCTGGGGCGCGAGCGCGATTCCCGCCTCATGGCGGGACCGGCTCGTCGCCGGTCCGCGGATCGCGACGATCGCCGGCCGACTCCACGACCGGGCCACCCAGGACGCGACCTCGGAGCAGTGGGAACTCGACGACGACGTGCACGCCTACTGGGTCGAACCCGGGCGGATCCTCGCCGGGGAGTATCCGGGGGACCCTGCGCCGGACCGGGCCTTGGCCAAGATCGACCTGCTCGTGGACGCCGGCATCCGCACCTTCGTGGATCTGACCGACGACCCCCACCTGCGCCCCTACGACGACGAACTCACCACCATCGCGGCACGGCGGGGCCTGCACCTCCAGCGCATCGCCCGCCCCATCCCCGACATGGGAACCGTCGGCGCGGACGACTACGCCCGCACCGTCGCGACGATCCGGGCCGCCACCGACGAAGGAGGCGTGTACCTGCACTGCTGGGGCGGGATCGGCCGCACGGCCACCGTCGCCGGCTGTCTCCTGGTGGAACGGGGACGGTCCGCGCCGGCCGCGCTGGACCGGATCGCCACGCTGCGTGCGTCGACCCGCAAAGCCCACCTCCCGGCACCCCAGACCGACGCACAATGCCAGGCGATCACCGACTTCGCACAGCGGCTCGGCTCGTGACCGCCCCGTGGTGGCGGAGCGGCCCGGCTCAGGCCTCGTGCAACAACGCGCCCATCGCGACGCAGATCTCCGCGGCGGTCTCCAGGCCCCCGGGCAGCACGCCCATGCCGAAGAAGCCGTGCACCATGTCGTCGTAACACCGGTGTATCGTGCGCACGCCCGCCTCGTGCAACCTGGCGGCGTAGGCGTCGCCCTCGTCGCGCAACGGGTCGAATCCTGCGGTCACCACCACCGCGGGCGGCAGTCCGGAGAAGTCCTCGGCCAGCAGTGGCGACGCCCGCACGTCGTCGTAGCTCGCCGGGTCGGGCAGGTACATGCTCCGGAACCACTCCATGTCCTGTCTCGTCAGGAAAAACCCGTCCGCGAACAGCTCGTGGGATCGGCTGGTCATGTTCGCATCGGTGGCCGGGTACACCAGACCCTGGGCGGCCGGCACCGGCAGGTCGCCGGGGTCCGCGGTCACCTGCTGGGCGACCGCGGCGGCCAGGTTGCCACCGGCACTGTCGCCCATCACCCCGACCCGGTCGGCGATCACGCCCAGGCTGCGGGCCTGGGTCACGGTCCAGGCGTAGCCCCCGACGGCGTCGTCGAGCGCGGCGGGGAACGGGTCTTCGGGGGCCAGCCGGTAGTCGACGGCGACCACCACCGCCCGGGCCTCGGCGGCGAGCAGCCGGCAGGTGCCGTCGTGGGTGTCCAGGTCACCGCTGGCCCAGCCGCCCCCGTGGAGGTAGACGATCCCGGGCAGCTCGGTGACGATGCCGTAGGGCCGGTAGATCCGCACCCGGCGTTCGGCGGCGCCCAGATCGGCGAGCCGGTCGGTGACGCGCACGTCGGTGCGCCGGGGCATGCCGAGGTCGGCCAGGCGGCTCAGCTCGGCGCGCCGGGCCGCCACGTCGTCGACCGACCGCGACGCCTTGGTGCGCGCGGCCAGACCCAGCAGCGCCACCAGCGTCGGGTGCAGCGCGCGGCCGTCCACGACGACGGGTCCGCGCGCCCCGGCGAGACGGTCCAGCAGTGGTCGGGGCAGGCCCAACAGCGCGGCGGCGATCCGGTTGGCCGGGCTGCGTTGCATGGCGCGTTGCGCCGTCATGTCAGCATCATCGTGTACACCACGGTCCCGAGTCTGCCAGAGCCGACCGGGCGTCTTCGGCGGACCGCTGCGGGGTGACCCGGATCAGAGAGAGTTGACGATCTCGACCATCAGCTCGCCGGCCTCGGTCGGGTTCTGGCCGACCTTGGCGCCGGCCTCGCGCAGCGCGTCCATCTTGGCGGCGGCGGTACCCTTGCCGCCGGACACGATCGCTCCGGCGTGGCCCATCTTCTTGCCCGGGGGGGCGGTCACCCCGGCGATGTAGGAGGCCACGGGCTTGGTCATCTTGGTGGCGATGAACTCGGCGGCCTCCTCCTCGGCGGAGCCACCGATCTCTCCGATCATCATCACCGCGCGGGTCTCGGGGTCGGCTTCGAAGGCCTCGAGGCAGTCGATGAAGCTGGTGCCCGGCACCGGGTCGCCGCCGATCCCCACACAGGTGGTCACGCCGATGCCCTGCAACTTCAGCTCGTACAGCGCCTGGTAGGTGAGCGTGCCCGACCGCGACACGATGCCGACCGCCGGCTTGCCGGCCTGTGGGGCCAGGGCGATGTCCCCGGAGGTGATGCCGATGTTGGCCTTTCCGGGGCTGATGATGCCCGGGCAGTTCGGTCCCAGGATCCGCACGTCGGGGTACTCGTTGCGGACCTTGTTGTAGAACCACGCCTCGTCCTGGGCGGGCACGCCCTCGGTGATGACCA
>CAYVAS010000057.1:0-16641 GCA_964449375.1 uncultured Iamiaceae bacterium | reverse complement strand
ACCCAGGCACTGGTCTCGTCGAAGGAGTACCGCGGCGCGATCGGGATCCAGATCTGGATCCCGCGGCGGCCGGTCACCTTGGGGCGGGCCTCCAGGCCCAGCTCGGCCAGCGCGACCCGGTGCAGCCGGGCCAGCACCAGCACGTCGTCGAAGGAACTCGCCGTGCCCGGGTCGATGTCGCACAGCGCCCAGGTGGGCCGGGAGACGTCCTCGACCCGGGAAGTCCACGGATGCCACTCGATCGCCGCCTCGTTCGCCAACCAGGCCAGCGTCGACACCCGGTCGGCCACCACATAGGCGCTGGTGCGTCCGGGCTTCGCGGTCGGGTCGTGGAAGCGGGTCAGCCACCCGGGCGCCGAATCGGGGACCGCCTTGGCCCAGAACCCGGGTGCAGCCACCCCGTCGGGGAAGCGGTGTCGGTTCAGGGGCCGACCGCTCAGATAGGGCAACACGTGAGGGCCGACCGTGGCGGCGTACCGCACGAAGTCCCGCTTGGTGATCGGCGCCTCACCGTCACGGCCGGCGAACAGTTCCTTGTCCAGATTCGTCAAACGCACCGGGTCGGCCCCCACCCGCCAGGTGCCGGCGGTTCCCAGCTCATCGAGCGCGGTCAGCTCCGCGTCGGTCGGGCCCAACCACGACTCGGCCGGGTTGGCGGCGACCTCGGCGTTGGTGCGACCCGAACGCACCGACGCGGGGTGGTCCTCGGGATCCCAACCGGGTACGGCGGCGTCGTCGTCGGCGTGCACCAGGATCCACTCGTCGCCCTCGCCGCGGCGCACCAGCACGAAGCGGCCCTGCAACTTGACGCCGTCCAGGTCGAAGTGCAACTCTCCGTCGTCGACCGCGCCGGCCGGGTCGCCGCCCGTGCCATCGGCCCGCCAGCGACCCCAGTCCCACACGATCACATCACCCGCGCCGTACAGGCCCGGGTCGATCACGCCCTCGAAGTCGAAGTACTCCAGGGGATGATCCTCGACGTGCACCGCCAGGCGCCGCACCGACGGGTCGAGCGTGGGGCCCTTGGGCACCGCCCAGGACACCAGCACCCCGGCCATCTCCAGTCGCAGGTCATAATGCAGCCGCGACGTCCGATGCCGTTGCACCACGTACCGGCCGCCCCGCCGGGTGGCGTCCACCCGGGCGCCGCGGGGCTCACGGGTCGCGGCGAAGTCGCGTTTGGCCCGGTAGGTGGCGAGCCGGTCGGACTCGGCCGGGCTCATGAAGACTTGCGTGCCCGGGACGACCCACTGGACGAGGACGACGACGCCTTGGCGGCCTTCTTCTTGGCCGTCGACTTCTTCTTGCTGGATCCGGAGCTCTTGGAGCGGCCCCCGCCCTTGGCCTTCTCCACCGAGGCCTCCAACGCGGCCATCAGGTCCACCACCTCGGCGTCGCCGGCTTCCTCGGCGGCCTCGGAGGGGAACACGTCCTCGGCCCCGGCGGCCTTGGACTCGATCAGCTCGCGCACCTCGTCCTGGTAGGTGTCCCGGAACGACTCGTGCTCGAAGGGTGCGGTCATCGAATCGATGAGCTGTTCGGCGACCTTCAACTCCCGGTCGTCGACCTCGGCGTCGGCGACCTCGGCCAGCTCGTCGAACTCGTCGGTGCTGCGCAGCTCGTCTGCATAGTGCAGCGTCGACAGCGTCAGGAAACCGTTCACCGGACGGATCGCGGCCAGGTGCTGCACGGTGCGCATCACGAACTGGGCGATCGCCACCCGGTCGGTGTCGGCCAGCGCCTGACACAACAGGGCGTAGGGCTTGATCACCGACTTGTCGGGCACCACCTGGTAGGCCGAGTCGTAGGCGAGCGGGTCGATGTCCGACAGCGCAACGAACTGTTCGATCTCGATGGTCTTGGAGCGCTTGGGGCTCAGGTTCGCCAGCTCCTCACGGTCGAGCACCACCAGCTCACCGGAGGAGGCCTGGTAGGCCGACCCGACCGCGTCGTTGGGCACCGGTTCCTCGTCGGCCTCGGACACCTTGCGCATCCGGATCCGTGAACCGGTGCGGGTGTCGATGCGGTGGTAGTGCACCCGGTTGTCCACCGTGGCGCCGTAGAGCTTCACCGGGATGGTGACCAATCCGAAACTGATCGAACCCGACCAGGTTGCGCTGGGCATGCCGTCGTCCTTTCCACGTTGCGTCGTCGCGTGCCGACGCTGCGCCGCGGAAACTTCCCCTGCAGGGCCAGGCCAAACGCGCGGCGCCACGGCGTCGGGTTTGCCGGGTCCTGGATGCGGAAAGTCCCCCGGGCATGGTCGCTGCTGCGCGTTCGGAGCCGGGGTCCGAACCCGGCCGGGTACCCCGGAAGGTCGCCCCGATGCTGGCGGTGCGCGGCCAGCGTCGGGTCCACGGCGACCGGTGGGCCTATGAAGCCAAGTGGGACGGCGTGCGGGCGATCGCCCATCTGGAGGGCGACACGCTGCGCCTGGTGAGCCGCAACGGAAACGACCTGACCGTGTCCTATCCCGAGGTCGGCCCCCTGGCCGCCGCATCCGGGGTGGGCCAGGCGGTCCTGGACGGCGAGCTGATCGCCACCGACGAGGGCCGGCCCAGCTTCTCGGCGCTGCAGGTCCGGATGCACCAGCGCGACCCGGCCGTGGTGGCCCGGCTCACCACCGAGGTACCCGTGACCTATGTGATCTTCGACCTGCTGTACCTGGACGGCATCGCGTTGTTGGGCCTGGGCTACGACGAACGCCGCCGGGTGCTCGAATCGCTCGACCTGTCCGGCCCGGCGTGGCAGACCCCACCATCGTGGACCGACACCACCCTGGAGGCGATGCTCGAGGCCACCGCCTCCCGCGGTCTGGAAGGTGTGATCGCCAAACGCCGTGATGCGCCCTACCGGCCCGGCACGCGCAGCGACGCGTGGCGCAAGTTCAAACACGCCTCGGCCCAGGAGTTCGTCGTGGGTGGGTGGAGCCCGGGTCAGGGTGCGCGTCACGGCGAGCTGGGCGCGTTGCTCGTCGGCCACCACGACGCCACAGGGCTGCGCTACGCGGGCAAGGTCGGCACCGGTTTCGACCGGGCCGCCCGGGCCCGGCTGGTGGCAAGCCTCACCGATCGGGCCCGGGACACCTCGCCCTTCGTCGATCCGGTCGAAGCCTCCGACGAGGTGCACTGGGTCGAACCCGAACTGGTCGTCCAGGTCACCTTCGGTGAGTGGACACCCACCGGCCATCTGCGCCACCCGGTGTTCCAGGGCGTGCGCACCGACAAGGCCGCCGACGAGGTCCACCGCGAGTGACCGGGCGTCCGGGTCGCGCCCGGGGCCAGGAGCGGGTGCGGCCGGGTGGGTCCGGGGCCGCAGGTGGAACCCACTAAGCATGAGGGCGTGACCCCGCCGAACACCGCTCCCACCCCCGCCACCCACGGCCATCCCCGTCCCGACCACCGCCGGGAGCGGTGGGCGAGCCTGGAGGGCCCCTGGGACTTCTCCTTCGACGAGCCGACCTTCGACCGCACCATCGAGGTGCCCTTCGCGCCCCAGAGCGACCGCAGCGGTATCGGCACCGACGCCCCCCACGAGGTGCTGTGGTACCGCCGTTCGTTCCGGCCCCCGGCCCGATCCGACGGCGAACGGGTGCTGGTGCACTTCGGGGCGGTGGACTTCGCTGCCACGGTCCAGGTGGACGGTACCGAGGTCGGCCAGCACCGTGGCGGCCACACCTCGTTCGTCTTCGACGTCACCGACGCGTTGGCCGGCGACCGCGACGACCACGAACTGGTCGTGCAGGCCGTCGACGAGTACCGGGCCGATCAGCTCCGGGGCAAACAGACTGCGACCTTCCCCCACCTGGTCCACTACACCGCGACCAGCGGCATCTGGCAGCCGGTGTGGGTCGAGATCGCCGGGGCGAGCTGGATCCGTTCGAGCCGCCTGATCGCCGAAGCCGACGGCACCATCGTCATCGACCTCGACGTGACCGGGCCGACCCCGGCGCTGGTGCGGGCCACCATCGGAGACGGTGAGCTGGTGCTGGAGGCCGACGGTGCGGGCCGCCTGGCCGGCCACCTGGCCGACGTGAGGCCCTGGGCGCCGGGCGAGCCGAACCTGTATCCGCTCTGTCTGGAAGTGCTCGACGCCTCCGGTACTCCGGTCGACACCGTGTGGAGCCACGTGGGGTTCCGCACCGTCACCACCGAGGCCGGCCGGTGGTTGTGCAACGGCGAACCGTTGCGCCAGCGGCTGCTGCTGGACCAGGGCTACTGGCCCGACACGCTGCTCACCCCGCCCTCCGAGGAGGCGCTCGTGGCGGATCTGGCCTTCGTGCGCGACGCCGGCTTCGACGGGGTTCGCAAACACCAGAAGATCGAGGACCCCCGCTTTCTGTGGCACGCCGACCGGATGGGGCTGCTGGTCTGGGCCGAGCTGCCCTCACCCTTCGGTCTCGCCCGGATCGAAGGCGACCTGGAACGGGACGCCACCGCCGAGTGGACCGAAGCCATCGAACGGGACCGGAACCATCCCAGCGTCATCGCCTGGGTTCCCTTCAACGAGTCCTGGGGTCTGCCGGACCTGCACGACGAACCGGCTCGGGTCGAGGTGGTTCGCCGCATGGTCGCGCACACCCGCGCCCTGGACCCCTCCCGGCCCGTGGTCGACAACTCCGGGTGGGGCCACGTGGACACCGACGTGGTCGACGTGCACGACTACGACCAGGACCCCGAGTCGTTGCGGGCCCGCTGGGCCGACATCGAGGCCCACGGTTGGCAACGCAGTCCCGTGTTGGGCGGCGTCGCCGACGACCCGGACTTCGACCTGGACGCAGCGCTCGCACGGTGGCGGGCCTTTCTTGACCCCGACGAGGCCGACCTGGTCGACGACCACTGGTTGAACCTGGCGGTGGGCGACACCCGGGTGTGGGTGGCCGGGTGCGAACCCGCGCCGGGCTCCGCCGGGCCGCTGGTGATCTCCGAGTTCGGCGGCGTGGGCCTGGCCCTGGACGACCCGGACGGGGAGGTCTTCGAGTACGCCACCGCCCGGGACGCCGACGACCTGCTGGCCCGCTTCGAGGCGCTGTGCGCCGCGGTGGAATCGATCCCCGAGGTCGTGGGCTGGTGCTGGACCGAACTGGCCGACGTCCAACAGGAGATCAACGGCCTGCTCACCGCGGACCGCCGCGCCAAGATCGACCCGGCCCGCATCTGGGCGGTGCTCGACGGCCTGCCCTGGTCCCGGTCGGCGGCGGGCTGAAGGGCCCGGCACGGATCGGTCGAACCAGCGGCTCGCTGGGGTGCGCGGGGCGGGGTCGGGCGGGAAGTTCGGTTTCCTGGAATATGTGACACGTCAACAACGTTGGAACAGATGACCACGTGAACCGTGGCCATTTACCAAAACGATCGACCCCCCTTTCCAGGAGGAACCAGATGAGCACCATCACCGCCCCCACCACCGCGACTGGGACCTACACCATCGACCCGTCCCACAGCCGGATCGGATTTTCGGCCCGCCACGCCATGGTCACCAGGGTCCGCGGCTCGTTCAACGACTACGAGGGCTCGGGCTACTTCGACGCCGAAGACCCCACCAAGTCCCGCCTGGAGCTGACCATCCAGGCCGCCAGCATCGACTCGGGCAACGCCGACCGCGACGGCCACCTTCGCTCCAACGACTTTCTCGACATGGAGAACCACCCCGAGATCCGCTTCGTGTCCACCGGGGTCGAGGCGCTCGACGCCGAGACCTACCGGGTCACCGGTGACCTCACCATCAAGGGCGTCACCAAGCCGGTGTCGGTGGACTTCACCTACAACGGCATCGCCGTGGATCCCTTCGGCAACACCCGCCTGGGTCTGGAAGGGTCCACCACGATCAACCGCAAGGACTGGGGCGTGAACTGGAACGCCGCCCTGGAGGCCGGCGGGGTGCTCGTCAGCGAGAAGGTCACCCTCGAGTTCGAGGTGTCGGCCATCCGCAGCGACGACGCCTGACCTTCACCCCCACAGGACTGCCGGGGCAGGCGGCTCGCCTGCCCTGGCCCAACCGACGCCGCCGGGCGCCGGTGACGGCCCGAGGAGCCCGTCCCGGTGCCCGGCGCTTCGTCGTTTTTTCCACACGTCCGGTGGTGGGGTTGCGTTCGGGCTCGGCGGCGTCTGTGGGGGTGTGGACGGGCCGGGGGCCGTCGGGCTGGCGGGCGGTCGGTGGCCACGGGGCCGCACTGTCACACGCCGGGAGGATCATGGAAGCCACGCCGGACCTTCGATTCGGTGCTCGCCGTCGTCACGGCCCGAAGCCACCTGAAGCATCGAGGAGTCCCATGACCACCTTCGAAGACGCAGCACCCCCTGCGGTGCTCGATCCGAGCCGGCTCGCGCCGCTCGAACGGGCGCTGGAATCCATCAACGACGCCCGCCTGCGAACCCGGCTGTGCCCGAGTGAGTTCACCTGCTTTCTCAGGAGCACCCGGCCGGACCGGCCCGACGTCTACGGCTACGAGCACCGCCGGACCGGCGGTCGTCTCTACCTGGACGCCGACGGAAGGGCCTACCGTCTCGTGGCGCCCCGGCACCCGGCTCGGGGGGCCGATCGGTTTCTGCCCTACCGCAAGTTGTCGGCGGCGTTGGACCGACTCGGACTCGGGTCACCCGTCCAACGAGGCGTCGGCCAGACGCCCGCGGTCGGCGCGGTGGCATCCGCTCGAGACACCGCGGGGCCACCGTCGGAAGATGCCGGACCCGCCAGTCCGCTTGTGCACCCAGGAGAGAAGGGGCGTGATGGCAGCTTGCACCTGGTGTGACCCCCGGTCGTTCGCGACTTCCGGCTTGCCGGGACACGAACCATCGACGCACCGTGCCCGCGGGCACGGCCGTTCAGGCGCCGTGCTGCCCGCGGGCACATCCACGTACCACGAGCCCAGCGTGCCCGCGGGCACATCCACGTACCACGAGCCCAGCGTGCCCGCGGGCACACCCCCCGACCTCAAGCCAACCGTGCCCGCGGGCACACCAGGCGAACCGATCCAGAGCGTGCCCGCGGGCACACCAGGCGGACCCGTCCTGAACGTGCCCGCGGGCACGTTCCTGTGCCTGTATCGCCCCCGCGCGTGCCCGCGGGCACGCAGACCGGCCGCCACGACGCACCTCCGACAACCCCTCTGACCTGGGCTTTCTTGCGCAGCGACGTCTCCAGCTCCAAAAAAACGACCTGACCAGACCGGCCGGCTCAGTCCGGCCGGTCTGACTTTTTGTCCGCCTCCCGGTCGGCCTTGCCGTCCCTCCGGGCAGCGGCCCGGCGGTCCGCCTGCTGCTCGACGCGGGCGAGATCCGCAGCGCGTGAGGTGACCAGCTCGGCCAGTGCGCGATCGACCTCCTGGGCGAGAATCAGGCCGGTCATGGCACCGGTGACCGGGCGCAGGGTCTCCAGGGTCGCCACCAGCCGGTCGCGGCCCGCGCCGGTCGCGAGATCGGCCTTCCATTCGTCGACCAGGTAGCCCACCGTCTCGGCCACGGCCTTGGCCAGTCGCTTGCGCAGCACATCGCGGATGTGGCCCGCGACCTCCAGGTCGACGCCCGAGGAGCGAAGCTGCAGAGCCAGGTCCAACAGCCCCGGACTCGGCACCGTCCAGGTCCCGTCCTCGTTGGACCGCGTGTAGTCCGCGTCTTGGAGCTGGCCGAGCAGACCAGGAGACTGGTCCCCCACGAGCTCGCGCAACTCCTCCAGAGTCACCGTGGTCGGGCGGTCATCGGACCAGGGCGTGCGCAGCACCGCATCGATGCCCAACCAGGAGGCCACGGTCCGGGTCGGGTCGTCGTTGTCGACCAGGTCACGGATCGTGTTCAGGTTAAGACCCCGGTCCCGCAGGTCCACGATCAGCGCCAGTCGCTCCAGGTGCGTCGCGTCGTAACGGCGCTCCCGGCCACGCTTGGCCGGCTTCGGGATGAGCTTCTCGGATTGGTAGTAGCGGATCGTACGTTCGCTCACCCCGCTCGCCGCGGCGAGTTGAGCCAGGTCGTAACCCGGGTCCTCAGCGGGCGCGCCGGCGCTTCGAACCGCGTCGTCCCCGCCGACGTCGGCCTCGACGACGGTCTCGACACGTTTGTGCTTCTTGGTCACGGCTCCAGTCAAGCAGACGCCAACCAGACATTGACAGCAATCACTGGCATGATATGTTGACAGTGATCACTGGCAGATTGAGACGAATGCCCATGTCGACGCTCGCCCACCACCGTTCCCCGACCAGGACGGACCATCCGACGGCCCCGTCCACCGAAGCGGCCCCGTCCACCGCAGCCCCATCGGCCGAAGCAGCCCCGCCGACCGCACCGACCCGGCGCCCCTCGGAGCCACCGGCCCGAGCCGCACACACCACCTTCATCCGGCCCACTTGGCGAGGCTGGATCCACCGGATCGCCACCGTGGTGTTCGTCCCGCTCGCCGCGCTCGCCGTGGCGCTCGCCCCCACCGCCGGCACCCGCGCCGCGGTGGCGGTCTACGGCCTCGGGGTGGGCGCGATGCTCGCCGTCTCGGCGATCTACCACAGCGGCCGGCTGTCGGAGTCGGCCCTGGGCCGGTTCAAGCGCATCGACCACACCACGATCCTGCTCGCCATCGCCGGCTCCTACACCGCCATCGCGGTGCTGGGGCTGCCCGCTGGTCCGGCCACCACGCTGGTCAGCTTCACCTGGATCGCCGCCGGGATCGGGGTGGGAATCCGCATGGCATGGCTGCGCGCCCCCTACCCCGTGGTGGCCGCGGTGTACCTGGCCGTGGGCTGGGGCGCCCTGATCGAATGGCAGGCCCTGGTCACCTCGCTGAGTGGCGGCCAGCTCGCGCTCGTGCTGGGTGGGGGCATCGTCTACAGCATCGGGGCCGCGGTCTACGCGTTACACCGACCGAACCCGTGGCCCGCAACCTTCGGCTACCACGAGGTGTTCCACGCGCTGGTGACCCTCGGGGTCGCGGTGCACTATGTGGTCGTGATCGACCTGGTGATCCAGGCGCGCTGACCGCCCAGCGGGGCTCGCGGCGACTCGACTCAGGCGCCGGTCGCAGCCGCAGGGCGCGCTTCGAGCACGAACAGGGGGATCTGCCGGTCGGTGGCGGCCTGGTACTCGTCGTAGGCCGGCCACACCTCCACCGCACGAGACCACCAGGTCGCCTTCTCGTCGCCGTCCACCTCGCGGGCGACCAGGTCGTGGATGGTGTCGCCGTCGTGGACCCGGGCCAGCGGGTTGGCCCGCAGATTGTGCACCCAGGCCGGGTCGGTCGGTGCGCCACCCTGAGATCCGATCACCGCGTAGGACCCCTGCCCGTCGGTGGTCCGCACCAGCGGGGTCTTTCGCACCTTGCCCGACTTCGCCCCGATCGTCCACAGCACGATCCACTGATCGCCCACCAGCTCGCTGGCTGCGGTGCCATCGGTCTGCTCATAGCGCTCGACCTCCGCGGCGATCGGCGCCCACGGGCTCGGCTCGTAGTCGGCATCGAAGGGTGACATGGGCGTGTCCTTCCAAGTCGTCGACGGCACGGGGACAGCGGCCTCAGGAGCCGGTGCGCTCCGGAGTGTAGGTGCCGGCCCCGCACCCGCCGGACCGCGCCGGATTCAACCGTTGGGAGGGACGAGCTCCCCGTCGAACACGATCCAGCCCGGCGACAACCCCCCGGGAATCCCCGTCAATCCCGCGGTGATGATCCCGGCGAAGCTCGCGCCGGTGAAGTTCGTCCCTGCCACGACGGTGCCCTCCAGGGTGGCTCCATCGAGGTAGGCGCCGGAAAGGTCGGTACCCGTCAGATCCGTGCCGGACAGATCGGCGCGCTGCAACCTCGATCCCGCCAGGTCCAGGCCCGACAGGTCGAGTCCGGACAGGTCGGCGTTCACCATCTGCGCGCCCGGGTTCATGATGAATCCACCGATCGTCGGACGGTTCGCGGGCAGTGACGCCGGGGTTCCGATGTTGAGCCCGGTGACCACGCCGGTGATCGTCGCGGTGCCCATGATCGTGCCGCTGAGATCCGCAGCATGCATCGTCGCCTTGGTCAGGTCCGCGCCCGAGAGATCCGCTCCTGAAAGGTCCGCGCGGCTCAGGTGCGCGCGGCTCAGGTCGGCGCCTGCAAGATCCGCTCCGGAGAGGTCGGCGTACTGGAGGTCCACGCCGGACAGATCGATGTCCGGCGCGACCAGACCGGCGAGGTGTGCGCCGTTCAGGTTGGCGCCGGGCCCCACGAGGTAGCCGTTGTGCAGCACCGTGCCCGCGGGCAACGCGGTCGGGATTCCCACCAGTCCGCCGGAGGTGATCGACCTGGTGTCGATGCCGGACAGATCCACTCCGGAGATGTCCGCTCCGGTCACCGTGGCGGCGACCCCGATCAGGGTGCCGTGCGCCAGCACCCAGCCGGCCGGCAGCGCCGCCGGGGTACCGACCAGCGATCGCGCCGTGATGCGGGTCAGATCGGCACCGGACAGATCCGCTCCGGTCACGTCGGCTCCGTCGACGGTCGCGCTCGGCCCGAAGAGGGCACCCCCGGCGAGGACCCATCCCGCAGGCAGCACCGACGGCGCCCCGATCAGACCCCCCGAGTCCGCCCCCGTCAGCGACGCGGACGCCAAGTTCGCACCGGTCAGATCAGCACCGTCGAGCTTCGTGTCGCGCAGGGTCGCGCCGGTCAGATCGGCACCGGCGAGCGACGCGCCGCCGAGGTCGGTGCCCAGCAGATTCGCGCCGATCAGGTTGCGTCCTGACAGATCGACGCCGGCGAGGTCCTGGAACATCAGCGACGCTCCGGGTCCCACCAGACACCCTGCGGTCGCCGACCATCCGACCGGTAGTCCCACTGGGGTCCCGATCAGGTTCGTCGTCCGGGCCGAGCCCGGCGAGGTGCCACCGAAGTCGGTGCCCGCGACGTTGGCGGCGTTGAGGACCAGCCCGTGCATCGTCGCCCCGGCCACCGTCGCCCCACCCAGATCGGTGTTCATCGCCAACGCCCCGTCGAGGCGCGCCCCGGTCAGGTTCGCGTCCCCCAGACGGGTGTTGATCAGACGCGCGTTGGCCAGATTCGCGCCCAGGAGCGTCGTCTGTCGAAGGTTCCCCAGCGACAAGGTCGCACCGTTCAGGTCCGCAGCGGTCAGGTCCGCACCGGCCAGGTTCGATCCGGTCAGGTCACAGTTGGCCAGGTTCGCGTGCGCGAGCTGTGCGCCGGCCAGGTCGACCCCGGTCGAAGGCGAGGGGCACGCCGCGCCGATCAGGGTGATCGTCCCCACCGAGCGGGTCTGATTCGGTGCGAGCTGGTACGTGGTGCCGCCATGGGGCTCGAAGGCCGTCGACCCGGCAGTGCGGTGGTGGAACCGACCCGTGGGGTCGAGCACGCTCACGCCGTAGTCGCCGGCGGGAAGGTCCGAGAACGAGAACCCGCCGTTGGTGCCCGTGGTGGCGGTGCGGACGGCTTCGCCGCTGTCCCGGTCCACGAGCCAGATGTGGAACCCCGAACGATCCGGACCCACTCCCCCCACCGATCCCGACAGGGTCGCCGCCGGCGCGAGCACCAGATCCAGTGGGGTGACCGGGGTGGTGCCGTCGAGGTCGACCGGGGTCGCCCCCGAGGCCTGGGTTGCGCCGTCCCAATACCCGGTCACCTGGGTCGGGGCCGTCGCTTCGACGCTCACCGTCCGGGCCGAGAGGCCCGTGAACGCGTAGCTGCCGTCGGCTCCGGTCGTCGTCGTCGTGATCACCCGGCCAGAGTGGTGGTCCCGGAGGGTCACGGTCGCTCCGGACACCGGCCGTGCCGACTCTCGCCGCACCTGACCCTGGATCGCCGCGGTCGGAGTCGTGATCGTCGCTTCGATGACCGGCGGAGCCACCGCCGACGCCCCCACCGTGGCCGCCGAAGACCACCCGGTCGCCTCGGACCACCAGGTCCCGTCGCCGAAGCGCAACCGGTACGCGCCCGGCGCAAGGTCCTTTTCGCCGAAGACGAAATCGCCCGTACCGTTCGTCGTGGTCGTCGCGACCACGGTCTCGGTGTCGTCGCCGAACGCGGTGATGGCGACCCCGGCGGGAGCGGTGCCCCCGCCCACGAGATGCAGCGTGCCGGTGACCACGGGCTTCCCCCGGTCGCATCCGACCAGCAGCGCCGCGGCACACACCAACACGGCACACAGCGCCGTCATTCGCTTCTTGATCATGGTTCCTCTCCCTCGTTTCCCGGCACGTTACCGGACCCGACCGGTCGACCGTCCGCCGAACCCCACCCGGCCCAGCCAGTATCCTGGCCCGATCACTCGACCAGGGGGAAGCATCGACATGAAGCAGTGGGCCCGCGCGGCGATCACCGCCGTCCTCATCGTCGGCACCGTCGGTTGCGGTTCGGATTCCGACGACGCATCCGACCCGACCACCACCACGGCCACGACCACATCGAGTGCCACGACCGTGGCACCGGGCTTCGGCGCCGAGATCGACGACGCGGTCGCCCAGGCCATGGCCGACACCGCCACTCCCGGCGCGGTGGTGCTGGTGCGCACCCCCGAAGGCGAACACCTCCGGGCCTACGGCACCCGGGACGCCGGCGAGGACGACCCGGTCACCACCCGCGACCACTTCCGGATCGGATCCAACACCAAGACCATGGTGGGCACCGCCGTGCTGCAGCTCGTCGACGAAGGCGAACTCGATCTCGACGACCCGGTGTCGGACTACCGCGACGACGTGCCCAACGGCGACGACATCACCATCGAGATGCTGCTGGACATGACCAGCGGTCTGTTCAACTACAGCGAGCTCGAATCGTTCAACGCCGAACTGGACGAACATCCCGACAAGATCTGGGACCCCGAGGAACTCGTCGAGCTCGGCCTGGACGAGGAGCCCTACTTCGATCCGGGTGACGGGTTCCACTACTCCAACACCAACACCGTGCTGCTGGGCCTGATCGTCGAGGACCTCACCGGCCAGACCCTCGGCGAAGCGCTCACGGATCGGATCTTCGCCCCGCTCGGACTGGACGACACCAGCTTCCCCGCGCCCGACGACCCCGAGCTGCCCACACCCCACCCCCAGGGGTACCTGTTCGGCACCAACGTGTCGACCCTGGAGGACCCCGCCCTGCCCGAGGACCAGCAACAGGCCGCCCTCGACGGTGATCTGGAACCCAACGACGTGACCGGGCTGAACCCGTCATGGGGTTGGGCGGCCGGCGCGGCGATCTCCACCGCATCCGATCTGGCCGACTACGTCGAGGCGCTCATCGACGGCGAGCTGCTCAGCGACGACCTGCAGGCGGACCGCCTCGACAGCGTGACCTCCACCGACCCCGACGACCCCGACGCCGCCGGGTACGGCTGGGCGCTGGCGTCCTTCGGCCCCTACGTGGGCCACGACGGGTCGTTGCCGGGCTACCAGTCGTTCATGGGCCACGACCCCGACACGGGCACCACCCTGGTGGTGCTCACCAACCTGCAGGCCGGACCCACCGGCGAGCAGACCGCGAACGAGATCGCCCGTGCGGTCATGGGCGTGATCTGACCAGCGGACAGGCCACGTTCACGCCCAGCCAGGGGGTGCACCCAGCAGAGCCGAGGGGCTCGGCGGCGGTCAGGGCTCCCGAGGATGTCCGGGGTGGGGTGGGGCGCCCGGGCCGGGGTCCTGGCCGAGGCTCTCGGTGTAACGCCGCTCGCGTTCACGGCTCCGCCAGTACTCGAGCTCGGCACGTTCCTCCCGGTCGACCCGGTACATCTGGCGACTCAACCAGTCGATGAGCGCCCGCAAGGCCAGCAGCACGATGCCGTAGACGACCATCGCGAACAGGACCGACACGTCCAGCACCGAGGGCACCTCGTTGCCGGCGGTGCCGACGTACACCGGTTCGAAGATCCCCCGGAACGGGGCCATCACCCGCGACAGGTTGCGGTAGGTCCAGTCCACGAACCCGGCCTGGGAGTTCGCGCCGAACAACAGCAGCAGAAAGCCCAGCAGCAGGATGATCTCTGTGATGATGACGATGGCGGTGACCAGCTGCGCCAGCAGGCGCGCGGTCCACAGTGTGGCCCGCTCGGTGGAGCGGAGGGTGGAAGAGCCGGGCTGGTCGGGCATGGCAGCCTCACGATCTGCAGACGTCGGTTCGCAGACGACGCTAGAGGATTTTCGGACCGATCGTGCCGCGTGATGCGCCCGCCGGTCGGCGCGGGTCGAGCCGCCTCAGGTCTGGTCGGGAACTTCGATCTCGACGCGTTCGGCGGCGTCGGGGTGACGGTCCAGCCAGGAGTGCGCGAACGGGCACAGCGGCACCAGGGTCTCCCCGGACACCGCGGCACGGTCGACCGCGGCACGCACCAGTTGACCGCCGATCCCGCGGCCGCCCAGTTCCTCGGGCACCTCGGTGTGCAACAGCCGCAGCCGGTCGCCGTCGACCTCGTAGACGAGCTGGGCCTCCTTGCCGTCCTCGGTGCCCACGAAGCGGTGTTGGTCGGTCTGGTCGATGATGTCCATGGGTTCATTCAAGTCCTGCGCGGTCCGGTTTGCTCCCGCGCCAGGGGTACCGCCCACGCCGACCACCGGTCGAGGAGGCTCAGATGTTGGCGTGCTCGGGCGGTACCAGATCCGGGTCGGGCAGGTCACCGGCCTCCGCGGACAGGTCCGGATCCACGTCGGGACAGTCCGCGCCCACCCCCACACAGGTCATCGACAGTGACCCGTAGGCGTAGCCCTGCACGAGTTCCTCGAGGGTCTCGCCGGTGGCCGCAGCCACCCCGGCGATGTGCAACAGCGGAATGAAATGGTCCGGGGTGGGCACCGCGGTGGCGTAGTCGTCGTGGTCGGCCAGGCGCAGCACCGCCTCGGGGCGTTCGGCGACCAGAGCACGGGCGGCCTCGTCGAAGCGGCGGTTCCAGTCGAAGCCGTCCTCGGGCTGGTTCCAGGCGATGCGGCGCAGATTGTGCACGATGTTGCCGCTGCCCACGATCAGGATGCCCTCCTCTCGCAGCGGTGCCAGGCGGGTGCCCATGTCCAGGAACGAAGACAGGGGGTCGAGCGCGTTGATCGAGAGCTGCAACACGGGAATGTCGGCGTCGGGGAACATGTGGACCAGCACCGACCAGGTGCCGTGGTCGATGCCCCAGGAGTCCTCGTCGAGGCCCACCCACCGGGGCTTGACCGTTTCGGCCACCAGTTCGGCGACCTCGGGCAGACCCGGCGCGGGGTAGTCCACGGCGAACAACTCGTCGGGAAACCCGTAGAAGTCGTGGATCGTCCGCGGCCGCGACATGGCGGTGACCGCGGTGGCGTTGGTGTACCAGTGCGCCGAAACGCACAGGATCGCCCGGGGGCGGTCCACCGAGGCGCCCAGTTCCCGCCAGGTCTGGGTGTAGCGGTTCTGTTCCAGGGCGTTCATGGGGCTGCCGTGGCCGACGAACAGCGCCGGTTGCCGGGTGGTGGTCACGCGGGATCCTCCTCGGAGAGCGGCGACGGGCCTGGATCCATCTTCGCGCCCGAATCGACACGTCATACGCGCCGCGCCCGTTTCGGCGTTCGGCGCGACCCTGTCAGGTGCCGGCCAGGCGCTCCACGACCGGGGCCAGATCGTCGATCGCCTCGGCCGATAAGCCGATGTCGCTGAACCCCCAGCGTTCCCGCCGGGCCAGGAGCATCTCGACGATCTCGTCGACGGTCCCCACCAGCTGAAAGGGCGACTGCCTGGCCTGCTCCGCCGAGATGCCGAAAGCCTCCCCGAAGGTCTCCGCGATCGGTTGCACGTCGTCGGTGACCAACGCCAGGTGCTGGCGCACCTGCAGGATCGGCGGCGTCGACCGCTCGGTTGCCGCCGAGCGGATCCAACCGATCTTTGCGTCGGTGCGCTCCGCGGTGGCATCGGGCCCCACCGAGGCGTCGACCCGCCCGCCGGCCAGGTTCACGTTGACCGCCACGATGTCGGCCCGCTGCGCAGCCAGGCCCAACATCCGCATTCCCCCGCCGCCCAACAGCAGCGTGGGTCGGGGTTTCTGCACCGGCTCGGGCGCGCCCACGATGCCCTGCACCTGGTAGTGCTCACCGGCGTGGTCGATGGGTTCGCCCGAGAAGAACGCCTCGAACACGTCCAGCGCCTCGGCCAGCCGGTCGATGCGCACACCGGGCCGGTCCATGGGGATGCCGGCGGAGTGGTAGTCCTCGACCGACCAACCCGCGCCCAGACCCAGGATGATGCGACCCTCCGAGAGCTGATCCAGCGAGGCGATCTCCTTGGCCAGCACCACCGGGTGGCGGTAGTCGTTGGCCAGGACCAGGGTTCCCAGCCGCAGCGACGTCGTCGCCTGGGCCGCCGCGGCCAGCGTGGTCAATGGACCCACCTGGGTGTCCAGGTGATCGGCGATCGTCAACGCGAAATAGCCCAGGTCCTCGGCACGGCGGGCCACGTCGACCACCTCGGCGACGGTCCGGCACTTGGATGCCTGCAGGGTGAACCGGAACGGGGCTGGGGTCATGGCCGGATCCTAGGGGTCCCCCGTCGCGCCGTGGCCTCCCGGCCGCCCGGGCCGGACCGAGCAGCGCCAGGACCCGCCGGGAGCCGGGCTACTCGGCGGCTTCGGCCAGGGCTTCGGCCAGGGCCGGGTGCACCAGCACGGTCTCCTCCAGATCGCCCACCAGCAGCCCGGCGGTCACCGCCAGCGCGATCACCGAGATCAGCTCGGCGGCGTGCTGACCC
>CAYVAS010000056.1:0-16739 GCA_964449375.1 uncultured Iamiaceae bacterium | reverse complement strand
AGGTCTGGGAGCGCATGGGCGTGCCGGTCAATGACACCGTCGAGCTGGTCATGAACGCCCCGGAGCGCCAGGTGTTCCAGCAGATGCTGTTCACCAAGATCGTGCCCAACTGCAAGAAGTTGGGTCTGCTCGACGCCGGTGACGGCTGGCTGCGCAAGAAGTTCGGCGAGCTCGGCGTGATCCAGTTCGAGGACTGGGCCGACACCGAATCCGAGTACGACGACTTCTCGATCGCCGACGACGTGGCCGCCCGCCGCGCCGCCGCCGAAGCCGCCGGCTGAGAACCGACCCCCGAGTGAAATCAGGAGCGAAAAGGCGGACATGCCGCCTTTTCGCTCCAGATTTCGTGGTGGGCGAGGGCCGCACGCGACGCCGTTGGTAGGCTCCCGGAGCGATGAACGACAACGCTGAGATGGTGGGCTGATGGCACGGTTCGGACGCGTGCTCACCGCGATGGTCACGCCCTTCGACGACGAGGGGCGCCTGGACACCGACGCGGCCGTGGAACTCGCGCGCCACCTGGTCGCCAACGGCAGCGACGGCCTCGTGCTGGCCGGCAGCACCGGGGAGGCGTCGGTCCTGCCCGACGAGGAGGACTACGAACTCGTCGAGGCCGTGCGCGCCGCGGTGGACTGCCCGATCCTGGTGGGCGGGGGCACCAACGACACCGCCCACAGCATCGAGTTGACCGGACGCCTGTCCGAGCTGGGGGTCGACGGGATCCTGGCGGTCTGCCCCTACTACAACCGCCCCTCCCAGGCCGGGCTCGAAGCCCACTTCCGGGCCGTGGCCGCCGCCACCGACCTGCCCGTGGTGATCTACGACATCCCCATCCGCACCGGCCGCAAGATCGCCACCTCCACGCTGCTGGCGCTCACCGAGGTGCCCAACATCGTCGCGCTCAAGGACGCCGCGGCGAACCCCGCCGAGACCGCACGGTTCATCGCCCAGGCCCCCGACGACTTCGAGGTCTACAGCGGCGACGACGCCCTCACCCTGCCCCTGCTCGCGGTGGGCGCCGTCGGCGTGATCGGTGTGGCCACCCACTGGATCGGCGTCATGATGCGCACCATGGTCGAGGAGGTCGAGGCCGGTGACCTGACCAACGCCCGGGCCCTGAACGCCATGATGCAGTCGTCGTTCGCGTTCGAGACCTCCGACGAGGCCCCCAACCCGATCCCCACCAAGGCCATGATGCGCACCCTGGGCTTCGCGGTGGGCCAGTGCCGCCCGCCCCTGGGCGACGCGCCCGAATGGGTGGAACGGCAGGCCGCGGAGCTCGCGGACGAGCTGCAGTTGCGGGCGGAGCTGTGACCGCCCCGGTCACGGTCACCTTCCTCGGCGGGCTGGGCGAGATCGGCCGCAACTGCGCGGCCATCGAGTACGACGGATCGATCCTGCTTCTCGACTGCGGGCTGATGTTCCCCGACGCCGACATGCTGGGCATCGATCTGGTCCTGCCGGATTTCACCTGGCTGCACGAACGCGCCGACGACGTGGTGGGGCTCGTGGCGACGCATGGCCACGAGGACCACGTGGGCGGGCTCAGCTACCTGCTGCGCGAGCTGTCCTTTCCCATCTACGGCTCGGCGCTCACCCTGGCACTGGCCTCGGGACGGATCACCGAAGCCGGACTGATCGACCGGACCGAGATGATCGCGGTGCGCGACGGCGAACGCCGCCGCATCGGACCTTTCGACTGCGAGTTCGTTCCGGTCACCCACTCGGTGCCCCACGGTTTCGCCACCGCGGTGCACACCCCCCAGGGCACGATCCTGCACACGGGAGACTTCAAGATCGACCTCGACCCGGTCGACGGGCGCCTCACCGCGCTGTCGGTGATGGGCGCGATCGCCGAGAACGAAGGCGTGCGCCTGCTGCTGAGCGACTCGACCAACGCCACCGAACACGGCCATTCCCGGTCGGAATCGTCGGTGGGTGAGGTGCTGCACCGCATCTTCGCCGCCCAAGAGGGCCGCCGGGTCGTCACCGCGTGCTTCGCCAGCCACATCCACCGCGTCCAGCAGATCGCCGACGCCGCGATCGCCTCGGGGCGCGTGGTGGCCCTGCTGGGCCGCTCGATGCACAAGAACGTGGGCATCGCCCGCCAGATGGGGCTGCTGCGGATCCCGGACGCGTCGTTGGTCGACATCGAGAACGTCGACGGGCTGCCCCCGGGTCAGGTCTGTGTGATCTCCACCGGCTCCCAGGGCGAACCCATGTCGGCGCTCACCCTGATGGCCTCCGGTGAGAGCCGCTGGCTCAAGCTCACCGACAACGACACGGTGATCCTGTCGTCGCACCCGATCCCGGGCAACGAGATGAGCGTGTCCAAGGTGATCGACAACCTGGTCCGCCTCGGAGTCACGGTGGTCGACTCGGGGGTCTCCGACGTGCACGCCACGGGCCACGCCAAGGCCGAGGAACTCAAGACCGTGCTGTCGATCACCCGACCCGAATGGTTCACCCCGGTCCACGGCGAGTACCGACACCTGAGCGCCCACGCCCAACTGGCCCGCGAGATGGGTGTGGCCGACGACCGCATCCACGTGTGCGAGGACGGCGACCAGCTCGTGCTCACCGACGCCGGCATCGAACGTCGCCCCGACGCGGTACCCGCGGGGTATCTCTACGTCGACGGCATCGTCGGCGACGTCGCAGACGGGGTGCTGCGCGACCGGCGCGTGCTCGCCGCCGAAGGGGTCGTGGTCGTGATCGTGACCGTGGACGCCCGCACCGGCTCGATCGTGACCGGTCCCGAGGTGATCACCCGGGGCTGGGTGTACGCCCCCGAAGCCGAGGACCTGCTCGACGGTGCCCGCGAGGCGGTGACCGACGCGGTCAAGGACGCCTTCAGTCGGGACGCCACCGACATCGAGGCGCTCCAGCGGGTGGTGCGCCGCGCCGCGGGACGGTTCGTGAACGAGCGGACCCAGCGTCGGCCCATGATCGTTCCGGTGGTCATGGAGGCGTGAGGGCCGCCCCGTGAGTCGGTGCCGGTCGTGAGCGATCGCGGGGACCGGTCCGCGGGGACGCGGCGAGTCGGGCCGGAGTCACCGGTGAGTCGCCCCGAGGTCCCCGAGCTGCTCGACGAGGGAGGCGACGCAGCGTGCTGGGCGAACCTGGTGTGTGAGATCTGTGGCCGGATCCCCGACGCGGGGGAGCCCCACGAGTGCACCCCGGAGCCGGGCCCCGACACCGGGAACTGAGCTCCCGCGGCGTCCCCGACCTGGGCATCGACACGCGACCGCTCGCCAAAAACAGTGGTTGGGGGGTTCGATGAACCCCCCAACCGGCTCGGTACGTCAAGTCCTGAGGGAGGGAGGGTAGGGACCTGACATATCGAGATCTGGTGCGGCTCACCCCTTCGCGAGCCGTACGAGTTTGGACTCCGGAACGAGTCTGGTGGGTCTGAGCCTATCGTGTCAATTCCCCGTGCAACCGGATACCGCGGGTCCTTCGCAGGGTCCGAGCCGTGGGTATCCAACGGTTCTGCGGGGTCGCGTTGGTACCCTGTTGGGCATTGTGGCCACTTCCAGGACCAGGACGTCGAAGGCGAAGCGCCCCACCCCGAAGCCGGCGCGCGGGGCCGCTGCCACGGCGCGCCGCGGCAACGACGACACCAGGGGGACCGGCGGGCTGACCGGCACGCTCGCGGCGGTGACCGCCGGCTACCGGGGTGACCTGCTGGGCCTGGCGGCGATCGCACTGGGCGCGCTGGTGGGGCTGGGGCTGTACGCCTCGGCAGCGGGTCCGGTGGGCCGGGTGGCCGCCACGGCTGCGACCGGCGCGTTCGGCCCGCTCGGCTACATCGTGCCCCTGGCCCTGGTCGGCGTGGGTGTGCTGGCCATCCGCGGTGTCCGCCCCACCGGGGTCGGATCGGCCTCGACGGCGGGCGGAGACGACCCGACCGTGGTCGTCCCCGTCACTGACGCGGACCCCGGAGCCGCACCCGAGGACCCCGGTATCGAAGTGGTGCGCCGTGGCCTCGGCGTGGCCCTGGTCGTCCTGACGTTGCTGGGCATCCTGGATCTGTGGCGCGGCCAGCCGGGGTTCTCGGGCACCGCCGAGGAGTTCGCCCGTGCCGGGGGCCTGGTGGGCACCACCGTGGGTACCCCCCTGCAGGCCGTGCTGGGCGCGGTGGGCGCCACGGTGCTGCTGGTCCTGGTGGGCCTGGGCGGTCTGGTGCTGGCCACCGGGGTGCCCATCGCCCGCGCCGTGGCGGTGGTGGCCGAACGGCTGCGCCCGGTGGGCCGCAGCCTCGCGCGCATGGCCGCATCGATGTTCCGCCTGGACTCCACGGAAACCGACGAGCCCGTCGACGGCGTCGAGGTCACCGACTACAACGACCAGCTCGCCCCCACCGAGACGCTGGACCACGACGACGCGGTCGACCCCGACCTCGCCGATGCCGACGACCTCGCAGCCGCTGGTGCGCCCACCCTCTACGACCAGGATCGGGATCCCTCCGGAACCGCCGACGCGGACCCGGGTTCCGGGGGAGTCGGCGCCGTCCCCGACGCCGGGCCCGGCTCCCAGCTCCAGATCGACCTGGTGCCCAACGCGCCCCGCCGGGCCTGGAAGCTTCCGCCGCGCAAGCTGCTGGAGCGCACCGGATCCCACCAGGTCGACAAGGGCGCGATCCGTGAACGCGGCGAAGCCCTGGAACACGCCCTGGCCGAACACGGGGTGCAGACCCGCCTGGTGGGCATGACCGTGGGTCCCACGGTCACCCGCTATGAACTGGAACTGGCGCCCGGGATCAAGGTTGCGCGGCTCACCGCCCTGCACAAGGACATCGCGTACGCGATGGCCACCCCCGACGTGCGGATCCTGGCGCCGATCCCTGGACGTCAGGCCATCGGCGTGGAGGTGCCCAACGCCGACAAGCAACTGGTCACCGTGGGCGACATCCTCGCCTCACCCGAGGCCCGGGCCGCCACCCACCCCCTCGACGCCGCGGTGGGCCGGGACATCGCCGGTCGGGCGGTCATGGCGAACCTGGCCAAGATGCCCCACGTGCTCATCGCCGGGGCCACCGGCGCCGGAAAGTCCTCGTGCATCAACACGCTGCTCACCTCGTTGCTGATGCGCGACACCCCCGATGATCTGCGCCTGATCCTGGTCGACCCCAAGCGGGTGGAGCTGGGCCAGTACAACCGGCTGCCGCACCTGCTCACCGAGGTCGTGACCAATCCCAAGAAGGCCGCCAACGCGCTGTCGTGGACCGTCAAGGAGATGGAACGCCGTTACGACCTGCTCTCGGAGGTCGGCGTCCGGGACCTCGCCGGCTACAACGCCGCGTTCGACCGCGGCGACCTGGTGGCGCCGCCGGGTTCGGAACGCACCTATGAGCGGCTGCCCTACATCCTGGTCGTCGTCGACGAGCTCAACGACCTGATGATGGTCGCCGCCCGGGACGTGGAGGAGTCGATCACCCGGATCGCCCAGATGGCCCGGGCCGTGGGCATCCACCTGGTCATCGCCACCCAGCGGCCCTCGGTCAACGTCATCACCGGGGTCATCAAGGCCAACATCCCGGCCCGGTGGGCCTTCGCGGTGTCCTCGTTGGCCGACAGTCGGGTGATCCTGGACCAGCCCGGAGCCGAGAAGCTGCTGGGCCGCGGCGACATGCTGCTGCTGGATCCGTCCTCCAGCGTGCCCAAGCGGGTCCAGGGATCCTGGGTCACCGAGGCCGAGGTCCGGGCCGTGGTCGCCCACTGGCGTCGTCAACAACCCGAGGTCACCTACGACGACACCGTGCAGGGCAGCGACGAGACCGTGGCGGGCGGCGGGGCGGGCGCCGCAGGGGCCGGGGGAAGCGACGACGACGATCTGCTGGCCGAGGCCCTGGAGCTGGTGGTGCGCAGCCAGCTCGGTTCGACCTCGATGCTGCAACGCAAGCTGCGGGTGGGATTCGCCCGGGCGGGTCGACTCATGGATCTGCTCGAGCAGCGGGGCGTGGTCGGCCCCTCGGAGGGCTCCAAGGCCCGGGCGGTGCTCATGACCGTCGAGGAACTCGAAGGAGGTCCGGGCGCGGCGCCCACGGCTTCCGCCGGCGCCGATGCGGATTCCGGGTCCGACACCAGCACGGGCGGCGACGATACCGGCGAGTTGCCCCGTCCGGTGGGCGTGCAGGCGCCGGGCTGACCACCACGACGCCGCGGGCGCCCGAGCGGCACGGGTGCCGGCTCAGGCGACCAGGCGGGGCAGGATCTCGCTGATCGAACCGCGGAGCACCACGTCCGCGATCCGGTCCATCTCGGTGGGACCGCCGTTGACGATCACGACCGAAGCGCCGGCCTGCGCGGCCACGGGCACCATGTCGGCGATCGGGTACACCGACAGCGTCGAGCCGACCGCCAGGAGCAGGTCACTGGACCGGGCCGCGGCGTCGGCGCGGGCAAGATCCTCGGCCACCAGTCCCTGGCCGAAGCTGATCGTGGCCGACTTGAGCATCCCCGAACACCGGGTGCAGGTGGGGTCGTCCTCACCGTCGCGCACCCGCTGCAGGGTCTCGGCCAGCGGGAACCGGGTGCCGCAGCTCAGGCAGACCACCTCACGGGCGGTGCCGTGGATCTCGACCAGTCGGGATCGGTCGGTGCCGGCGTCCAGGTGCAGCCCGTCGACGTTCTGGGTGACCAGCAGTTCCAGGCGGCCGCTGCGCTCCAGGTCCACCAGAGCCCGATGGCCCGCATTGGGCCGGGGCGAGGGTTCGTCCATGCGTTCGGCACGGGACTTCCAGGCGGCCCGCCGGACCTCGGGCTCCCGGATCCAGGTGTCGATGTTCGAGGCCCGTTCTGCGGCCGGATTCCTGGTCCAGACCCCGTGGGGGCCCCGGAAGTCGGGAATCCCACTGTCGGTGCTGATCCCCGCGCCGGTGAGCGCGACGATCCGGTCGGCCCCGGCGATCAGACGGCGGGCCGCGTCCAGGGATTCGACGTCCAGGTCCATCGTGACGACGCTATCGGCTGGACCTCGCCTCGCCGGCCGGAGTCCGTTCCGGAGTACCGGCCGGGTCTGGGAGGGTCCGGCTCGGACCCCGAGGGCCTAGCCTGGTGGTCGGGTGCGGGCGACGGGATGTGGCCGGCACCAGGACCAGTTCGCTCATCGATCCAGGAGTTCGTTCGTGCGTCGCATCCTCATCCTGTTCGTGTTGGCCGCGGTCGGTGGAGTGGTGGGAGCCGGAGCCTCCGGCGCCCACACCGACTCCGACGTGGTCGCCGTCCCCGCCGGAAGCGACGCGACGGTCACGCTGCAACCCACCCACGGGTGCGGATCGTCACCGACGGTGAACGTCCGGGTGCGGGCCGAGGTCGGCGGCGCCACCGCCGGTGAGGTGGACGGCTGGACCGCGACGGCCACCGCGGACGGTCCGGACCGGACGATCCTGGAATGGTCCGGCGGGGTGCTTCCCGCCGATGAGACCGGTGCGTTCCCGGTGCACTTCACCGCGCCGGACACGCCCGGGGAGCTGCTGTTGTTCCCGGCAATCCAGACCTGTGAGAACGGCGAGGAACTCGCCTGGATCGACGGTGACCCCACCGCCGAGTACCCGGCCCCCCGGGTGCTGATCCTGCCCGCCGACCACGAAGCGGCCTCGACCATCGACGAGGTCGACCCCGACGTGCCGGGCCATGACCTGCTGGTGGCCATCGTCGACGTGGACAACCCGGCGGCCACCACGACCACGGTGGCGGAGGCGACCACGACGACGGTGGCAACCACCGAGGCGCCCGCAACGACGCCGGTGGGTGACGACGGCGATGACGACCAGGGTTGGGACGCCGCGATCATCTCGACGATCGTCGTCATCGTGGTGCTCGGAGCCGCCGCGGCCGCCGCGGTGATCGGCCGTCGCCGGGCGGACGAGAAGGCCGCCGAAGCTCGCCGTGCCGACAGCGACCGGAGCGGTGCAGACGACCGGGAGGCCTAGTCCATCTGGGCGGCGATCGCGTCGATGGCGCCGGCGAGCTCGACGTCCCGGTCGGTGACGCCGCCGGCGTCGTGGCTGACCAGATCGATCACCACCGTGTTCCAGGAGTTCGACCAGTCCGGGTGATGGTTGCGCTTCTCGGCTTCGAGCGCCACGCGGGTCATGAAGCCCCACGCCGTCGAGAAGTCCGCGAAGCGGAACTCCCGGTGGAGTCGGCCGTCGGTTCGGGTCCATTCGGTGTCCATGACCTCCAGCGTGCCGCTGGATGGTGACGATTGCCACAGGCGCGGACGTCCGGTCCGATGCGGTCGAAACCCGACCAACTCGGTAGGGTTTCATCTCGTGAAGCGTCTGTTCTCCTTTCCCGACCCGGTGAACGACCTCGCCGCCCGCACCGTGGCGGCCGGGGTGGTGGTGTTGAGTCTGGCCACGGTCCTCACCGGCTCCTGGGTACCGCTGGTGCTGTTGGTCGCCGGGTTCGCCGCCCGGGTGGCCACGGGCCCGACCCTCAGTCCGCTGGGACAGCTCGCCACCCGGGTGGTCGCGCCCCGGCTGGGCGAACCCCGGCCCGTGCCCGGCCCGCCCAAACGGTTCGCCCAGGGCATCGGCCTGGCCTTCAGTGGCCTGGCCGCGGTGCTGTTCTTCGGCTTCGACGCCCCGGGCGCGGCCCGGATCGTGGTCGCCATGCTGGCGGTTCCCGCCTTCGTCGAGGCGGCCTTCGGCTTCTGCGTGGGCTGCCAGATCTTTTCGTGGCTGATGCGGATCGGGGTCATCCCCGAATCGGTCTGCCCCGAGTGCGCGGACCTGTCCCGGCGGTACCCGGAACGGTACGCCGCCGGAAGCTGAGCCGGCGTCCGGGCCTCCCCGGGTGGGCGCCGCGGGGGAGGGCCGAAGTCCCCGAGGGCCCGGCCCGCGTGGGACAATGAAGGGGCCATGGCCTCCCCAGCGCGCACCTATTCGATCGTCACCCTCGGGTGTGCCAAGAACCAGGTCGACTCCGACAAGCTCGCCGGTCGGCTCACCAGCGACGGCCTGACCGCGGTGGACGAGCCCGGCGACGCGGACCTCATCGTCGTCAACACCTGCGCGTTCATCGAGGAGGCCCGCGCCGAATCGATCGACACGGTGCTGGCCCTCGACGACGTCCGCCGCGACGACGCCCGCCTGGTGGTCACCGGCTGCATGGCCGAGCGCTACGGCGACGAACTCGCCGAGGCGCTACCCGAGGTCGACCGGGTCGCCGGGTTCGGCCACGAGGTCGACCCGGAACGTCCCGGCTCGGCCGGTCACGTCGGCAGCGCCGATGGGCCGGTGCCGGTGGGTATCGGCCGCAAACCCCGCCCGGCGGGCGCCTCGGTCGCCGACTTCGACCTGTTGAACCTGCCCCGGCCCCCGAGTTCACGTCCCTGGGCCTATGTGAAGGCGGCCGAGGGTTGCGACCGGGCCTGTGGATTCTGTGCGATCCCCACCTTCCGGGGTGCCCAGCGATCGCGTCCCCTCGACTCGGTACTCGCCGAGATCGACTCGTTGGACGCTTCCGAGATCGTGCTCATCGCCCAGGACCTGGTGTCCTACGGGCGGGACCAGGGCCGGGGGACCCGCCAGCTCGAACAGCTCGTGCGCGCCGCGTCCGAACGGGTCGCCTGGGTGCGGCTGCTGTACCTGTACCCCTCGGGGCTGACCGACGCGCTTGTCGACGCCATGCTCGAGGCCGGTGTGGCGTACTTCGACCTGTCGTTGCAGCATGTCTCGGCGCCGCTGCTGCGCCGGATGCGCCGGCCCGGCTCGGCCCGGAAGTTCACCGAACGGATCGAGTCGATCCGCCGCCGCGAACCGACCAGCGCGTTCCGGTCCAACTTCATCGTCGGCTATCCCGGCGAGACCGAGGACGACCACGAGGCGCTGCTGGAATTCGTGGCCTCGGCCCGACTGGACTGGTGCGGCTTCTTCGCCTACTCACCCGAGGAGGGCACCCATGCGGTGACCCTGGAGGATCAGGTGCCCCGGGGCCTGGTCATGGACCGGCTGGCCGAGCTGCGCGAACTGCAGGAACGCATCACCACCGAGATCCGTGACGGGCTGGTGGGTACCACCACCACGGTGCTCGTCGACCGTCCCGGTGAGGCCCGCAGCCACCGTGAGGCCCCGGAGATCGACGGGATCGTCCACGTTCCCGAGCACCTCGAGGTCGGCGCGTTCCATCGGGTTCAGGTCACCGGGGCCGCCGGCACCGACCTGGAGGCCGTGCCCCTGGAGGCGCCCGTGGGAGCGCCGGACCGATGAGCGGCGTGGACGAGCGGCCCCCCGTCGACCGGTTCCCGGCGGACCGCTTCGGGCCTTCGGCACTGCTGACCCCGGCCAACCTGGTCACCCTGGGCCGCCTCGCTCTCGTCCCGCTGCTGGTCGCCCAGATCTTCGCCGACCGGGTCTCCTGGGGGACCTTCGTGCTGGCGTTCATCCTGGCCGCCTCCGACGGGGTCGACGGCTACATCGCCCGCCGGCAGGGCTCGACCCGGTCCGGGGCGTTCCTGGATCCCCTCGCCGACAAGGCACTGGTGCTGGGCGCGATGTTCGCGCTGGTCGCCACCGACGCGATGTGGTGGGTGCCGGTGGGGATCATCGCGCTGCGCGAGCTGGTGATCAGCGTGTACCGGTCGTGGTGGGGCCGGCGCGGCCTGGCCGTGCCCGCCCGCGGGTTGGGCAAGATCAAGACCGTGACCCAGGAGCTGGCCATCGGCGCCGTGATCGCACCGGCGACCGCCGACTACGTGGGCTTCGGCCAGGCGCTGCTGTGGATCGCGGTGGCCTTCACGGTCGTCTCCGGCGCGCAGTACCTGATCGCGGGGCGGGCTGCGGTGACCGAGATGGACCGCTGATCCGGGTCGAGAACCTGGGGAGATCCACACCGTGGCGCGGACAACTTGCCCCTGCCTTGGAGCACCGAGGTCGAATCAGGACGACGATGCCGGGCGGTACGTCACGAAGACGAACGTATTTCGATCGTCCCGTGATTCGATCACCGTGCGCTGATCCGACAACCAGGCCGTGAGTTCGTCGATCGAGACGTCGGGGGCCTCCAGGGTCTCCAGAAATCCCGAGTCGGCGAGCAGGACGGCGGTGCCCAGGAACTTCGGATCGGAAAGCAGATCGGCTTGCTCTGCACGCACCTCTGCCAGGATCTCCGCCAGCTCCCGGTCCGCTTGGGCGCGGAACTCCTCGGGGACCGTGGTTTCGTCGGGAAGCGCCAGCTCCTCGACCGTCTCGGCCCAGGAGGTGAGCGCGGATCCCACGGCGAAGTACCGCTCGAATGACAGCTCCAGCTCCGGACCCGTCGCCGACACGAAGCGGCTTCCGGCCGAGAAGTCGGGCACGGTGCGAACGGCGATCGACGCGGTTCTCGGTTCACGTTCGGGGCGGTGGGCCCGACTGGCTCCGTAGATCCGGACATCCCAGTTCGAGTCGAAGCGGAACTCGATTCCCTTCTCCTGCAGCGTGGCCAGGACCACGGGCATGTAGGGACGGGTCACCGTGTCGGAGTGGGCGAGAATCGGCACATCGGAGGTGACCCGGTCGGTGACGTCGCGATGGATCTGCCGAGCAATCGGGACATCCCGGAGCGGCGTGCCGGCACCCAGGTCCGCGCGGGGAATGGTCAGAGCCGAGAACACGAACACGACGGCGACCGCCGCCATCGACCCGGCGGTCGTCACCCAGTGTCGATCCAGCAATCGTCGGGTCGACGCAAGACCACGGAACCAACGCAGCAGACCCAGCACGATCAGGAACCACAGGAGCATCGACAGCGGCCAGAGCGCGTGGAAGTACTTGAGCTTCCACCCTTGAGCGGTCGCGCTCGAGAGCCCGCTGATGATCCAGCCGATCCAGGCGACGAAGACGAGCAGCGGACCGGTCACCAGCGCACGGTCGCCGCGTCGAGCTGCGGTGATCATGACGAACACCGTCGAGGCGACCACGACGACCAGTCCGATCGCGCCGGCAGTGAAGCCCAACGTGGGACCGAACACCCAGAAGTTCGGCTCGGCGAAGGAGTCACGGAACCACAACGGCCACGAGGTGATCGGCGACGAGACGACACCGACCACATCGATGAAATCACGGTGGACCGAGGACCGTGCGGCTTCGGCCTCGGTCATCGAACTCACGGCGCGCAAGAGCCGCGAAAGGTTTGCACTCGGAAAGAAGAACTGGTCGATGAGCGGTGGGAGCCAGAAGACGAAGGTCACGATCGTCGCGCCGATGAGGGGCCTCCGGCCCGCCCGGGACATCGCATCCGCGCGCTCGACACCGCCGCGGGAGGTCCTGCGGCCACGCCAGTAGGCGAGCACGATCGCCGCTCCCACGACGAACGGTGTGACCACCATGAACTGCAGATGGTTCAGAACGGTGAAGTTGGCTGCGAACGCGAGTGGGATGATCCCCTTCGGGTCACGCTCGGCAACCGACCAGGCTGCGACCATGAGGGTCAGCGAAGCGACCACGCCACCTTGGACCGGTGTGGGATCGACCAGCACCTGGCTCCCGATCCCCCAGAGGAGCGTTGCGGCGAAGACGCAGGCGAGAAGTCCGGCCCGGTAGCCGACCCGACGCCGGAGCAACCACATCGCGGTGACGAACCAGGCCGTGTTGGTCACCGCGGTCGTGAGCAGGACGCCCCACGAGGTTCCCAACACCCGCAGCGGTATCGCGAGCACATACATCATCGGGGCGCCGAGGTAGTTGTAGACGAGCCCACTCTCGGTGGAGGTGAAGGCCGGAAGCCCCATCAGCGGCGGCTGGCCGCTGAAGACATCTCGGGCACGGATCACCGTGATCGCAGTGTCGCGCGCCGGATACCAGCCGACGAGGCCGTTGTGCACGGCCGCGATGACGATGGGCGCTGCTGCGACGGCCACCGCCAACCGAAACACTGCCCGGTCGCGGCGCATGGTCGGATGTTCCGGTGGATCATCTGGGACGCGCCCCATCGATCCGCCCCCTCTCTCGGTGCCCGTTCGTGTCCTGGTTCGGACTCGATCTCGTCCAGCGGCGACCCTAGTCGAGTGTGGTCCGAGGTCGGAGCGGGACGCCCGGGGGCGCCGCCCGCGACGGGCCGCGGCCACCGCCATGGAGACCTGACCGGACCCACCCGACCGCCGTTTCGAAGGTCGTTCGTTGCGTCGATAGGCTGGCACGTTGGAGGAAACGAAGCGGACCCGCCGGTTTCGATGAACGGGAGAGAAGGGGCCACTGTGAAGACCGCTCGGTCCAAAGCTGAGCCGGAGCCGTCACTGGCCGGGCGGGCCTTCCGCAAGGGAATCTGGGCGGTGGTCTCCAGGGTGTTCCCGATCGAACGTCACAGCGACCGGGTGTACCGGCTCGCGAGTTGGTTCTACCAGCGTGCGCACGCGGGGGTCGCCCTGGCGATCACCGGCACCTGGCGGATCCTGACCGGCATCTCCATCAACCCGGCGGCGACCATCGGGCCGGGTCTGCGGGTCTTCCACGGCCAGGGCATCCATGTGGGCGGCGACGCCGTGATCGGCGCGCGCTGCACCATCCACCAGCAGGTGACGGTCGGCGGGACCGCCGGAGGCAAGCCCGGCCAACCGCGCATCGGTGACGACGTGGTCCTGGGTGCTGGAGCCAAGATCCTCGGGCCGGTCACGATCGGCGACGGCGCCACCGTCGGTGCCAACGCCGTGGTGACCCGCGACGTCGCACCCGGAACGGTGGTCGTGGGGATCCCCGCCCGACCGGTCGAACGCACGGCGGCGCCGGACCGCTGAACCGCCGCCGGACCGGCCGCTGGTCCAGCGTCACACTCGGGGCATGACCTCGGCGGCGAGCAGCTCGAGGTGGTCCAGGTCCGACAGGTCCAGGGTCTGCAGGTACAGGCGGGAGGCTCCGATCTCGGCGAAGCGGGCGATCTTGTCGACCGCTTCGGCCGGCGTGCCCGCCACACCGTTGGCCCGCAGTTCGTCCGGGTCCCGTCCGATGGCGGCGGCACGACGGGCGACCTCGGCCTCGTCGGTGCCCGCGCACACCACCTGGGCGGCCGAGTAGATCAACTCGTCGGGGTCGCGGTCCCGGTCACGACAGGCTGCCCGCACCCGATCGAACGCGGCGGCGGTGTCGTCGACCGAATGAAACGGCACGTTGTACTCGTCCGCGTAGCGGGCCGCCAACGCGGGGGTGCGGCGGGGACCGGCGCCGCCGGCGATGATCGGAGGTCGGGGCGACTGCACCGGTTTGGGCAGTGCAGGCGAGTCGGTGAGCGAGTAGTGCTCACCCCGGTGCGAGAAGCTCTGGCCCTCCGGGGTGGCCCACAGCCCGGTGATGATCGCGAACTGCTCGGTGAGCCGGTCGAAGCGTTCGCCCAGCGGGGGAAAGGGGATGCCGTAGTGGTCGTGTTCGATCTCGTACCAGCCGGAACCCAGTCCGAGTTCGACCCGGCCACCGCTCATGGCGTCGACGTTGGCGACCGCGATCGCCAGGGGTCCGGGCAGCCGGAACGTGGCCGCGGTGACCAGGGTCCCGAGTCGGATCGTGGTCGTGTCCCGGGCCAGCCCGGCGAGGGTGATCCACGCGTCGGTGGGGCCGGGCAGACCGGTGGCGTCGCCCATGCTGGTGTAGTGGTCGGAGCGGAAGAACGCGCCGAATCCCAACCGTTCGGCGGCGAGCGCGACCGCGAGCAGATCGTCGTAGGACGCCCCTTGCTGGGGTTCGGTGAAGATGCGCAGTTCCATGCCGGTCCAGGCTAGGTCGCCGCTGCGGCCGGGCAGCCGGTGCCCGGCCCCCCCCCGGATGGATCGGGTCGACCTCGCCGAGCGACGACCGGTGCCTAGGATCCGTTTCCATGCGCTGTGAGGTCGTCGCCGTGGGCACCGAGTTGCTGCTCGGCCAGGTGGTCGACACGAACTCCGCGGTCATCGGCGAGCGGCTGGCGGCATCCGGGATCGACTCGTACCTGCAGATCAAGGTGGGCGACAACCTCGAGCGGGCCACCGCCGCGGTGCGCGGCGCGCTCGAGCGGGCCGACGCGGTGATCGTGTGCGGGGGACTCGGCCCCACCCACGACGACATCACCCGGTCGGTGCTGGCCCGGATCATGGGTGTGGAGTTGGTGCGCGACGAGGCCCTCGTCGACGTGATCTCGGCGATGTTCGCGTCCCGGGGTCGCCCGATGCCGGCCAACAACCTGGCCCAAGCCGACGTGCCCGACGGCGCCGTGGTGATTCCCCAGACCCGCGGCACCGCGCCGGGGCTGATCTGTCCGGTTCCCGCCGTCGACGACGACGGCGATCCGGTCACCAAGGTCGTCTATGCGATCCCCGGGGTACCCCACGAGATGGTCGAGATGCTCGACCGGGCGGTCCTGCCGGACCTGCGGGCGCGGCGGGGCGGGTCCACGGCGATCGTGTCGCGGTCGCTCCGGACCTGGGGCGAATCCGAGTCGGGTCTGGCCGAGCGTCTGGCCGGCACGGTGGAGGAACTCGACCTGTCGGGCACCGCCACGATCGCGCTGCTGGCCGCCGGGGTCGAGGGGATCCTGGTCCGGGTCACCGCCAAGGCCGACGACCCGACCGCGGCTCGCCGCGCGGTCGACGCGGTGGCCGACGAGCTGCGGACCGAGCTGGGGCTGCTCGTGTTCGGCGAGGACGACGCCTCGATGGAATCGGTGGTGCTGGACCTGCTGGCGGCCCGGGGCTGGTCCCTGGCGGTGGCCGAATCGATGACCGGAGGCATGATCACCGCCCGGCTCACCGATGTGCCCGGGTCCTCCGAGGTGCTGCGGGGCGGGGTGGTCTCCTATGCCACCGAGGTCAAACAGGCGCTCCTGGACGTGCCCGAGGGTCCGGTGGTGTCCGCGGTCGCCGCCGAGGCGATGGCCACCGGGGTCCGCCGACGTCTGGACGCCGACGTGGGATTGTCGGTCACCGGCGTGGCCGGGCCGGCCTCCCAGGACGGGAGACCGCCGGGCACGGTGTTCGTGGGTTGGGCGATCGGCGACCGGAGCGGTGCCCGCGAGTTGTCGTTGTTCGGTGACCGCTCCCGGATCCGGAGTTTCGGCGCGATCAGTGCGCTCGACGTGCTGCGGCGCCGTATTCTGAGCGAGCACGACGCCCCGGAACGGTCGCGCCGCGAGGGTCGTTGAACGAACGGGTGTTCGGAAACTACACTGGTGGCATTCGCCGGCTGCGAAGGCCCGGCCACCGAGGTGAGGTGACCGGACCGGAGTGTCCGGCGGACTGTCACACCCCCTTCCTAGGGTGCGTCTCATCGGATCGCTGCCCGTCGGGGCAGCCCTCAACCCACCAGTTCGAACGGTCGGCCGCTTCGTGGCCGGCCGCAACCAAAGGGAGTACCACCATGAAGGAAGGAAGCTCCGTGGAGCGAGAGAAGGCGCTGTCGATGGCGCTCAGCCAGATCGACAAGCAGTTCGGTGTGGGTTCGGTCATGAAGATGGGGGAGAAGGGTTCGATGCAGGTCGAATCGGTCTCCACCGGGGCCCTGGCCCTGGACCTGGCCCTCGGGGTCGGCGGCCTGCCTCGGGGTCGGGTCGTGGAGATCTACGGCCCGGAGGCATCGGGCAAGTCGACCCTGGCCATGCACGTGGTCGCCGAGGCCCAGCGCACCGGCGGGATCTGCGCCTACGTCGACGCCGAGCACGCCATGGACCCCACCTACGCCGCCAACATCGGCGTGGACATCGACGAGCTGTTGATCTCCCAGCCCGACACCGGCGAACAGGCGCTCGAGATCACCGACATGCTGATCCGTTCGAACGCGATCGACGTGATCG
>CAYVAS010000055.1:0-17242 GCA_964449375.1 uncultured Iamiaceae bacterium | reverse complement strand
CCGTGGCGAGCATGCCCATGTAGTCGGCCTGGGCGCGGTCCATGCCCGCGCCCGCGCCGGTCATGCCCCGCCAGATGTTGCCGCCGCCCACCACCACGGCCACGTCGATGCCCAGTTCGGTGCGCACCTCGGCGATCTGGCGAGCCAGGTCGCCCACGACGTCCCCGTCGATGCCGAAACCGGCCTCACCGGCGAAGGATTCGCCCGAGAGCTTGAGCAGGATCCGCTGCCACCTGGGTTCGGCCACTCAGCTCCCCACGACGATCTGTTCGAAGCGCACCAGTTCGGCACCGGCGTCGTCGAGCAGTTTGGCGATCGTCTGCTTCTCGTCCTTGACGAACTTCTGCTCGAGGACCACCCGTTCGGCGAACCAGCCGGACAGGCGACCCTCGACGATCTTGTCCATCGCGGCCTCGGGCTTGCCCTCGGCCCGGGTGATGTCCACCAGCGCGGCCCGTTCGGCCTCGACCTCGTCGGTGGGCACATCGTCACGGGACACCGCGGTGGGTCGGGTGAAGGCGATGTGCAGCGCGATGTCGTGGGCGAGCTCCGGGTCACCGCCGCTGAGTTCCACGGCCACGGCGTTCACGCCGCGTCCGTCCTGGCGGTGTACGTAGGTGGCGATCACCGCGTCCTCGGAGGCCGACAGCCGGGCGGTGCGTCCCACCGAGATGTTCTCCTTGAGCCGGACCTTCAGGTCGTCGACCCGGTCGGCGAAGGCCTCCAGGGCTGCTTCGCCCTCTTCGGCGAGAGCGGTGGCCAGCTCATCGGCGAAGGGCGCGAACGCGTCGGACTTGGCCACGAAATCGGTTTCGCACTTGAGCTCGACCAGGGCCACGTGGTTGCCCACCTGCGCGGCGGCCACCACCCCCTCGGCGGATTCGCGGTCGGTGCGCCCGGCGGCCTTGGCCAGGCCGTGCTCGCGCAGCCACTTGCGGGCCGCTTCGGGATCGCCCCCGCTCTCGGTGAGCGCCTTCTTGGCGTCCATCATGCCCGCACCGGTCTCCTGCCGGAGCGCCTGGATGTCCTTGACGGTGAAATCAGCCATGGTCTCGGATCACTCGCTTTCGGTCGCGGGGTCGGCCGACGCGGCCGCTGTCGCCGGCGGCGGTGACTCCTCGGAGGCCGGTTCGGCCGGCGCCTCGGTGGTCGGTTCGGGCTCGGGTGCCGCCTGGGGGGATTCACCGGCCTCCAGGCGGGCTTCGCGTTCGGCCTGGGCGCGGGCGGCCTGGTTGCGGGCCTCGGCCTGCTCGGCGGCGACGCGGGCCTCGTCCTCGGCGCTCCGCCGGACGGTGTCGGCCTCGGCCTGGCGACGCGCCGCGATCTGGCGACCCTCCAGCACGGCGTCGGAGATGACCCGGGCGAGCAGCGAGCCCGAGCGCATCGCATCGTCGTTGCCCGGAATCACGTAGGTGATCTCGTCGGGGTCGCAGTTGGTGTCGACCACCGCGATGATCGGGATGCCCAGCTTGTTGGCCTCGGTGACCGCGATGTGCTCGGTCTTGGTGTCCAGGATGAACACCGCGTCGGGCAGGTTCTCCATGGTGTCGATCCCGCCCAGGTTGCGTTCGAGCTTGGTCAGTTCCCGTTCGAGGAGCAGCGCTTCCTTCTTGGGCATCAGGTCCAGTTCACCCGAGGCCGCCATCCGGCGGTACTCCTGCATCTTGGCGATGCGCCGGGACATCGTGGCGAAGTTCGTGAGCATGCCGCCCAGCCACCGCTGGTTCACGTAGGGCATACCGCACTTGGTGGCATAGGACTGGACTGGATCCTGCACCTGCTTCTTGGTGCCCACGAACAGCACCGTGCCGTCGTCGGCGACCAGGTCGCGCACGAAGGTGTAGGCCTGCTCGATCCGGGACAGGGTCTGTTACAGATCTATTATGTAGATGACGATGAGCTAGGTGAGGATGAACCGCTTCATCTTCGGGTTCCAACGGCGGGTCTGGTGGCCGAAATGGACTCCGGCCTCCAGCAACTGCTTCATGGTCACGACTGCGGTCATGTGATGGCTCCCATCGGTTGCGTGTCCACCCGGAGGCTGCGCCGACCCGGGGAACGGGCCGACGACCGTGGGGTACCCCGGGCGATCGTGATGACGACCCGACGATCTGCCGGGCCGAGGTCCGATTCTATGCCGCGTCGGGCACTTCGACGAGAACTGCGTGGTGCCAGCCGCACGCGGCGAGCACCAGCGGGGTCGGATCCAGGTAGCCGTGGGCGTCGCGGTGCCCCAGGTGGAACGGCTCGGTGCCGGTGCGTCCCACGGGGTCGCCCAGCGCCACCTCGTCGCCCTCGGCCACGGCCACCTCGGCGAGGAACGAGTAGGTCACGTCACGGCGGTCGTCGAGTTCCACGGTCACGTACCGGTGCCGGGCGACGACCCCGGCGAAGCGCACGCGGCCGGCGGCGACGGCCCGAACCACGACGCCCGGGGAGGTGGCGAAGGTCAGGCCTCGGTTGCCCGGCCCCCAGGGTTCGCTCGGTGGGCGGAACCCGTCGGACACCGGCGCGGCGACCGGGATCGTGCACTCCCCGGCCGCCGCCCGGGGCTCACCGGCTCCCGCCGGCCACACCACGACCAGCGCGGCGAGGACGAAAACGCGCCATGCGGTCATCGGGCACGGGGTGCCCGGGGTGCGCCGGGGTCAAACCTCGACCAGGTGGACCGGGTCGCTGAGGCGGGCGCGTAGCTGCAGCACCGACTTGGTGTGGATCTGGGAGATCCGGCTCTCGGTGACGCCGATCACCTCACCGATCTGGGCCAGGGTCAATCCTTCGTAGTAGTACAGGCCCAGCACCATGCGTTCGCGTTCGGGCAGGGACGCAACCGCGTCGCGCAGGCGGCGGCGCATCTCGACCGACTCGAACACCTCGGAGGGGTCCTCGGAGTCCCCGGCGATCGTGTCGCCCAGGGTGACGCCCTCGCCGCCGTCACCCCCGAGGGAGAGCAGCTCGTCCAGCGCGGCCACGCCGGTCATCGAGATCTGGCTGAGCATCTGGTGGAGCTGGGGCACGCTCACCGAGAGCTCGGCGGCCAGCTCCGCGTCGGTGGGCGCCCGGTGCAGCTCTGATTCGAGCTTGGCGATCGACAGCTCGATGCGCCGTGCCTTGCTGCGCACCGAGCGGGGAACCCAGTCCAGGGAGCGGAGCTCGTCCATGATCGCGCCACGGATCCGGCTGATCGCATAGGTCTCGAAGCGGTAGCCCCGGTCGGGTTCGAACTTCTCGATCGCGTCGACCAGGCCGAACATCCCACAGGAGACAAGGTCACCCTGGTCGACGCTGCTGGGTAACCCGGCGGCGACCCGTCCGGCCACGTACTTGACCAGAGGCGAGTACTGCAGGATCAACTGATCCCGGACGTGACGCCTTCCGAACCGTTTGTAGCGGCTCCACAACGCATCGATCTCGTCTCGCTGGGCATCAGTCACGGAAAACCGGGGACCTTCACGCGCGGGGATGTGCTGCGTCCAAGACCTGTCGCAGACGGTCTCTCGTCACATGAGTGTATCCCTGGGTCGTGGAAAGATCTGCATGACCGAGCAGCTCCTGGACGACCCGCAGGTCCGCCCCGCCTTCGAGCAGGTGGGTCGCGAAGGTGTGGCGAAGCTGGTGGGGGTGGATGGGTCGGGATGAGCGGGCGTCGAGGATCCGACGCAGGTCCCGGGGGGTCAGCGGACGGCCGCGCTGGTTCAGGAACAGCACGTCACCGGCATCGGTGGAACCCTGTCTGAGCTCGTCGCGGGGCCCCGCCAGCCAGGCCGCGACCGCTTCGCGGGCGGGGTCGGTCACCGGCACGAGCCGTTCGCGTGACCCCTTGCCCCGAACGCGCAGCCCGCGGTCGTCGTCGTGGAAGTCCCCGATGCGGATGCCGCACAGTTCCGCCGCGCGCAGCCCGCTGCCATAGAGCAGTTCGAGCGCGGCGCGGTCCCGGACGTCCAACGCGGCCTGCCGGGGGTCGACGTCGGTGTCGGGGTCCGGGTCCTGGCGCAGCAGGTGGTCCAGCTCGGCCTCGGCGAGCACCCGGGGCACCCTGCGGGGGCCTCGCGGCGCGGTCAGGCCCCGGGTCGGGTCCTCGGCGACGGTCCCCTGGCGCAGGAGCCAGGCGAAGTAGCGCCGCAGGGTCGTGGCCTTGCGGGAGATCGAGCTGGCCGCGTAGCCCCGGGTCGTGAGCGTGGCCAGATACCGCCGGAGCACGGTTCGGGTGACCTGGTCCGGCCCGGTGATTCCCGCCCGGTCGCACCAGGCGCCGAATCCGTCGAGGTCGGTGCGGTAGGCCCGGAGCGTTGCCGGCGCCAACGCGGTCAGCGACGCCACGAACGGGCCGAAGCTCCACTGGTCGTGGCCCATGCTCCAACGCTACCCGGTCGCTTCGTACCAACCCCCGGATCGCACCACGAGCTGCTCGACCTGTAACCGGGCGATGACCAGGCCCAACCGTTCCAGGGAAAGGCCGCTGCGTTCGGCCAGGTCGTCGAGGGTGACCGGGCCGGTGGTGAGCACGTCGAGGACCCGACGCTCCTCCGGGTCGCGGAAGGCCTCGCTCGGCCCGGACCCGGCCGCCGACCCGGCGACGGGAAGGCCGAGGGTCTCGAGCAGTTCGCCCGGGCTCAACGCGGGGGCGGCGCCATCGGCCAGCAGGCGGTTCGTACCCGCCGAGGCCGTCGAGGTGATCGGGCCGGGCACGGCCCGCACCTCGACGTCCCGGACCACGGCCTCGTCGACGGTGTAGAGCGAACCGCCCCGTTCCGCGGATTCCACGACCACCACGATCTCGGCGAGCGCGGCGATCAGGCGGTTCCGTGCCGGAAAGCGCCACGGTTCGGCCCGGGCGCCCGGTGGGGCCTCGCTGAGCAGGACGCCACGCTCGGCGACCTGGTGCCACAACTCGCGGTTGCGGCGCGGGTAGACGACGTCCAGGCCGGTGCCCACCACCCCCACGGGCGCGCCGGCACCATCGGGTGCCTCCAGGGCGCCGCGGTGGGCCGCCGCGTCCACTCCCAGAGCCAGACCCGACACCACCGACACCCCGGCGCATCCCAGCTCCGCGCCGAAGCGTCGGGCCACGTCGTGGCCGTAGCGGGTGCAACGGCGGGTACCCACGATCGCCACCCGCCGCTCTCCGAGTCGATCCAGATCACCGGCCACCCACACCAGCCGGGGAGGTTCGGGGTCCCGTGCGAAGGCTTCGGGGTAGTCCGGGTCGCCCCGCAGGACCAGGCGCAGTCCGAGTGCCCGGTGTGCCCGGGCGAGCGCGTCGGGGTCCACCTGGCGGGCGTGGTCGCGCCACAGCTCGGTCAGGGTCGCCGCACCGGACCCGAGCGCTTCGACCACCTCGGGGATCTCGGCCAGGGTGCCCGTGCGCACCCGGTGCCAGACGGCCGCGGGGTCCCCGGTGCCCAGCAGGACCTCCAGCCGGTTGGGGCCCACCCGGGGCAGCGCGGCCAGCGCGGCGGTGCAGGCGCGGTCCTTCGGAGTCACGCGGCCTCGTTCCGTGCCAGGGGTTCGGAGCGCAACGCGAGGGCCATGCCCACGTGCTCGGCGCGCAGCGGCCCCGACGCCCCGGCAAGATCCGCGACGGTCAGGGCGAGCCGCCGGACCCGGGTCAAACCCCGAGCGGTCAGCGACCCGACCCGCAACGCGGTGTCCAGCAGTGCCTCGGCTCCCGCGGTCAGTGGCGTGACGGACTCCAGGAGCCGGCCGTCGAGCTCCGCGTTGCACCGCACCCCCCGCTCGGCGGCCCGCGCCCGGGCGGCGGCCACCCGGGCCGCGACCTGTGCGGTGGACTCGCCCGCCGAACCTCCCAGCAGGCGGGTGGTGTCGGGCCGGGTGACGTCGATACGCAGGTCGAAGCGGTCCAGCAGCGGACCCGAGAGCCTTCGCCGGTACCGAGCTCGTTCCCGGTCGCTGCAACGGCAGGTTCCCGGTCGCTCCGCTTCGCCGCAGGGGCAGGGGTTCATCGCGGCGACGAGCAGGAAATCGGCGGGCAACACCACCGACGCCGCCGCTCGGGAGACCCTGATCGAATGCTGCTCCAGGGGTTGGCGCAGGGCGTCGAGCACGTGGGGAGCGAACTCGCCCAGCTCGTCGAGGAACAGCACCCCGTGGGTCGCGCACGACACCTCGCCGGGCCGAAGCGTCGGCGCCCCGCCACCGATGAGGGCCACCATGGTGGTCGAGTGGTGCGGGTCCCGGAAGGGCGGGACGGTCACGAGACGGTTCCCGGGGAGGGCCAGCCCGGCTGCCGAGTGGATCTTGGTCACCGCCAGCGCCTGGGTCACGTCCAGCGCGGGCAGCAGACCCGGCAGGCGGCGGGCCAGCATGGTCTTGCCCGCGCCGGGTGGCCCGACCATCAACAGGTGGTGGCCACCCGCCGCGGCGATCTCGAGCGCCCGGCGGGCGGCCTGCTGGCCGCGCACATCGGCCAGGTCCGGCACCGGCGGGGCGGGGTCGGGATCGTCCTCGGGAGGCATCGGCGGCCACGGGGACGTGCCGGCCAGCGCGTCGACCACCTCGCGCAGTGTCCTCACCGCCCGGACCCTGGCGCCGCTCACCAGCTTCACCAGCTGCGCGACCTCGCGGGCCACGATGATCTCGTCGGCGACCAGCGCGTCCACGACGGGCACGATGCCGGGCACGGGTCGGACGGTGCCGTCCAGACCGAGCTCCCCCACCGCGCCCATCGCCTCGAGCCCGGCGGGTGGCAGTTGTTCGTCGGCGACCAGCAGGGCGATCGCGATGGCCAGGTCGAGGCCCGAGCCGACCTTGCGGACCCCCGAAGGCGCCAGGTTGACCGTCACCCGCTTCTGGGGCCAGCCCAGCCCGCTGGAGAGCAGCGCGGCCCGGACCCGGTCCCGGGCCTCGCGGCAGGCCGTGTCGGGCAGTCCGACGATCGAGAACCCGGGAAGCCCCGAGGACACGTGGGCCTCGACGGTCACCGGCTGGCCCTCGACCCCCAGGACCGTCGCCGACGGGATGGTGGTGAACATGACCGACCTCGCTTTCCGTCGACCGCAGCGGCCGACGTCGGGATGCGTCTTCGAGGGCGGCCGTGCCGCGAGTTCCACCTGGTGCGCACCCTAGGAGTCCGGTGTGACACCTCCGACCCCGCCGGAGGCGGACCGGGGCGCTCGAAAAGGCCCCGATTGGTCGATCAGCGACCTCGAAAGGTCGGGTCGCGTTTCTCCAGGAAGGCCAGCATCGCCTCGGAGGTGTCCTCGGTGGAGAAGTTCACCGCCTGGGCGACGCCCTCGGCGGCGAGCGCATCGGGGAAGCTCGACTGGGCTCCCAGGCGGACCAGGCGCTTGACCGAGGTGAGCGCGATCGGCGGCAGCGTCAGCAACCGGTCGGTCCAGGACCGGACCGCGTCGTCGAGGTCGGCAACGGGCACGACCCGGTTGACCAGCCCGATGCGCGCCGCGTGGTCCGCATCGACGATGTCGGCCAGCAGACTCAGCTCCATGGCCCGGTGCAGGCCCACCAGACGCGGCAGGAGCCAGGACCCGCCGAAGTCGATCGACAGGCCGCGCCGGGTGAAGATCTGGGAGAACCGGGCCCGGTCCGAGGCGACCACCAGGTCACAGCCCAGCGCCAGGTTCGCGCCCGCACCGGCGGCGACCCCATCGACCCGTGCGATGCAGGGTTGGGGCAGATCGTGCAACGCCAGGGCCGCCTGGTTGACCTGTTCCATGCGGCGGGTCCAGTGACCCCGGATCACCGCGTCGCCGCCGGACAGATCGGCGCCCGAGCAGAACTCCGAACCGGAACCCGTGACCACCACGACCCGCACCGCATCGTCCCGGGCCAGCGCCCGGAAGGTCTGTTCCAGCTCGCCCCACATGGCGTCGGTCACGGCGTTCTTGCGGTCCGGATTGTGGATCGTGACCGTGGCCACCGGGCCCTGCTGGTCCGTCAGGATGCTCATGGTCCTCCAACGCTACTCAGAAGGCCGCTTCGATGATGTCGACGGTCCCGTCGACCACCGCGGCCACGTCGAAGCGCAACGCCGGTGCCCGCACCCGGTTCTCGTCCAGCCACCGCATCGCCAGATGGCGGATCCGTCGTTGCTTGGCCGGGGTCACCGCCGCGGCCGGCGGCCCGAAGGCGGCCGACGAGCGGGTCTTGACCTCGCAGAAGACGACCTGGTGGCCGTCGGTGACGATCAGATCCAGTTCGCCGTCCCGGCAGCGCCAGTTGCGGGCCAGCACCTGAAAGCCCGCCGCCCGGTACACCCGGGCCGCGGCGGCCTCACCGGCCTGGCCGAGGGCCTGCCGACGCTGTACCGATGCGGACGAGTAGGTCTTCGCGGGTCGCACTGGCAGAGGTCGTACCCGCCGCCCCCCGGCGTCAAACCTCAGTCGACGCGCTTCTCCTTGACCTTGGCGGCCTTGCCGATCCGGTCGCGCAGATAGTACAGCTTGGCCCGTCGCACGTCGCCGCGGCTGGCGACCTCGATGCGTTCGATCATCGGGGTGTGGACCGGGAAGGTCCGCTCCACACCGACGCCGTAGCTCAACTTGCGCACGGTGAAGGTCTCGCGGATCCCGTCACCCTGGCGGCGGAGCACCACGCCCTGGAACATCTGGATCCGTTCCTTGCCGCCCTCGACCACGCGGACGTGCACCTTGAGCGTGTCACCCGGCGAGAAGTCGGGGATGTCGTCCCGGAGGGACTCGGCATCGATCAGGTCCGTGCGATTCATGGTGTCGCCACTCTAGTTTTCGTCGTCGTCGACGCCCAAAAGGTCCCGTTCCTCCGCGCGCAGGCCACCACGGGCCTCGATCAGGTCCGGTCGACGCTCCGCGGTGCGCCGCAGCGCCTCGGTCCGACGCCAGCGCGCGATGCGGGCGTGGTCCCCGGACCGCAGCACCTCGGGGACCTCCAGACCCCGGAACGACGCGGGCCGGGTGTACTGGGGATACTCCAGCAGACCGCTGCGGAACGACTCGTCCGCGGCGGAGATCTCGTTGCCCATCACGCCGGGCACCAGCCGACTGGTGGCCTCCAGGATCACCAGCGCGCCGACCTCACCCCCGGCGACCACCACGTCACCGATGGAGACCTCGTCGTCGACCAGGTGGGCACGGATGCGCTCGTCCACGCCCTCGTAGCGTCCACACAGCAGCGAGAAGCCGCCCGAGGCGGCCAGCTCGTCGGCCATGGCCTGGTCGAAGCGCCGACCAGAGGGCGACAACAGCAGCAGTGGCCGCGGCGGGTCGACCGCCTCGACCACCGTGAACACCGGCTCGGGCATGAGCACCATGCCCGCTCCCCCGCCGAAGGGGGTGTCGTCCACGCTGCGGTGCGCGTCGGTGGCGCCGTCGCGCAGGTCGTGCAGGCGCAGATCCACCAGCCCGTTACGCCGGGCCCGCCCCAGCAGGGCGTGGTCGGCGTAGTCGTCGACGAGCTGGGGGAAGATCGTGAACACGTCGACCCGCAGCGCGCCGGGCTCGGTGGTCACTCCAGGAGCCCTTCGGGCGGGTCCACCACGACCTGATCCGCGACCCGCACGATGAACACCGCGGGCACGAGCTGGTCGTCGTCGAGGACCAGCAGATCGTGGGCGGGGTTCTGCTGCACCGCCACGACCTCGCCGTGCGCGGTGCCCGCCAGGTCGACGACCTGCAGACCGATGACCTGGTGGGCCCAGATCCCCTCGGCCGAGGCGTCGGCCTCGGCGTACAGCACCGTGCCGCGCAACGCCTCCGCCGCGGCGCGGTCGTCGACGCCTTCGAAGCGCACCAGGAGGGTCCGTCCGTGGGGTCGCACCGAGGCGACCCAGAGCACGGCGTCGCTTCGATCGGTACCGGTCGGCGCGTCGGTGTCGAATTCGGCGCCGGGGACCACACGGCCCTCACGGTCGGAGATGAGCGTGACCGTGACCTCGCCCCGGATCCCGTGGGCGCGCCCGATCCGGGCCACCTCGAGCAGGGTCAGTCGACGAACTCCACGTCGATCGTGCGGTCCTGACTCGCCGCCGCGGCCCGGGCGACGGTGCGGATCGCGCCGGCGGTGTGGCCCCGCCGGCCGATGACCCGGCCCATGTCGCCGTCGGCGACGCGCACGTCGTAACGGTCCGGGTCGCCGGTCACCAGATCGACCTCGACGGCCTCGGGCACGTCCACGATGGCCCGCACGACGTATTCGATGACGTCGCCGGTGATGTCGGTGTCGCCGCTCACGACGCGTGCTCGGTCGGCGGCGTGCCGGTGGTGGCCTCCACCGTGGTCTTGCCGGAGGTGTAGGCCTCCCACACCCCCGAGGCGACCAGGATCTTCTGGACGGTCTCGGTGGGCTTGGCACCGTTGCGCAGCCAGTGCAGCGCCCGGTCGCCGTCGATCAGGATGCCCGAAGGCTCCAGACGGGGCTGGTAGGTACCGATGATCTCGATCTGCCGACCGTCGCGGGGCGAACGCGAGTCGGCGGCCACGATGCGGTACGTCGGTTGCTTCTTCTTGCCCACCCGCGTCAAACGGAGCTTCACGGCCACAATCGATCTTCTTTCATCAGGTAGAACGGCTCTCAAGTCTGTTCGCCCGGGGTCCTTCAGTTCAAACCGGGCAGTCGCAGTTCAGGTTTGGCGGGTCCCCCCTTGCGCCCGGGCACGGTGCCGGCGGGGGTGACCCGTCCGGAGCCCTTGGACTTGCGACCCTTCTTCTTCTTGCGCTTCGAACCGCCCACGCCGAAGCGCTTCATCATCCTCTGGACCTCTCCGAACTGGCGCAGCAGCTGATTGACCTCGGCGGTGGTGGCACCCGAACCGTTCGCGATTCGCAGCCGGCGGGACCCGTCGATGATGTCGGGCTTGCGCCGCTCCTCGGGGGTCATCGAGCGGATGATGGCCTCGAGCCGGTCGACCTCGCGGTCGTCGATCTCGGTGTTCTTGAGTTCCTTGGGCAACCCGGGCAGCATCCCCACCAGGCCGCCGATCGGGCCCATCTTGCGGACCTGTTGCATCTGGTCCAGGAAGTCCTCCAGGGTGAAGGTCCCCTCCATCAAGCGGGCGGCGGCCGCTTCGGCCTCGGCCTCGTCGAAGGCCTCCTTGGCCTTCTCGATGAGGGTGAGCACGTCGCCGTGGCCCAGGATGCGCCCGGCGAGCCGATCCGGGTGGAACAGGTCGAAATCGGCCAGCTTCTCGCCGGTCGACGCGAACGCGATCGGCTTTCCCACGACCTCCTTGACCGACAACGCCGCGCCGCCGCGTGCGTCGCCGTCGAGCTTGGTGAGGATCACGCCGTCGAGCGACAGCGACGCCGCGAAGTTCTCGGCGGTGGTGACCGCGTCCTGGCCGGTCATCGCGTCCACGACGAGGAACGTGTAGTGCGGTTCGAGCACCCCTTCGATGGCGCGGACCTGGGCCATGAGCTCCTCGTCGATGGAGAGCCGACCCGCGGTGTCCACGATCACCACGTCGCGTCCCAACCGGCGCGCCTCGTCGAGGGCCCCTTCGGCCACGGCCACCGGGTCGCCGGTGCCCGAGGCCACGATCTCGTCGTCCGCGGAGTACACCGGTACCCCCACCTGCGAGGCCAGCGTGCGGAGCTGGGCCACCGCCGCGGGACGCTGCAGGTCGGCTCCGACCAGCAGGGGGTTGCGTCCCTGGGACTTGAACCAGCGCGCCAGTTTGGCCGAGGTGGTGGTCTTGCCCGAGCCCTGCAGCCCGGCCATCAGCACCACGGTGGGTGGCTGGGAGGCGTAGGTGATCCGCAGCGCCTCGCCTCCGAGGATCTCGATGAGCTCGGAGTGGACGATGTCGATGACCTGCTGGGCCGGGTTCAGCGCCTGGTGCAGCTCGGCACCCACACAGCGTTCCCGGATCCGCTCGAGCAGGTTGCGGACCACCACGAAGTTGACGTCGGCCTCGAGCAGCGCAAGGCGGATCTCGCGCAGGACCTCGTCGACCTCGGCCTCACCGAGGCGTCCGTGGCCGCGCAGGCGCTTGAAGATGCCGTCGAACTTGTCGGAGAGCGATTCGAACACGGTGCTTTCAGTCCTCGTCGTCGGGGCGCACGTCCTCGCCGCCTGTCACGGGCCGGTCGTCGCCGGTCGCCCCGTGACGGTCTCCCGCGAGACGGATCCGGTTGTCGACGTCGGCCACGCCGACGACCGCCCGGGCCGCGACCTCCAGGTCGGTGCGCGCGGCCTCGTCGGGCGCGGTGCCCGCCAGGATGATCTGCCAGTCGGTCTCGTGTTCGCCGCGCACGGCCACCACCTCGGGCTGATCCAGGTGCCAGGTGCGCGGCGAATCGGCCAGGCGGCGCCGGACCCGTTCCTCGACGGTCGGCTCGGCGCCCGCGCGGCGCTGGGCGATGGCCAGGGCGAGCCGGCGGCGCAGCTCCGGACCCGAGACCGGGGTGAGCAGCGTCGCGGCGGCCGCGCCCAGCGCGACCAGCACCAGGCGGCGCAGTCCCAGGCGACGAACACCGCCGACGCCCAGGCGCAGCGGCAGTGCCAAGAGCTTGACGATCACGGGTCTTCTCCCACGGTGAGCAGGGCGTCGACGAACTCGGCCGGTTCGAAGTCGACGAGGTCTTCGGCCGATTCTCCCAGACCCACGAGCTTGACTGGAATCTGCAGTTCGGACTGGATGGCGAGCACGATGCCACCCTTGGCCGAACCGTCCAGCTTGGTGAGCACCACGCCGGTGACGTCGGTGGCTTCGGTGAACACCCGGGCCTGGGACAGCCCGTTCTGTCCGGTGGTGGCGTCGATCACCAGCAGCACCTCGGTCACCGCGCCGGGGGCCTTCTCGGCGACGCGGCGCACCTTGGACAGCTCCTCCATGAGGTTGGCCTTGTTGTGCAGCCGCCCGGCGGTGTCGGCCAGCACCAGATCAGCACCGCGGGCCGCGCCGGCCTCGATCCCGTCGAAGACCACCGAGGAGGGGTCCGCTCCCTCGGCGCCACGCACGAAGTGGGCGTCGCAACGCTCGGCCCAGGTCTGGAGCTGTTCGGCGGCCGCGGCCCGGAAGGTGTCGCCGGCCACCATCACCACCGAGGCACCCTCTCGGCTGTAGCGGGCGCCCAGCTTGCCCACCGTGGTGGTCTTGCCGACCCCGTTGACGCCCACCACCAGCCACACGTTGGTGCCCTCCTGCAGCGGCGCCAGGGTCCGGTCGACCCGTTCGAGCCGCTCGGTGAGGTCGGCACGCAACGCGGCGAGCAGCGCATCGGGTTCCCGGATCGACTCGGCGGCCACCCGCTCACGGACACCCTCGAGGATCTCGGCGGTCAAGGTCACGCCCACGTCGGCCCGGATCAGGGCCTCCTCCAGGTCGTCCCAGGTCCCCTGGTCGATGCCCGACCGACCCACGACCGAGGCCAGGTAGCCCGACAGGGTGCTGCGGGCCTTGCCGAGCCGGTCACGCAGCCGGGGTCGGACGGGCGCGACGGCTTCGGGTTCGGCGACCTCGGGTTCGGCGAGTTCCGGTTCGGCGACCTCCGGTTCGGCGAGTTCCGGTTCGCCGACCGTGACGGGCGGTTCGTCGAGGACGTCGTCGCGCCGTCGGGGAACCAGCAGGAACCCTGCGACTCCGACGACGACGACCGCGATGATCAGCAGCAGCAGCCAGATGTCCATGAAGCGTTCGAGCCTAGCGTCGGCTTCAGTCGGGCGATCGCCCGAGGGTGACGGTCACCCGCTCCTCTTCACCATCCCGGACCAGGGTCAGCTCCACGGTGTCGCCCGGCTTGCGGGCCTTGATCGCGGCGGCCAGGTCCACGCCGCTGGCGACCGGGCTGTCGTCGACCCGCACGACCACGTCGCCGGTCGCCAGGCCGGCCTCGTCGGCGGGACTGCCCGGTTCGACCTGGGTCACCAGACCGCCCACCCGGGAGCCGTCGGCGGTCTGGGTCGTCACGCCGAGGAAGCCGAACTCGATGGGCTCGCCGGCGACGAGCTGGTCGGCGACCGACTTGGCCAGGTCGATGGGGATCGCGAACCCCACCCCCACGTTGCCCGCCTCGGATCCGGACTGGCCGCCGGTGATGATCGAGTCGTTCACGCCGATCACCTGACCGTGACGGTTGGCGAGCATGCCTCCGGAGTTGCCCGGGTTGATCGGGGCGTCGGTCTGGATCATCGCCACGGTGTGGTTGTTGGTCGTGGGGACCGTCCGGTTGACCGCGCTGACGATGCCCGAGGTGACGCTCTGGGTGAGGCCGTAGGGGCTGCCCACGGCGATCGCGAGCTGGCCGACCTCGACCTTGGCACTCACCGCGAGCTGCGCGACGGGCAGGTCACGGGACACGTCGATGCGGACCACCGCCACGTCGGTGGCGTCGTCCGCGCCGACGATCGTGCCCTCGACCTGGGTGCCGTCGTGCAGCCGGACGGTCATGGTGTCGTTGCCCGACACCACGTGCGCGGCGGTCAGGATCAGCCCGCTGGAGTCGTAGATGAAGCCCGAGCCCAGATCCTGTTCCCCCTGGAGCTGCACCGCGGCGGGCGAGAGCACCTCGGCCACGGCAGCCACCGGTTCGGGTTCTCTGCCGGTGAGCGGTGCCGGTCCCGTCCCCGCCGGGGTCACCCGGGCCTCGGCGACGGCTTCGGCCACCGCCACGCTGGGAGAGGTCGACGAGGTGACCCGACCGGCGAAGAACCCCACCACGAGCGCGAGGACCGCGCCCACGGCGACCGAGGCCACCAATCGACCCGGTCCACCCCGGCGCTGGAGGGAGGGAGGGGAGGACGCCGGGGTGGACGCGGGGACCTGGGGGCCCGTGGGGCCCTCGGAGGTCGGCGGCGCGGTGGGAGGCGCCGCCGGAAACCAGGCGTGTTCTCTCGTGGGCGGTGAACTGCCGGGATCGATGTTCCAAGTCACGTCCGTCAGCCTAGGGACGGTGAGGAAAACCCGACCTAAGGTCGGCGATTCACTGCCGTGCCATGCCCTCGCGCCGGGCGGCCTCGTCGGATCCGTCCGCGGGGCGCGTCGAGACGATCTGGATCACCAGCTCGGTCAGGTCGCCACTGAAGGGGAAGGGCCCGCCGTAACGGGCCGACACCGTCGAGCCGTGGTCGCGGCCGATGCTGGCACCCACCGACGAGATCACCCGCATCAGCAACGGAAGCTCCGCGGCGCCCGCCTCGAAGCCGTCCACCTCGAGCGCGACCGAGCCGACCATGCCCTCGCCACGACGGAACCGCGCCACGAGTTCGACCGCGCCGGTGGGCACCGGAACGTCGGACTCGACGACGACGTGGTCGTCGAACGCGTTGTAGTCGACCACGAAGCGGTCGTTCTGGACGAACACGCTGATCCCGGAGTTCTGGGTGCCGGTGGCGAACAGGACCCCCTCGTCACCCGGTTCCCGATCGACCCGGGCGATCAGGTCGAAGCTGCGACCTCCGATCGGGGCCGCAGCCTGAGCGGGCAGCGGTGACATGGGCGGGCGGTACACGTAGCGGCGGTCCACCGGGTGCGGGGAGTTGTCGCGGAAGCGCGCCCCGAACAGCTCGATCAGCCGGTCGTCCAGGGGGAGGACCCCGTGCCGGTCGGCCTCGGTCCACCACAGCTCGACCAGCTCGGCCAGACGTTCGGGTTCGGCCTCGGCCAGGTCCTCGGTCTCCGAGGGGTCGTTGCCGAGGTGGTACAGCTCCCAGGTCTCGGTCGCGTAGTCGGCGCCGGGGGTGTGCTTCTGGACCGCCTTCCACTCCCCTGCCACCAGCGCGCGGGATCCGGCCATCTCGAAGTACTGGCAGGTGTTGGTGGCCGGCGCGTCCGGGTCGTCGAGCACCGAGGCGAAGGAGGAACCGGTGACCGGGAGTTGGTCGAGACCGCGATGGGTCTCGGGCGGGGTCACCCCGATCAGTTCGTAGATGGTGGGCACGATGTCGGACACGTACACGAACTGGTCACGTCTGGTGCCGCGCTGGGACTCCTCGATACCCGCGGGCCAGTGCCAGATCATGGGCACGTGTACGCCGCCTTCGTGGGTGTTCTGCTTGTACCAGCGGAACGGGGTGTTACCGCACTGCGCCCAGCCCCACGGGTAGTTGGTGTGGCTGTGGGGTCCGCCGATGTCGTCGATGCGTTCGATCGCCTCGTCGGGGGTCTCCAGGATCCCGTTGAAGAACTTCATCTCGTGCATGACGCCGAAGGGGCCGCCCTCCTGTGAGGCGCCGTTGTCCGCCAGGACCACCAGGATCGTGTCGTCGAGCACTCCGAGACGCTCCAGACCCGCGACGAGCCGGCCGATCTGGTCGTCGGTGTGGTCCAGGAACGCGGCGAAGGCCTCCTGGAGCCGGGCCGCGAGCCGCTGCTGGTTCACGGGCAACTCGTCCCAGGGCTCGACGCCGGGATTGCGGGGCGCCAGACGGGTGTGGGCGGGAATCACCCCGAGCTCGAGCTGGCGGGCGTAGCAGGCCTCGCGGTGGACGTCCCAGCCCTCGTCGAAGCGGCCGCGGTACCGCTCCAGGTACTCGGCAGGTGCCTGGTGCGGGGCGTGGGTCGCGCCGAAGGGCACGTAGGCGAAGAAGGGCCGGTCCGGTCGGATCCCGACCGAGTCGGAGACCATCGCGAGGAGCTGGTCGACGAGGTCCTCGGACAGGTGGTAGCCCTCCTCGGGAGTCCGGGGCGGGTCGACCGAGTGGTTGTCGGCGATCAGGGAGGGATGGAACTGGTCGGTCTCGCCGTCGAGAAACCCGTAGAAGCGGTCGAAGCCCCGGCCCAGGGGCCACTGGTCGAAGGGACCGGCCGCGGAGCAGTGTTCCATGGAGGCCAGGTGCCACTTGCCGGTGCAGAAAGTGCTGTAGCCCTCGGCGCGGAGCACCTCTGCGACGGTGGCGGCGTGGTCGGAGATGTGGCCGATCTGGTTGGGGTACCCGGTGTCGAAGTTCGACAGGGCCCGCATGCCCACCGCGTGTTGGGAGCGACCGGTCAGCAACGCCGCCCGGGTCGGTGAGCACAGCGGGGTCACGTGGAAGTTCGTGAACTGCAACCCGTTGGCGGCGAGCGCGTCGATGTGCGGGGTCTCCACCGCCGAGCCGTAGCAGCCGAGTTGGGCGAAGCCGGTGTCGTCCAGCAGCACCACGACCACGTTGGGAGCGTCGGGCCCCGGGTGGGGCGGGGTGGCGAAGAAGGGCTCCGACTCGGTGTGGGTGCGGCCGATGCGGCCCTGGAACCATTCGGGAGAGGACACGGCTCAGTGGGCTCCTGTGGCGGCGATTCGGGCGAGTTCCCGGGCCACCATCGGCCCGGCGTTCTGGTTCTGGCCGGTGACGAGGTTGCCGTCGACGACCC
>CAYVAS010000054.1:0-18242 GCA_964449375.1 uncultured Iamiaceae bacterium | reverse complement strand
CGCCCCACCGACCTGTACGCTGCAGCCACCGTGCAATGACCGCTAGAACTGGCCGTCGTCGCGCGCGAACGTGCACTCGGCAATCGCGCTGACGCCCAATGACGCGGTGGTTTCCAACACTCGGAGAAACGTCTCGGGTGCGGCGCGACGTGTCGGCACCGGGTCCGGTGGTGTCGCGTCCCACAGTCCCGCCGAGACATAGAGCCCTCGTCGAATCTGGTCACGAGCAACAAAGGGAAGTTGGAGCGCCTGTGAGAGCGTGGTCCCGAGGGTGGTCTTGCCGCTGCCCGGAGTACCGGTGATCACCACGAGGCGGGGTCGGGCCGTGAGTTCGGGCATACCCCAGTCTGCACGTGAGCCGGAGGCCATGGAGGTCGGATCGACCGACCCGAGCGCGCAGGCCCAGGAGCGTCCGGTCGGCACGTGACGAATTCCGCCGAGCCGGTGCCGGACATCTCTCGGTGGATGGCCAGGGGACCGCATGAGAGAATGGCACCATGTCGACTGTCGAGAACGGAGCGCTGCTCGATTCGTTGGCCATCGATTCGGATGAAATCGCTGGAATCTGCACCCGGTATGGCATCGCCGAGTTGGCGGTGTTCGGCTCGGTCGCTCGGGGAGCAGCTCGACCCCACAGCGATGTGGATCTGCTCTATGTCCTCGTCCCCGGTCGGCATCTCGGGTTTTCGATCAACGACCTGGAGGACGAATTGGCCGCCGCCTTTGGTCGGCCGGTTGATCTGGTCGCCCGTTCGGCATTGCATCGAATGATGCGAGACGAGGTGTTGAGCGAGGCTCGGACGCTCTATGCCGCGTGACGACCTTCTGCTGACGGAGATCATCGACGCGATCGGACGAATCCTCGGTCTCGTGGCGCGCGTCGATGCCGACGACCCGATGGCGGATCGAGACCTCGTGGACGCATTGCTCTGGAATTTCACCGTGCTCGGAGAAGCAGCGAGCAGCGTCTCTGCGCAGTTCAAGACCGAGCATCCCGATGTGCGTTGGGCAGATCCGGTGCGTTTGAGGAATCGGATCGTGCACGGTTACTGGTCGATCGATGTCGACGTCCTGGTATCGACCGCGCGCCAGGATCTTCCTGAGTTCGTGGATGCCGTTCGGCGCGCACTGGACATTCGGTGACGACGCTCCTTAGCCCCCAACCGACGCGCCTGCTTTGGGAGCAGGAGGTCGCGGGTTCGAATCCCGCCGGCCCGACCCACCCACCACCACCGGGATCGACGCCGAGACCGGCGTGAGGCCATCGGCGAGGGCCGAGTGAGCGAAGTCACGCGATCGCCTCGACGTCACCGGCCCGGCGGCGTCGCTTCACCCGCGTCCGGGTCGCTGCCACTGCCGAGTCCCGCCCGGTGCGCGGCACGGCTCACCAGGTTCGATCCGGGAGGCAGGGTCACCACGTGCAGCACCGCGGCCAGCACGACCGTCGTGACCGCCTCGACGTCGCCCAGGTTCACCGCCGCACCGGCGAACAGCAACAGGATCCCGAGCGTCGATCCCTTGGCCAGAGCGTGCATCCGGGAGAACACGTCGGTGAACCGGACCACTCCGATCGCCGCCAACAGCACGATCACCGAGCCGGCCAGCGCCAACGCCTCGCCGATCATTCGGCTCTCCGTTCGATGTAACGGGCGATCATCCCGTTGCCGACCGGCCCGATCACGGCGAGCGCCACGAGCGTGGCGAGGAACGTGCCGGTGTGCAGATGCGCCGCCCGGGTCGCGATCACCCCCGAGAGCACCAGCAGGATCCCGTTCATCGCCACCGTGCGATCCGCGAGGGTCGGGCCGCGCAGGGCCCGGTACATGAACCCGCACGCCGCCAGGATCAGGATCACGTTGCTCGCCGTGGTCACCCCGCACCCTCCTGATCGTCGGGCGCCACTGAGTCGACCCCTGAACGGCGGTGTCGCACCGTGCGGTCGGGACGGGTCGTGCGTTCGCCGTTCAACGCGCCCCTGACCAACGCATCGAGGTGCTCGATCGCCCGGCGCGCGGCGTCCGGGTCGTCGTAGCGGATGAAGTGGACCTCGACCATCGGCGGCTCCGCGGTCGCGTCGATCGTCATGGTGTCGGGGGTGAGCGCGATCATGTTCGCCAGCAGCGACACGGCCTCGGGCGTGGCGCCCGGCATCTCGTAGGTGAGCCGGCCCGTGCGCACCTCGCGGTGGGGCAGGAGCACCTCGCGGGCGACCAGGATGTTGGAGGTGATCAGGCTCACGCCGAGATGCCCGATCAGCTTCGCCACCCCGATCGGGCTGACCCGCAGCCCGGGAGTGAACCGGTGGCGCGCGGGCATCGCTATCAGGATCGCGACCGCCAGGACCACCCCCGCGACCACCTTGGCCGGGTCGAGACTGCCCCACGCGAGCAGCCACAGCGCCACCAACCCGATCACACTGGCGACGAACCTCACTTGTCGATCACCGCACTCACGTAGGTGCGCGGCTGGGCCAGGTCCGCCGCGGAACGTTCGGAGAAGGCGAAGATCGGCCCGGCGGCCGCGGCGATCACGAGCGTCGCCGCCACCAGTGCGGCCGTCGGGGCGATCATCAACGCGGGTGCCCCGAACCGGCCGACCTGGTTCGGGTTCACCGTCGGCACCGACTCCTCGTGCGGGCTCCAGAATGCACCCACCCAGATCCGCATCATCGCGTACAGGGTCAACAGGCTCACGCCCAGAGCGACGGCGACGATGACCGCCCGGTTCGCATCGAAGCCGGCGATCACCAGCGACAGTTTCGAGACGAAACCCGAAAACGGGGGAATGCCCGCGATGCTGAGCGCCGGAAGCAGGAACAGCAACGCCACCAGCGGTGCGGTCCGCAACATCGCGCCGATCCGCCTGAGTTGGCTGGAACCTCCGGCGAACTCCACGAGACCACCCGCGCAGAACAACGCGGTGGTGACCACCACGTGGTGCACCATCGAGTACACCAGCGCGGCGATCCCGGCGACGGTGCCGAAGCTCAACCCCATGATCATGAATCCGATCTGCGAGACGATCGTGAAGCTCAGGATCCGCTTGAGGTCATCCTGGGCGATCGCGCCGAGCACGCCCACCACCATGGTCAGGCCCGCCACCCACACCAGCACCCGGGTCGGCATCGCGGGGGCGAACAGCAGCAACTGGCTCCGGATGATCGTGTACAGGCCGACCTTGGTGAGCAGCCCGGCGAAGATCGCGGTGATCGGCGACGGGGCGAGCGGGTAGCTGTCGGGAAGCCAGAAGAACAGCGGGAAGATCGCCGCCTTGATACCGAAAACCCCGAGCAGCAGCAGGGCGAACGCGGTCTGCAGACCCGGGGGGAGCGTGCCCATCTTCTGGGAGAGGTCCGCCATGTTCAGCGTGCCGGTGGACGCGTACACCAGTGCCAGCGAGGTCACGAACAGCGTGGAGGCCAGCAACGAGATGACCACGTAGGTCATGCCCGAACGGACCTGGGCGCGGCGGCCCCCCAAGGTGATCAGCACGTAGCTCGCGGTGAGCATCAACTCGAACGACACGAACAGGTTGAACAGGTCCCCGGTGAGGAACGCCCCGGACACTCCCGCGGCCAAGATCAGGTACACCGACTGGAACGCCACGTGGTTGCGTTCGGCTCCCGGTTCGCCGATGGCGAACACCGCCACCGCCAGGAGCACCGCGGTGGCGACCACCACCATCACCGCGGCGAAGCGGTCGGCGACCAGCACGATGCCCATGGGGGCCGCCCAGCCACCGCCCTGGGCGACCAGGGTGCCGTGCTGGTCGACCTCGACGAGCAGGATCACCGCGCAGATCAGGGTGAGGGTGAGCACCGAAAGGGAGATCGCCCGTTGCACCGTCCGGGACCGTCCCGCCAGGATCGCCGCGGCCGCGCCCAGCAGGGGCAGCACCAAGGGGAGCGCGACCATCCGGCTCACGGTTCCTCGACCTCGACCTCGACGGGTTCGGGCATCGACTGTTCCTGGTCCACGACGTCCTCGCCCGGGCTGGTGTCCTGGGCGATCAGCCGGTCGCCGATGTCGTCGGCCACCTCGTCGTCGTTGGTGAGCTGCCAGCTCCGGTAGGCCAGAGCCAGCAGGAACATCGTGACCGCGAAGGTGATGACGATCGCGGTGAGCACCAGCGCCTGAGGCAGCGGGTCGGACATCACCCCGTCTGCGGACCCGATGATCGGCGGGTCGCCGCGCCGGCCCGAGGCGATCAACAGGATGTTCGCGCCGTGGGTGATCAGCCCCAGGCCGATGATGATCCGCGAGAGCTTGCGCTGGAGCACCAGGTAGGTACCCAGGCCGAACAGCAGCGCGGCGGTGGCGTCGAGCGCGATGGTCACGGGCGCACCTCGGTGCTGTCGTCGCCGAAGGCCTCGAAGGCCATCATCACCGTGCCCACCACGGTCAGGTACACCCCGACGTCGAAGAACAACGCCGAGGACACCGACACCTCTCCCAGCAACGGGACGCCGAGCTCGGCGATCGCGCTCTGAAGCACCGAACCGCCGAAGACCAGCGGGAGCGCGGCGGTGGTCGCGGCCAGTCCCACCCCGGCGCCCAGCACCGTCCAGGCCCGGAAGCGGGACTGGTCCCGCACCGCGGAGGTTCCGCCGGCCACGTAGCGCAGACCGATCGCCGCGCCCGCCAGCAGCCCACCCACGAACCCGCCGCCGGGTTGGTTGTGCCCGGCGAAGAGCAGCCACAGCGACATCATCACGATCGCCGGGAAGATGACGTGCACCGTGCCATCCACGAACACGATGCGGCGTTGCCGGTCGGCTTCGGCGGCGGCGGCGACCTCGGGGTCGTCGGGGCGCGGCGGCCGGGTCCGGCCCGCACGGGCGATGGCTGCCGCGCCGATCGCCGCGGCGGCCAGCACCGTGATCTCGCCCAGGGTGTCCAGACCCCGGAAGTCCACCAGGATCACGTTGACGACGTTGTGGCCGTGTCCGTCGGGCACCGCCCGTTCCACCAGCTCGTTCGAGATGGTCGGCAGCACCAGGGACCCCTGGGCGACCAGAGCGAAGAAGAACACCACACCGGCCACCAGCACCGAGATGCCCAGACGCAGGCCGCGGCGGGGGCTCGAGCGGGTCTCGAAGCGGCGGGGCAGACGCCGGAGCACCAGCACGAACACGACCGTGGACAGCGTCTCGATGGAGGCCTGGGTGAGCGCCAGATCCGGCGCGCCCGACAACAGGAACAGCCCGGCCATCGCGTAGCCGACGATGCTCAGGAGCACCGCGGCGCTGAAGCGGCGCCGGACCAGCGCGGCGCCGGTCGCCGCGGCGCACAGCACACCGAGCAGCGCCGCCTCATCGGGCGATCCGAACACGGGCCAGCCGGGCCACTCCAGATCGCGGAGCAGCGCGATCGCCGGCACCGTCAGCACCGTGGTCAGGATCACCCCGGCGTACACCGGCAACGACCCGTTCTGCACGAACGCGGTGACCCGGCGGGACACCACGGCCAGCCCCCGGAGGACCGCCAGGTACACCTGGTCGCCGGAGGGAATGGCGGCGCCCCGGGCCAGGATCGGTTGGATCTGGTGGCGGGCCAGGGCCAGGGCCACCCCGCCGGCCAGGGTGAGCGTGGACAGGCCGAGGGCCAGGTCGAAGCCGTGCCAGGGCGCCAGGTGCAGCGCCGAACGTCCCAGGCCCAGCTCGCGACCCGCGAGGCCGGCCAGGGTGTCGAGGCCCTTGGATCCCAGGCCGAGCGCGACCCCGGCGACGGCCAGGATGGCCGCGGGCGCCAGGAACCCCACCGACGGGGCCGGCGCGGGCTCGCTTTCGCGTGGGACCGGATCATGGCCGGCCTGGTCCTGGGGGGCCCGGCGGGTGCTGAACATCCCGAACCAGAACCGGATCGAGTAGGCGACGGTCAACGCGGATCCGACGATGATCCCCACCAGGGCGACCATGTGCCCCTCGAAGCCGTAGTTGGCGAAGGCGTTGAACGCGGTCTCCTTGGCGGCGAAGCCCGCGATCAGGGGCAGGCCGGCCATCGAGGCCAGGGCCAGGGCGGCGATGATCCGCACCGGACGCCAGGATCGGTCCAGCAGCGGGATCTCGTCGATCCGCCGGGTGCCGGTCTGGTGGTCGACGATGCCCACGATCATGAACAGCGTGCCCTTGAAGGCGGCGTGCGCGACGAGCAGCATCCACCCGGCCCGGGTCGCCTCGGGGGTGCCCACGCCGTAGAGCACGACCATGAATCCGAGCTGGCTGACGGTGCCGTGCGCCAGCAGCAGCTTGAGGTCGACCTGGCGCAGCGCCCGCAGGCCGCCGAAGATCATGGTCGCCACGCCCACGATGATCACCGTGGGTCGCCAGAATCCGGCGATGGGGTACAGCGGCGCGAAGCGGGCGATCAGGTACACCCCGGCGGTGACCATGGTCGCCGAATGCAGGAACGTGCTCACCGGCGTGGGTGCCTCCATCGCGCCGGGCAGCCACGAGTGGAACGGATACTGCGCGGACTTGGCGAACGCGCCGATCAGGATCAGCGTGAGCGCCACCGACGTGGAGGTCGATGCGCTCAGCGGGGCGTCGATGATGCCCGACAGGCTCGTGGTGCCGGCCGCCTGAGCCATGAGCACCAGGCCACCGAGCATCGCGAAGCCCCCCGCAGCGGTGGTCAACAACGCCTGCAGGGCGGCGGCCCGGGCACCGGCCTGTTCGTGGTGGTGCCCGATCAGGAAGTACGACGTGATCGTGGTGCCTTCCCAGCACACGTAGAGCACGTAGATGTTGTCCGCGCTGACCAGTCCGAGCATCGAACCGGCGAAGAGCACCAGCAACCCGGCGTGCCAGGGAAGCCCACGTGAATCCGGGTCGTAGTAGTGCTGGGCGTAGCCGAACACCAGCATGCCGACGCCGCCGATGATGAGCACCATCGTCAGACTCATCGCGTCCAGCGTGAAGTCGAAGTTCAGGTCCAGACCGGGCACCCACTGGAGTGTCTCGGAGGGGATCTCGCCCCGCCGGACCGAGGGCAGTTGGGTCAGACCCCAGATCGAGGTCACCGCCGAGACCACCGCTCCCACGGCGAACGCCCGCCGGCCGGGACGTTCGCCCACGACCAGCAGGCCGGTACCTGCCACGAGGTGCAGCGCCAGGATGGGGATCACGCCGCACGACCTCGAGTCGGAGGGACTCTGCTGGAGGGTCTCGCTAGCGGCTGAACGGTGCTTTCCCCTCGGTCACGGCCACGAGTGTAATCGGCGCCCGGATCCGGCCCGTAGTGGGGCTGGTCGGGTGGGCCGTGCTGGAATGAGGCGATGACGTCCTCTCCGCTGCGAGGCGCTCGACGACTCGGCCTGGTGGGGTTGGCCGCGCTCGTGGTGACGCTCGTCGGCTTCGCGCCGGCGCCGGCAGCCGCGGTGACCGCCGAGCCGGAGCGGCCGCGCCTGCTGGTCATCGGCGACAGCATCATCCTGGGCACGGGAGGCAACATCGCCGCGCAGATGCCCGAGTGGGAGGTCGTCTTCGACGCGGCCGAGTCCCGGTCGACCGCCGATGGCCTGGACGTGCTGGCCCGGCACGGTACCGACTTCGATGTCGTGGTGGTCGCCCTGGGCGCCAACGACGGGGAGAGCCCGGCGGTGTTCACCCCGCGGGTCGCGGCGCTGCTGGACGCGCTTGCCGGGGTGCCGCACGTGGTGTGGGTGACGATCAACGAGGCCCGGCCCTACTACGTGGGCGCCAACCAGGTGATCCGCGACCACGTGGGCCGGTACCCCAACGCGGTGGTCGGTGACTGGAACGCCGCGGCGGCGCCGGGCGACGTGGGTGGTGACGGGCTGCACCTGACCGGTCAGGGATCGGTGGCGATGGCCGCATGGGTCGCCGCGGTGGTGCGCCTGACCGTGCTCCCTGCGCCTCCCACCACGACGACCACGACCACGATGTCGACGACCACGTCGACGACCACCACGACATCGACGACCACGACCACGACGCCGGCTGCGACCACGGCGACCTCGTCGGCACCGGGCGCGGCATCGGGCTCGACGTCCCAGGGCAGTGGCGGATCGTGGACCACCTGGGGGCTCCCGGTGATCGGACTGTCGATGCTCGTGTCGATCGGAGCCGCGGTGGCATGGCGGCGTCGGGGGCGCACGACGGGGCCATCCGAGCCCGCTGCAGCCCCCGAGGTGTGACACGGGCCACGCTCTATGCTGGGTCGGGAGGGCCGGACGAGAAACCAGCGAGGTTCGTCATGGACGAAGCCGAGATCATCCACGCCGAGATCGTGGATCGGGTCGGTGCGGCAGAAGGCCTGCGACCAGAGTCGGTGGTGCCCCTGCACCACATGACCACCGGCGAGCCCCTCGGTGAGGCGGCCACGATCACCGGGATGAACATCGACAAGGCGGTGGGCTTCGATCTGGCCTACGACCTGGACGGCACCCCCCAGTGGACCCGGAACTTCTACGTGTTCGCCCGCAGCGTGTCGCTGGTACCGCACCTGCTGGTGGAGTGGATCGGTCCCGCCGACGACGACCCCGAGAACCTGGTGCTGCTGGCCGACCTGCTGCCCCGGATCGACCTGGCGGTGAACCTGGACTACGTCGACGACGTGTACGCCCCGCTGACCTCGGTGTTCCACGAGGCTCGGGCGCTCGAAGGGGTCCGGGTCGTGCCGGTCGCGCCGCGTCGGGCGGTGGCCATGTCGCCGTGGCGGCTGTCGCTGTCGGTGCCCTCCGGTCAGATCAAGGCGGTGGGCAGCCACCTGGACGAGTACGTGAGCCGGTGGCTCACCGTCAACAGCACCGGGGTGGACACCCCGGTGGATCCCCTGGCCAGCGACCAGGCCCGACTCGTCCAGCACGACCGCTACCACCGCAACAGCCTCTTCGACGCCGAATCCGACCCGTACTGGGGCCGGATCGACCGGCTGCTGGGCATGGACGCGGCGGCCGAACTCCGCCACACGTTGCGCTCTCAACGCGAACGTTGAGATGCTGGCCTCATGAGTGATCGGCGTCCGGGACGAGGTGCGGTGGCCGACGACCTCTCGGTCGCCGACGTCGTCGAATCGCCGCCGTCGCTGGGGCGGATGGTCCGCCGGGCACTGCTGCTGCGCTGTCCCCGGTGCGGTACGGGCGGTCAGTTCCGTCACTGGGTCAAGCGGGTCGAACACTGCCCGGGCTGCGGCTACACCCTGAGCCGCGACCGTGACTCGTTCTTCGGCGCGTACCTGCTGAACCTGACCGTGGTGTTCACCGCGCTGTTCGGATTGCTGGTGCTGTACCTGCTGTCGAATGCCGGTGACGAGCCGTTCCCGCTCGGCGTGGTGATCGTGGTCGGGCTCGCGATCGCCCTGGTGCTGCCGGTGCTGTTCTACCCGTTCTCGTTCACGCTGTGGTCGGTGGTCGACCTGCAGAGCGAACCCCTCGAGGTCGCCGAGATCGCCGAGGCGGTCGACAAGGTCGACGCCCAGCGCCGCCGCGGCCCGGGCGACGGTGATCGGCCGGAGCCGGGGGTCGGGGCGTGACCAAGCCGCTGCTCGTCGAGGACGTGCTCGCGCCGGTCCCGTCGCTGAGCCGGATGCTGGCCCGGGCGCTGATCCTGCGCTGTCCCCGGTGCGCGTCCCGAGGGCTGTTCGACCACTGGGTGCGGCGCAGGTCGCACTGTCCGGGCTGTGGCTACACCATGGAGGACCGGCCCGACTTCTTCTTCGGCGCGTACATCCTCAACCTGATGCTGACCCTGGGGGCGCTGTTCAGCGTGCTCGTGTCGATGGTCATCTTCCGGGCCGCGGGTATGGAACCGCCGCTGTGGACCTTCATCAGCGTGGGCGTCGTGTGCGCCACGGTGCTGCCGGTGTTCGCCTACCCGTTCACCTACACCGTGTGGGCGGTGGTGGACCTTCGCAGCGAACCGCTCGAGGTCGCCGAGATCGCCGAAGCGCTCGACCGACTGGACGCGGCCGGCACCGAGGACGAATCGATGGTCGAGCCTTCGTCGCTCTGATCCGGGTGGCCACACGGATGCGCCGGGTGACCGGGTGAACGGAGGGATGCCGGAAGCGACCCGGTGTGTGGCCTGTGGCGGGCGGGTCGAATCGAGCTGGGCGGTGTGCGGGTGGTGCGGGCGGGCCATCGACGGTGGTGCGCCCGATCCCGGCGTGGCCGAGCCCGTCGGCGACGAACCGACCGGCGAGCCCGGGACCCCGGCGGACCCGTCGGCGGAGAACCCGGTCGCCGGTCCGGCGGAGCCCGCGGTCGGTGCCGGAGTCGACGCTTCCGTGGAGCTGCCGTCGGGCACGACGCTGCTCGGCCGGTACCGGATCGACGCCCTGTTGGGCCGCGGTGGGTTCGGGATCACCTACCGGGCCCGCGACACCCGGCTGCACCGCGACATCGCGATCAAGGAACTGTTCCCTCCCGCGGCCCGCAGACGAGGCGCCGCGGTCGGCGTCGCCGAGGACGACCGGGCTGCCTATGAGCAGGCTCGGGCACGCTTCCAGCGCGAAGCGGCCACGCTGGCGCGCTTCTCGCACCCGGGCATCGTGCGGATCTTCGAGGTCTTCGAGGCCAACAACACCGCCTATCTGGTGATGGAGCTGATCGAGGGCTCCTCGGTGGGTGAGCTGCTGATGGAGCGCGGCCGGCCCTTCGACGTCGACGAGGTGCTCGATCTGGTGTTGCGGGTCGGCGACGCGCTCGGGGCGGTGCACGGCGCCGGGCTGTTGCACCGCGACATCAACCCGTCGAACCTGATGCTGGACGGGGCCCGTCGGGTGGTGCTGATCGACTTCGGGCTCGCGCGCCGCTTCGGCGACGACATCTCCGGGTCGGTCACCCGGGCGGTGACCCCCGGCTACGCCCCACCCGAACAGTACGCGGGCAGCGCCCGGATGGGCCCGCCCTGCGACGTGTTCGGGTTGGCGGCCACCGCCTACAAGCTCCTCACCGGGACCACGCCCACCAACGTGTTCGACCGTCAGACCGGCACCCGGCTCCCCGCGCCCGACGAGCTGCGCCCCGAGGTCCCCCCGTTGGTGTCGGCAGCGATCCTGGACGGGATGGAACTCGACCCGGACCACCGGCCGGCGACCACCGAGGCCTTCCTGAACCGCCTGGGACTGCACGGGATGACCGGCGCGCCCGAGGTCGTGCTGAGCCGTGGATCGGGTGGGGATCCGGACGCGACCCGCGGGGGTGGCGGCGCTTCGCCGGCGCCGGGTGCCGGGGCCGGGGCGGCCCCCGGCGTGGCGGCCCACGGCGGTCCGATGCCGGTGGCGCCGGCCGGAGCGCGCCCCGTGGCCGCCGCACCGCTCCCGGCCGCGCCGGCGCAGCCGGGCCCGGTCCACGCCGGTCCGGTCCACGCCGGTCCGGTCCACGCAGTGCCGGCGCCGGTGGCTGCGGCGCCCCAATGGGGGGCGCCACCTCCGGCGCACTTTGCTCCCTGGCACGACGGCGCGCCCCCCGTGGTGGCTCCGGCGGACACCTGGCGGGGCTGGGTCACCTGGCCCGCGGCGGCCGCCGCGGTGGTGCTGGCCTCGGCGTCACCGCTGGTGGTCGGTGCGGTGCTGGCCCTGGTGGTGGTTCCGCTGCTCGCCACGTTGGGTGACCTGGAGGTCCACGACCACCGCCGCCGGACCGGCGCCCAACGCCGCCGGTGGCACGACGCCCGACCCGCGGTGGTGGGACCGGTGCGGTATGTGCGCAATCTCCTGGTCAGCGCGGCCCGCGCGTTGCCCGCGGTGGCGATCGTGGCGATCGGGTTCGCGGTGGAGACCGTGACCCGGGACGCGGTGTTCGAACCCGCGCTGCGGGAACTCGTGATCCGGACCACCGGGGTGGCCATGGCCCTGGTGCTGTTGGTGCCGATCCGTCACGCCAGCCGGGGGTTCCGCACCGATCTGGGCATCACCGCCGTGGCGCGTCGGGTCATGGAGGGACGCAGGCGTCCGGGCACCCGCGCCTTCGTGCTGTGGGTGCTCGCGGTGGCCGCCTGCGCGCTCGGCGCGCTGCTGGGCGCCGAGTTGTGGCCACTCACCTGAGCGGCCGCTGCCGGGTCAGCTCCCGCGCTTGCCCGCGTTCGGCTTCGTGCCGTGGTTGGCCTTCTTCCGACGGGCGTTGATCTTCTTCTTGACCGTCCGCTTCGACATGGCTCCATGGTAGGCGCCAACCGCAGAATCCACCCCAACGCCGTCCGAAGGGGCCGATGTTCGGCGGGCGGGGGTCGGCCGGTACCGTGCTGGGCCATGGAACGCTTCGGTTTCGTGGGTCTGCCCAACGCGGGCAAGTCGTCGCTGTACAACGCGCTGGCCGGTGGCGGCGCGCTGGCGGCGCCCTACGCCTTCGCCACGACCGACCCCAACGTCGGCGTCGCCAAGGTGCCCGACGAGCGCCTGGAACGGCTGGCCGAGATGAGCGGAACCCGCAAGGTCGTGCCCGCATCGGTGCAGTTCGTCGACATCGGCGGCCTCGTCGAGGGCGCCAGCCAAGGGGAGGGCCTCGGCAACCGCTTTCTGGGCGGGATCCGCGAGGTCGACGCCGTGGTCTATGTGCTGCGCGCCTTCGAGGACCCCGACGTGCCCGGGCCCGCGGACCCGTTGGAGCACCTGCGGATCGTCGAGATCGAGCTGACCCTGGCCGATCTGGAGAGCGTCGAGGCCCAGGTGACCAAGCGGGCCAAGGCCGCCCGCCAGGACCCCTCCATCGCCGAGGAGGTCGCCGCGCTCGAAGCCGCCCACGAGGTGCTGGCCGAGGGCACCCCGATCTACCGGTCGTCGCTCGCGCCGGCACAGCGCGAGCTGCTGCGCAGCTACTTCTTGCTGACCAACAAGCCGGTGATGGCCGTGGTGAACGTCAGCGAGGATCAGCTCGACCGTCTCGACGCCGTCGTCGCCCCGGTCGCCGCGGAGCTCGACGGCGCCGGCGAGGTGATCGGCATGTGCGTGCAGCTCGAGGCCGAGGCCGCCCAGTTCACCGGGGCCGAACGCGCCGAGATGCTCGACGCGCTGGGCCTGGGCGAGGGTGCGCTTCCCCGGTTCCTGTACACCGCCTACCACCTGCTGGGGCTGCGGACCTTCTTCACCACCGGCGAAAAGGAGACCCGGGCGTGGACCTTCCGCGCCGGTGCCAAGGCGCCGGAGGCCGCCGGGGTGATCCACACCGACTTTCAGCGGGGGTTCATCCGCGCCGAGGTGATCGGTTGGGAGGAACTGCTCGAGGCCGGTTCGTGGCAGGCGGCCCGGGATGCGGGCATCCTGCGGGTGGAGGGCAAGGAGTACGAGATGGCCGACGGTGACGTCGTGGAGTTCCGCTTCAACGTCTGAGGGTCCCGTCGCCCGGTCGCCCGGTCGTCGAGAGGCCACCGGGTCCGCCGTGGTCGGCGTCGCCGAGCATGGCCAGCAGCTCGGCGGCGGCCGCGGGGGCTTCACCGCGCACTCCCTCGACGAACCGGGTCGAGCGCGCCACGGTCGCGCACACGCTGAGCACCTCGGCGGAACGGACCTGCGCGGCCACGGCGTTGGTGATGAGCGCCCGGGCACACCCTGCCTGGTCCCCGGCGCTCACCTGCCAAGAACCGCCGGGCTGGTAGGTCAGCGCCGCGACCAGACCCGTCGGGATCGGGTCGCGCACCGCGATACCTCCCAGTTCGTCGACGGGGACCTCGCGGCGGCCGGTGGGTTCACGGACCGACAGGCGCCGGGCGAAGGGGTGCACCAGACCGCCCGCGTCGAACACGGCGTATTCGTCGGAGCCGTAGTGGGCGCCGGCCCGGACCAACTCGGCGACCAGCGTGGTCTTGCCCGCCATGGACACCCCCGGCAGTACGAGCGCGACCCCGTCGACGGCGACCATGCCGGCGTGGGCGAACACCAGGCCCGGCGCATGCACCGCGATCGTCGAGCGGATCGTCTGGTCCAACACGTGCAGAGCGTCGGCCGACGCCACGTGGAGGACCGTGTCGCCCTCGGGATCGGTCACGCGGAACGCATCGCCCTCGCAGTCCAGCGCGATCGTGTGCTCGGCCGCTGTCGCCGGGTCGGTGACCTCGGCGCCGGGCGGCAGCATGGACCGGGCCGAGTGGGTCAGCTCGGGCAGGCGGCACCGATCCGGTCCGCACCGGTGCGCCACGTCGAGAGCGACCGTGACGCCGTAGGCCGAGAAGACGATGCGGTCGGGCGCAGCGGGCATGTCCGCAACCTATTCGCCGTGGAGCGGGGCCCGGTCGTCGGCGCGCGGCTCAGGCGAAGGCCAACGGGTAGGGGGTGGTGATACCGACCACCGTGGTCGCCGTGCTCCTGGTCCCGTCCCAGCGTTTCACGGTGCCGTCGTTGTAGCAGGCGATGTACAGGTCGTCGCCGTCGAAGGCGAGGCCGATCGGACCGACGAGCCCGGAGTCGACCACCGTCGTCGCGGTGGTGCCGGTGCCGTCCCAGCGGCTCACGGTGCCGGGCGACGAGTAGTTGCTGATGTAGAGCGCACCGTCGGGTCCGAAGGCCAACCCCGCGGGAGACGAGATCCCTCCGGTGATCACGGGGGTCGCCGTCGTTCCGGTCCCGTCCCACCTGCTCACGGTCGCCGGGTCGGAGTAGTTGGCGATGAAGAGGTTGCCGTCGGCGTCGAAGGCCAGTGTGCTCGGGCGATCGAGTCCGGCATCGATCACCGTCGTGTGGGTCGACCCCCGCAACCGGGTCACGGTGTCGGAGAACTGGTTCGCGATGTAGAGGTCGCCCGCGGAGTCGAATGCCAACCCGGTCGCACCCGACAGACCCGAGTCGATCACGGTGGTCGCTGCGGTCCCCGTGCCGTCCCACCTGCTCACCGTGGAGCGGTCTGCGATGTACAGGTCGCCGGTGGAGTCGAATGCCAGCGCGTACGGATTGGCGATGCCGGAGGTGACCATCGGTGTCGTGGAAACCCCGTCCCACACGATGATCGACTGGGACGTGAAGTCGCCGATGAACAGGGGGCGTCCCGGAGGGGTGCCCGGCGTCGTGGTGTCCGGCGCCGTCGTGTCCGGCGCCGTCGAGGAGGGCGCGGTGGAGTCCGGTGGAGACACCGCCGCTGCCGTGCTCGGAAGCGTGACCACGGCGACCGCCGCGGCTGCCGCCGCGCCGCCGAGGGCGAGGACCTGGCGCCGCGACCACGCGTCGGTCTCGACGATGCCCAGTTCGATCAGGCCCGCCATCTCGGTCGCGAGCCGATCGGGCACGACATCGACACCGCGCCGGGCGAGCTCGAACGCCTCGGCGTCGAGTCCGGACAGTCGGACCACGACCGTGGTCGAGGGCCGCAGGACCAGATAGCCCGAGTCGACGGGTTCGATCCGCAGATCACGGTGGAGTCGGAATGCCGTCACGGTGTCTTCCTTCGCGTTCGACGTGGTTTCCCCGATGACCCGAACGAGTGCGCCCGTGCCGCCAGCTCGCCGTCGACGGTACCCGACCGGACCATCGGAGGGGGATACGGTCGACCCGCGATGAAAACGGGGCTGGAAGAGAAGGTTGGGAGGAGGTTTGGAACCGTCGCGTCCGGGGCATGCACGTCACATGGACGCGTTCCCGCCAACCCCGGTCCTCTCCCCGGCTCGGGTCGTCGGCCCGGCCGACGTCGCGGTCGGCTCCGGTGACCGCCGGCGCGGGCTGAGAGGCCTCGCTCACTACCGCCGCATCCTGGTGCTGAGTCCGGCCCGCCAGATCCACACCTTCGGCATGCGCTTCGTGATCGACGTGGCCTGGTGTGACCGGGCCGGCACGGTGCTGCGGGTGGCCCAGATCGCCCCCAACCGGTTGAGCGCCTGGGTGTCCAGAGCTCACTTCGTCCTCGAAGCCCAGGCCGGAGCCTTCGCACGGCTCGGGATCGGCCCGGGTGACCGGGTCGCCACCCTTCCCGTGGGCGGCGACACCGGCACGTTCCTCGTCCGGTGCCCCGAGGTCGCCGAGGCTGCGGCACACTTGAACGATGGCGACCGCCGGCACACCACAGGGCGCGCTGATCCTGGTGGGCACGCCGATCGGCAACCTCGATGATCTGAGCCCCCGGGCCGCCGCGGCCCTGGCGGCCGCCGACGCGATCGCGTGTGAGGACACCCGCCGCACCGGTCGGCTCCTGGCCCACCTGGGCATCAGCGCGCCGCCGCTGCTGGTCGCCAACGATCACACCGAGGCCGAGGTCGCCGAGGCGGTCGTGGGCCGTGTCGCCGACGGCGAGCGCGTCGCGGTCGTCACCGACGCGGGCATGCCGGGCATCTCGGATCCCGGTGCCGGGCTCGTCGAGGCCGTGGTGGCCGCCGGCCTCGCCGTTGAGGTGGTGCCCGGACCCTCGGCCCTGGACACCGCGCTGGTGGTCAGCGGGTTGCCCACGGGCCGGTTCTGCTTCGAGGGGTTCCTGCCCCGCAAGGGCCCCGCCCGGCGGGCCCGCCTCGAGGCGCTGGCCGCCGAACCGCGCACGATCGTGTGCTACGAGGCGCCCCACCGGCTGGCCCGCACCTTGGCGGACCTGGCGCATCACTGCGGCGGTGACCGTGGCGTCGCGGTGCTCCGCGAGCTGACCAAACTGCACGAGGAACATTGGCGGGGCACCCTGGCCGGGGCGCTGGAGCAGGTGGCGCACACCGAACCGCGGGGCGAGTACGTGGTGGTGCTCGCCGGGGCGCCACCGCCTCCGGTGGTCGGCGACGCAGAGCTGCGCCGGGACCTGGCCGTCGAACGGGCCGCCGGCGCGAGCACCCGCGACGCAGCGCTCACCGTGGCCACCCGCCACGGTGTGCGCCGGCGACGGGTCTACGATCTGGCGCTGGACGCCGAACGGGGCGACGGCAACGCCGACGCACCCGGGTAGGCTGGAGCCCGTGCACGACCCCCACGCGGACACGCCGGGGCCCGGCCACGAAGGTGCCACGGGCGACCTGCCCCGGGGGTCGGTCGTGCCCGGCGCGGACATCTGGGACGACCTCGACGCCGAACCCTTCGACCACGGGGCCCCCGCGGTGGTCGACCTCGAGACCCGACGCAGCGTGGAGGAGAGCCGCGCGGCGGCGACGCCCGTCGACGACGAGCTGTGGATGATCGACGCCCACCGGGTGCCCCACGTCGACGACGACGGCGCCCACGACGGTTCCCGTGGGGTGGAAGCCGACGACGACGCCTCCACCGAGGCCTTCAACACCAAGCTGCAACGTTGGGGAACCACGACGGTGCTCGGCGCCAGCCTGTCGGGGATGGGCATCGGCATCGAGAAGGCCCTCTTTCCCAAGGAAGAGATCCAGATCGAGATCCGGGTCGACGACGACACCGACGACCGCCTCGACCCGGTCGAGGTCACGTTGGGAGAGCACCCCGACGAGAGCGTCGCGGTGCTCCGGCCCTGGCTGCGCGACCGCTTCGGCGACCCGGACACCCCCGGCGACGTCTGAGGGGCGATCCGGGCCGCGAATCGGCCCCGGTAGAGTCGCGGCGTGCCTGCCGAACCGGACCGCTTCTACATCACCACGCCGATCTACTACGTCAACGACGTGCCCCACGTCGGCCACGCCTACACCACCGTCGCCGCGGACGCGCTGGCCCGCTGGCACCGGCTGATCGGCCAGGAGGTGTTCTTTCTGACCGGCACCGACGAACACGGCCTCAAGGTGCAGCGCTCGGCCGAGGAACAGGGTCTGGACACCCTGGAGTGGGCCGACCAGACCGCCGCGCGGTTCCGGGAGGCCTGGTCGCTGCTGCAGATCACCAACGACGACTTCATCCGCACCACCGAGCCGCGGCACCACACCGCGGTGGCCGAGCTGCTCCAACGGGTGTACGACAACGGCTACATCCACAAGGGCCACTACGAGGGGCTCTACTGCGTGGCGTGCGAGGCCTACTACGACGCGGACGACCTGATCGACGGGAACTGCCCGATCCACCGCACCCCGGTGGAACACATCACCGAGGAGAACTACTTCTTCGAGCTGTCCCGGTTCACCGAGCCGCTGCTCGAGCACTACGCCGCGCACCCCGACTTCGTCCGCCCCGCCGGCAAACGCAACGAGGCGCTGGGCTTCATCCGGGGCGGGTTGCGGGACTTCTCGATCAGCCGAACGTCGATCGACTGGGGCGTCCCGCTGCCCTGGGACCCCGACCACGTCACCTACGTGTGGTTCGACGCGCTCACCAACTACCTCACCGCGATCGGCTTCGGCAGCGACGAGGAACGCTTCGCCTCCTGGTGGCCCCACGCCCACCACGTGATCGGCAAGGACATCCTGCGGTTCCACTGTGTGTACTGGCCCGCGATGC
>CAYVAS010000053.1:0-18503 GCA_964449375.1 uncultured Iamiaceae bacterium | reverse complement strand
GTTGTGCACGATCTCGTGGTAGCAGTACACCGGCGGTTCGAAGGCCCGCACCATCCACGCCAACGCCTTGATCGCCATCTCGACGCCCGCGCAGAAGCCTCGGGGCGCGGCCAAGAGCACCCGGTCAACGTCCATGAGCGCTCAGGCTACTGTGCACCACCGGCGACCGGCGGTGTCGGATCAGTCACACCCGGCGGGTCGGCGTCGTCGTCCGAGGAGGCGCTGTGCAGCAGATCTCGACCACCATCGCCGGGTCCACCCCCCGGACCACGCCGGTGGCCAGACCCGGAGCCGACGCACCCAACGTGGTGATCATCGTGCTCGACGACGTGGGGTTCGCCCAGCTCGAACCCTTCGGTTCCGACATCGGCACCCCGGCGATCTCGGCCCTCGCCGAGTCCGGACTGCGCTACCGCAACCATCACGTCACCGCGCTGTGCGCGCCCACCAGGGCGGCGATGCTCACCGGCCAGAACCACCACGCGGTGGGGATGGGCTTTCTGCCCGAGGTGCCGATCGGGTTTCCCGGCTACACCGGGCGGATCCCGCCCCGGGCCGTGGCGATGCCCCGACTGCTCCGCGACGCTGGCTATGCCACCTTCGCGGTGGGCAAGTGGCACCTCACCCCCCGCTGGGAGGTCTCCGCGGCCGGCCCCTATTCCCAGTGGCCTCTGGGGCTGGGCTTCGAACGCTATTACGGCTTCCTGGCAGGGGACACCAACCAGTTCGCACCCGAGTTGGTGCGCGACAACCAGCACATCGGCCCACCCGGCGACTGGCGCGACGGCTACCACCTGACCGAGGACCTGTGCGACCGGGCCCTGGGCTTCGTCCGCGACGTCCGCCAGGCCGCCCCGGGCAAACCGTTCCTGCTGTGGTTCGCCACCGGCGCCCAGCACGCTCCCCACCAGGCCCCCCAGGAGTGGATCGAACCGTTCCGGGGCCGCTTCGACCGGGGCTGGGACGCCTGGCGCGACGACGCGTTCGCCCGGCAGGTCGCCTCCGGGGTGGTGCCCGAGGACTGCACGCCGAGCGCCCGACCCGACTGGGTCGTGCCCTGGGCGGACCTGGACGCCGACCGGCGACGGCTCTTCGCGCGGATGATGGAGGTCTACGCCGGGTTCCTGGCCCACACCGACGCCCAGATCGGACGGCTTCTGGATGGGCTCGAGGAGATGGGCGTGGCCGAGAACACCCTGGTGATGCTCTGCTCGGACAACGGGGCCTCCGCCGAGGGCGGTCCGCACGGGTCCTTCAACGAGATGCGCTTCACCCACGACCGGCTCGACGAGGTGTCCGAGACCCTGGCGCTCATCGATCAACTGGGCGGGCCCCGCTCCTATGAGCACTACCCGTGGGGGTGGGCCTGGGCGGGCAACACCCCCTTCAAACTCTGGAAGCGTTACGCCTGGCTGGGCGGGGTGCGCACCCCGCTGATCGTGCGCTGGCCCCGACGCATCGGCGCCGACGAAGCCGGCGCGGTCCGCGACCAGTTCTGCCATGCTGTGGACGTCCTGCCCACGGTGCTGGAGGCCACCGGCGTGGACCGGCCGACCAGCATCGACGGGGTGGACCAACGCGAGCTCGACGGCGCCAGCCTGCTGGCCACCTTCGACGACGCCGCGGCGTCCGCGCCCCGGACCTCGCAGTACTTCGAGATCCTCGGGTCCCGGGCGATGTACCTGGACGGCTGGAAGGCCACCACCGACCACGTGGGCGCCCAGATGACCGTGGAACAGGAACTGCTCATCGGATCCCACCGCTTCGAGGATGACCGCTGGCACCTGTACCGGTTGGCCGACGATTTCGCCGAGGTGCACGACCTGGCCGAGGCCGAACCCGAACGGCTCGCCGAGCTCCAGCAGGCGTGGTGGACCGCGGCGGGGCGCAACCAGGTGCTGCCCCTCGACGACACCTTCGTGGGCCGCAGCGTCGCGCTGGACCCGAACCCCTGGCCCGCCGGCATGCAGGCGACCTACCAGCCCGGAGGTAGTCCGGTCGCCGAGGACTTCCTCCCGCCGATGGGACCAGGCTTCACGCTCGTCGCCCGGGTCCGATGCCTCACCGACGCGGACTCCGGCGCGGTCGCGGTGCTGGGCGACTGGAACAGCGGTTGGGGCATCTGGCTGGACGAGGGCCGTCCGCGGGCGCACCTGAGCCTCTTCGGCGCCCCCCACCACCTCGCCGGATCCGACCTTCTCGGCGAAGGCGACCACGAGATCGCCCTGGAATACCGCCGCCGTGAGAACGGTGGGGGACCGGTCCGACTGTTCGTGGACGACACCGTCGTGGCGACGGCGACCCTGGACGACGACCTGCCGTTCCGCTGGCAGATCGGCGGCGCCGGGCTGCGCCTCGGCCACGACGCGGGGCTGCCCGTGAGCGACGACTACACCCCGCCGTTCCCCTTCACCGGGACGGTGCAGGAGATCCTGATCCAGAGCCACGCGCTGGACCGGCCCGACCTCGACGACCCGCACCTCCACCGCCTGATCGCCCGGGACTGACCCGCGTCGGCGCGATCGTCCTCGTTCGGAGGGTCAGCCTCTACCGTGGTGCTCCGACCCGATGGTCGAGCCCGTACATGTCCCACGCAACCTCCGTTCTCTCCCAGCTCCCGGTCGTCGCGATCGTCGGCCGCCCCAACGTGGGCAAGTCGACGTTGCTGAACCGGATGATCGGCCGCCGTGAGGCGATCGTCGAGGCGCGCCCCGGGGTCACCCGGGACCGCAAGGAGATCGTCACCGACTGGAACGGGCATCCCTTCGTGGTCGTGGACACCGGCGGCTGGATGCCCCGGGGCGACGCGCTCGACGACAAGGTGTCCCAGCAGTCCGAAAAGGCCATCGAGGACGCCGACCTGGTCCTGCTCGTGGTCGACGCCACCCTCGGCCCCGGCGACGACGACGCCCGTATCGCCCGGATGCTCCGCGAAGCAGCACGTCCGGTGATCGTGGTGGCCAACAAGGTCGACGACGCGCTCCACGAGGGCATGATCTGGGATTTCCTGGCCTTGGGTCTCGGGGAACCCGTGGCGGTCAGCGCGCTGCACGGGCGCAACGCGGGCGATCTCATGGACCGCATCGTGGCGACGCTGCAGGCCGAGGTGGGCCCCCCGATCGATCCGGAGGCTCTCGACGAGGCGACCCGCTCGCTGCGGGAGGCCTCCGGCGACGACGAAGCCGCTCGGATCTTCTCCGTCGCGCTCATCGGCCGACCCAACGTGGGCAAGTCGACGCTCTTCAACCGGCTCATCGGTGAGGACCGGGCCGTGGTCCACGACCTGCCCGGAACCACCCGCGACAGCATCGACACGGTGGTCTCCACCGACCACGGCCCGATTCGGTTCGTGGACACCGCCGGCATGCGCCGGCGCAGCAGGGTCAAAGAGGGCACCGAGCGCTTCTCCACGGTCCGGGCGCTTGCCGCGGTCGACGCGGCCGACATCGCGCTGCTGGTGATCGACGCCACCGAGGGGGTCACCCACCAGGACCAGCGCCTCGCCGAGCGGGTCGACGCGGCCGGCTGTCCGGTGGTGGTGCTGCTCAACAAGTGGGAACTGCTCGACGCCGAGCAGCGCCACGACGTGACGGTCCAGGTGGGGCGGCGGCTGGCGTTCCTGGGTGAGAGCGTGGTCCTCAAGATCAGCGCATTGACCGGCAAGGGCGTGCACAAGCTGCTCCCCGCGCTCGAGGACGTGGTGGCCGCCTACCGGAGCAGGGTCCCCACCCGACGGGTCAACCAGATCATGGCCGCCGCGCAGTCCGCGCACCCCGCGCCGGACGGCGCCCGGGTGCTCTATGCGACCCAGGTGGCGACCGACCCGCCGACCTTCACGCTGTTCACCAACCGCGAGCTGCCCCGCAGCTACGTGCGCTATCTGGAGAATTCGCTGCGCGACGAACTGGGGTTGGGGGCGACCGCGGTCAAGATGCGGGTCCGGCGTCGTTCATGAGGATGCGCGCGTGAAACGACGACTGGGCGCGGTCGCGACCGGTGGGGTCGCCGTGGGCGGCGCGGCCCTGGTCGCGCTGCGTCGGTGGCGCCGTCGTCGACGAGCCGGCGTCGACGCCGCAGGAGTCGAACCGGTCGGACGGGGCGGCGCGGCGGGTCGGCCCGGCCAGCTCGCCCGCTCCGCCGGTCGCATCGGTGTCTCCTACGGGATCCACCAGGCTCAACGCACCTTCGCCTCCGCGGCGCGGCGGGAACGTCTCGACGAGGAGTTCCTGTTGCACAGCGCCGCAGAGGTGACCGAGACCCTCGGCAATCTCAAGGGGCTGATGATGAAGCTGGGCCAGATGGCCAGCTACCTGGATCTGGGGCTGCCCTCCGAGATGCGCGCGACGCTGGCGTCGTTGCAGGCCGCGGCTCCCCCCATGGCGCCCGAGCTGGCCACCGCCACGGTGGAGGAGGCCCTGGGCGCACCGGTCGAGGAGGTGTTCGACGAGTGGGATCCCGAGGCCATCGCGGCCGCGTCGATCGGTCAGGTCCACCGGGCGATCACGGCGTCGGGACGGGCCGTGGCCGTCAAGATCCAGTATCCCGGCATCGCCGAAGCGATGGCCGAGGACCTGGAACACACCGACGTGCTCTTCGCGGCGCTGCAGTTCCTGCTCCCGGCCCTCGAGGTCGAACCGCTGGTCGCCGAGCTGCGGGCCCGGCTGGGCGAGGAGCTCGACTACGTGCACGAGGCGGAGAACCAGCAGCGGTTCGCGGACGCCTACCGGGACCACCCCTTCATCGTGGTGCCCGACGTGGTTCCCGAGCTGTCCAACGACCGGGTGCTCACCAGCGACCTGGTGGCGGGGCGGCGCTTCGGAGACCTGGCCGAGGCGACCCAGGAGACCCGCGACCGGGTGGCCGAGATGATCTTCCGGTACGTCATGCGCTCGCTGTACGTGCTGGGCACCTTCAACGGCGACCCGCACCCGGGCAACTACCTGATCCTCGACGACGGGCGCATGGCGTTCCTGGACTACGGGCTGATCAAGTCGTTCTCCGCGGACGAGGTCGACCTGTTCGCCGCCATGCACACCGCGATGGTCGAGGACCGGGACCCCGACGGGTTCCGCAAGTTGCTGGTGACTGCCGGGATCATCGCCGAGGACGCGCCGCTGAGCGCGGCCCGTCTGGGTGAGTACTTCTCGGGGTTCTACGAGCTGCTCATGACCGGCGGACCCACCACGGTGACCAACGAATTCGCCGCCGGGCTGATCAGCCGCATGTTCGACACCGACGGTCCCTTCGCCGACGTGCAGCGTCAGATCAACGTGCCACCGAGCTTTCTGCTGATCCAACGCATCAACCTGGGGCTCTATTCGCTGCTCGCCGAACTGGACGCCACCGCCGACTGGCGGGCGATTCTGGCCGACATCGTGGACTGGATTCCCGGATCGGGCACCGGCCCGGCCACCGAACTGGGTCGCCTCGAGGCCGACTGGGTGGCCGCGAAAAGGCGCTGACCGGCCCCGGGTGGACCCGCCGGGGGAGGGTTACGGTCTGGTTGCAGAGCCTTTGGGCCCTCCCGGAAAACCCCTCGCGGGGTCTACGCTCGGTCACCCATGGGATTCGTCGTCTTGTTCGTCGTCGCGGCCGCGTGCCTGGTGGCCACGACGTTCTGGGCCCGGTCCGCCGTCGTGCACCGCCGTGCCTGGTTGCGGGCGATGCGCGAGTACGGGCCCCAGTCCGACGCCGCGGTGCTCGCCCGCACCGCGTTCCGCAAGGAGGTGCACGCCACCTCGGTGTATCTGGCGATCCTGGCGGCCACCGGCATCGGCCTGGCCCTGCAGACCCGCAGCGCGATCTACGCCCTGTCGCTCATGCTGGTTCCGGTGGGCCTGTCGCTGGCTTTCTCCAAGGACTTCCTGCGGGCCGTCCGGCTCTCGGCGGAACGGTTCACGATCGAACGGCGCGCGGTGGAGGTGCTCACCCAGGACCAGCTCGCGCCCAAGGCCTGGGCGGCCCGCCTGGCTCCCGACGAGCTGCCCGACCTGGCCGGCTTCGACCTGGGTCGGGTCTACCAGGCCGGCACCGGGATGATGGCCGGGGACTTCTACGACGTGTTCCGCCTGGCGCCCGACCGGGTGGCGGCGGTGATCGGGGATGTGACCGGTCACGGCATCGAGGCATCGATCACCGCCTTCCAGGCCAAGTACCTGCTGCGGGTGTACCTGCGTCAGTACCGCGACCCGGCCCAGGCCCTGGAGGAGCTGAACCGTCAGATCGCCACCCTGGAACGCGCCGAGGAGTTCATCTCGCTGGTCGTGGTGGTCTTCGACACGACCGCGTCGACCCTGCGCTACGCCTCGGCGGGTCATCCCGCCGCCTGGTTGTGGCACGACCGGGAGGTCCGGGCGCTGCGGGCGACCGGACCGTTGTTGATGCTGGATCCCGAGGGCTCCTACACGAGCCGGGAGATCCCCATGGACGAGGGCGACCTGGTGCTGATGTACACCGACGGCCTGGCCGAGGCCCGCAACGGCGACAGCCTCTTCGGCGAGGAACGGGTGGCGAACGTGTTGCGCCGCGACCCGGGCGCGGACCCCGACGTGCTGTGCAAGTCGCTACTGGAGTCGGCACGCGATTTTGCCGAGTCCGGCCTGACCGACGACGTGGCCATCCTCGCGGTGCGCCGCCGCTGAGGCGGCTCCGGAAGAGCCCGGCGGGTCGGGCGCGACCCCTAGTGTCGGTGGGCGATGACCGCTGAATCCGACGCCGCCCCGTCCACCGATCCGCTGACCGAGGCGCTGCGCCGGTCGGCCGACGGCAATCTGGCACGGGGCGCCGAGAAGCTCGCCGCCCAGAACAAGCTGTTCGTGCGCGACCGGATCGCGCTGCTGTGCGACCCGGACAGCTTCGTGGAGAACGGGTTGCTGGCCAACGCCACGGCTCCGGATCTGCCCGCCGACGGGGTGATCACCGGGGTGGGCCGGGTGGATGGGCGCCCCGCGGTGGTGGTCGCCAACGACCCCACCGTCAAGGCCGGATCCTGGGGTGCCCGCACCGTGGAGAAGATGGTGCGGGCCACCGAGTACGCCCTGGACCACGACCTGCCGATCTTCTGGCTGATCGACTCCGCCGGGGCCCGCATCACCGACCAGGTCGAGTTGTTCCCCGGTCGCCGCGGCGCCGGTCACATCTTCTACAACCAGGTCCGCCTGTCGGGCCGCGTGCCCCAGATCTGCTGTCTGTTCGGCCCCTCCGCCGCCGGCGGTGCCTACATACCGAGCTTCTGCGACATCGTCATCATGGTCGAGGGCAACGCCTCGATGTACCTGGGATCGCCGCGGATGGCCGAGATGGTGATCGGCGAGCAGACCACCCTGGAGGACATGGGCGGGGCCCGGCTGCACGCCACGGTGTCGGGATGCGGCGACAACCTCGCCGTGGACGACGCCGACGCCATCGACCAAGCCCGCGCGTGGTTCAGCTACTTCCCGTCCCACTGGCGGGACGAACCCCCCACCTACGTGGCCGAGGGACCGGGCCGGGACTTCACCGACGATCTGGTGCCGGCGGAGGACACGGTGGGCTACGACACCCACGACGTGATCGACGCGCTGGTCGACGAGATGAGCTTCTTCGAGCTCAAACCGCTGTTCGCGCCCGAACTGGTGTGCGGGCTGGCACGTCTGGACGGGCGACCCATCGGGATCGTCGCCAACAACCCGGCGGTCAAGGGCGGGGTGCTCTTCGTGGACTCCGCCGACAAGGCGGCCCGCTTCATCTGGTGCTGTGACGCGTTCGGCATCCCGTTGCTGTTCCTCGCCGACGTGCCGGGGTTCATGATCGGCACCCAGGTCGAGGCCCAGGGCATCATCCGCCACGGCGCCAAGATGGTCACGGCGGTCTCCGAGGCCACCGTGCCCAAGATCTGCGTGGTCGTCCGCAAGGCCTACGGCGCGGGGCTCTACGCCATGTCGGGACCGGCGTTCGCCCCGGAGGCGACCCTGGCCCTTCCCACCGCCCAGATCGCGGTCATGGGCCCCGAGGCGGCCGTCAACGCGGTCTTCGCGAACCGCATCGCCGCCATCGACGACCCCGCCGAACGGGCCGCATTCATCGACGAACAGCGGGCGCTCTACTCCGAGGACGTGAACCTGCTGCGCATCGCCAGCGAGCTGGTGGTCGACGCGGTGGTCCAACCCGGATCGCTGCGCGCCGAGCTGATCGAGCGGTACGCGCTCGCCCGGGGCAAACGCCGGGAGTTCTCCGACCGTCGCCACGGTGTCCCCCCGGTCTGAGTCGACCGGGCCGGGCGCGGGTTTTCGATGTGGGGATCGTCGCCGGCGGCGGGCACGATGGAGGCATGGCTCAGGGCTGGATTCCGGACCACGGCACGACCGTGCACCTGCGCGAGGTCGGGCCCCGGGACGGACTCCAGGGTGAGCGGCCCCTCACGGTGAGCGACCGGGTCCGCCTGATCGACGCCCTCTTTGCCGCCGGTGTCCGCCACGTCGAGGCGGCCGCGTTCGTGTCACCACGGGCGGTGCCGGCAATGGCGGACCCGGCTGCGGTGCTCGAGGGCATCGACCGTCCCGCGGATGCCCGGGTCGCGGTGCTGGTGCCGAATGAACGCGGGGCCCGCGATGCCTTGGCCTGCGCGGTCGACGAACTCACCGTGACCATCTCCGCCTCATCGGCCTACAACCAGCACAACGTCAACCGCACGATCGACGAGTCCCTCGACGAGGTCGCCCGGATCACGCCACTGGCCCAGGAGGCGGGCGTGACGGTGGACGCGGTGGTGAGCTGCGCGTTCGGGTCGCCCTTCGAAGGCGACCTGGACCCCTTGGGCGTCGCGACGCTGGGCGACCTGTTGCTCGACCGGGGCTGCGACGCGGTCACCTACGCCGACACCACCGGTATGGCCACCCCCCGACGGATGATCGACCTCATCGACGAGACCGGCGCCGGCGTCGGTCTGCACCTGCACCAGACGCGGGGGACCGCCTTGGTGAACGCGTGGGTCGCGCTGCAACTGGGCGTCCGCCGTTTCGACACGGCGGTGGGCGGACTGGGTGGGTCGCCCTTCGCGCCCGGCGCGGCCGGCAACCTGGCCACCGAGGAGTTCGTGGCGGTGCTCGACGATGTCGGGGTGGCGACCGGCCTCGACGTGGACGGTCTGATCGACGCGGCCCACCTGGCCGCCGAACTGGTGGGCCGCGACGTGCCCAGCACCGTGGCGGCGGTCGGGCCCCGTCACCGCCGACCCGATCTGAGCGGCGGGGACGTGTCCCCCGACACGGACGGGTGAGACGCCGGTGCCCTGGTGCGACGAGTGTGACCGGTTCCTGAACCCCAACACGGTCCACGACGACGGCACCTGCCCGGGGTGCGGATCGACGATCGCGAAGTCGCGGCACCTGCAACGCAGTCGCCGGGGCCGGGGCGCCTCGGCCGACGCGATGGCCGTGCGCGCCGCCGGTGTGGAGCGGGCGGCGGATCCCGCGGACGCCGTCGAGGACGTCGGCTCGACCCCGTGGCACTTCAAGTTGCTGTTGGTGGCGTTGGTGGTCTACCTGGGTTGGCGCTTCGCCGAGGCGATCGTCTGGCTCGCCGACAAGCTCTGAGGAGCACCGTCCGCTTCGGCCGAACGCGCCCGGGCGGGTACAGTGGACGGGTCAGCAACGGGCTGTGGCGCAGCTTGGTTAGCGCGTCGGTCTGGGGGACCGAAGGTCGTGGGTTCGAATCCCGCCAGCCCGACCACCAGAATCCCCAGCAACACCAACAGATTCCGGCCCCTTCGGGAGCCGGAATCTTCGCGTGTCAGTCGGAAAAGTGACCAGATTGTGACCACCACCGAACCCAGGCGGCGGCTACCGCCCCGAGATGGGCACCACCGAGGCGCCAGGACGCTTCCCGGCGGCGTGGATCGCGTCGAGGCCGTCCGCCAGGTCGTCGGCGTGATCGGGAAGGATGTGCCCGTAGACGTCATAGGTGACCGAGATGGAGCCGTGACCGATCGTCCGGGAGATGACGAGTGGCGAGGCGCCGGCGGCGATCATGAACGAGACGGCGGTGTGACGAAGGTCGTGGAAGCGGAGCCCTTCGTACCGTTGGGGCGCCTTGGCCTTGCTCACCCGGCCCGTGGGCGTCTTCCTGGGCTTGGCCGGCTTCACCTCGAGGAACTGACCGAGGCCAGCGGCCACGGCGGCCGGTTGGAACCATCGGTCGTAGAACGTCGAGTGTCGAACCGGTCCACCTCGGGGCGCGGTGAACACGTACGCGTCGGCATCATCCGCGATCGGGGCCAGGTGCTCGGCGAGTTCGTCGACGAGGAACTTCGGGATTGGGACGGTTCGGGTCTGGTGATTCTTCGGTGTGCCTTCGACCTGTTCGCCGTGAACCTCGGTGATCGACGCGGCGACGGTGATCCGGCGGCGCATGAGGTCGACACGGCCGACCTTGAGGGCCCACAGTTCGCCGGCGCGTAGCCCGGTGTAGGCGTCGAGCTTCACCGCTAGCCGGTACTGAGCGGCGACCTGTTCGCGGCGCTCGAGTTCGTCGGTCCAGTGTTTGGCACGCTTGGCGGCGCCGACGTCGCCCGGCTTGGCCGCGAGTTCCGCAGCGCTTCGGTCGGCATTCTTGGCCGCGTCGGCAATCACCGCGGCGCCCACTGCGTCGACCAGGGCGGTGACCTGGCCGGCGGTGAGGAACATCATTTCGGGTCTGGCCTGCTTCGACTTCGGGGCCTTGACCGCGGTCACCGGATTCGATCGGATCATTCCCGACCGTTCGGCGTACCGCATGATCGCCGAGAGGTTGTTCCGAATGTTGCGGATCGTCTCGGCCGAGGTCGGCTTCCCGGTGCGGTTGTAGGCGGGCGCTTCGCGCTTGTCGGCGAGGAACCGTTCGACCTCGGGTGTGGTGATCCCGGCTATCGGCATCTCGCCGAAGTGGGGGAGTAGGTGCCGGTCGAGCACGCTCCGGTACCCGCTCCGGGTCGAGTCCTTCACGTCGGCGATCTCGATCCATTCCTCGGCAACCTCGGCGAAGGTCTGCCTGCCGGCCTTCGGGTCGATCCAGTCGCCGCGGAGGATGTCGTTTTCGGTGGTGGTGCGAAACGCTCGGGCGTCCTTCTCGCGACGGAAGGTCTTGTAGCGCTGTCTGCCGGCCGGGTCGCGGTACTTCACCCGGTAGCGGGTCGCTCCGGACTTCGTGGTGATCGTCGTGACGCTGGCCATCAGTCGAGCCTTCCGGTCTTGCGGGCCCAGGCTTCGATGTCGGTCCAGTCCCAGACGTGGGCGCGTTTGAGGTGGGCGACCGGTTCGGGGAAGTCGGGGTAGCGGCGGCGGTAGGTGTGGACGGTCTGGGGGTGGGATAGGCCGAGGCGTTCGGCGATCTCGTGGGCACCGACGAGGTCGTTCACGTTGACTCTCCGGGGGGTTCGGGCCACGGGCGGATCGTAGGCCATGGCAGGGGTTGACTTGGTTCCAAGTCTAGGGTAGGACTACGTATGAAGTCCACGACCCAGGGAGGAACCGCCGATGCCCACCGATTACGAACCTGGCCGCCTCACCGATCGAGCCGAGGCCGAACGATGGACGCGCCACGTGCTCGCGGATGACCACGACCTTCGAGTGCATTCGGATCTCGCGGGGTGGGTGCAGCTCGCCCTTCGGTGCGCGCCGTGGTGCTGTGAGGGCCAGTCGGACCCGGGCCCGTCGTGGTGCTGGCTGGAACGGCGCGGCACCGAGGTCGACATCGTCGGGCACCGGTCCGCGTACTGCGGCGGGTGCGGGCTCGAGGCGGGCAACTGGGTCACGTCGTCACCGTTCGCCCTGACCGGTGATGAGGATCACGACGCGGGGCGTCTGCGGAAGTTGTTCGACGACCTGTTCTTGCAGCGGCGGGACCGGGCCGACACGGCCTGACGATCTTCAACCACCAACCAACCAAGGAGAAACCACCATGACCACCACCACGCCGAAGCTCACACCAGAGGTTCCCGGCCGGGTCGAGTTACCCGCATGGCTCGATCCGGCCGGGCTCGCCTTCCCCGAGTCGCTCGAAACGATCCGCGCTGAAGCTGCCCGGCTCGAGGTCGAGTTCCTTGACGTGGCGGGTCAGGTGATCGACCTGCTGAACAGCTTCGCCGTCGTGGTAAACGCCACGTATCGCGCCGCGCGGCCGTACTCCGGTGACAACAACTCCCCGGAGCTCCCCAACGCGGTCGTCGACGCCGTCATGGCGGCGACGGGCGCTCACCGGCTCGAGGACCTCGAGGGATGGCTCACCGGGATGACGGGGGATGGCGCATCCCCCGTAAGTAACCGCGAGGCCGTCATGGAACGACTCGGATGGCTCGTCGAGTGGGATCAGGATGCCAGCTCCGCGGCGGACGTGCTCGCCAAGGGACGCAAGACACCCGCCGCTGACTGACCGAACTACCAGACCGGGCCCCAGGGTTGCCTATGCGGCGGTCCTGGGGCCCTTGTCGCGTTCCGGGGTGTTCGTCGTCGGATTCGGCGATGACGGCTTCGACCGCGTCTTCGTGGTTCGCCATGTTGCGGAAGTGGTTCCGCTCGTGACGGGTCAGGCCGTCGGTTTCAAGTCCCTCGCGGGGGACTTGATCGGAGCGACGGTCCCCGCCCCATTCGGCTTCGCCGAGCAGGTGGCCGATGCGAACCTCGAGACGGCGCATAGTCGCCGCGACCCGTGCCCGGCCTTCCGTCGATGGGGCTTCTAGGCAGCAGCGCGGCGGATCGCTCGGCGTTCGGCGGTGGTGGTGGCACCCCAGACGCCTTGAAGTTCGGGATCGTCCAGGGCGTAGCGGAGACAAGCCGCGTGGACCGGGCACGTCTCGCAGGCAGCCCGGGCCTGGGCCACGGTGTTCGTGCCACGGGCGGGGAAGAACACCTCGAGGGCCTCACCGCGGCACGCTGCGCGCTGCATCCATTCGGGGCGGTCGACCAGGGCGGCGAGCAACTCACCGGGTTCGATCTCGGCAGCGGCGACGATGTCGGCCGGGTCGGCCATCGCGAAGCTGAACAGGTCCGCGAGGTTCACGAGAACGCCAGGGTCCGGGGGAATGTTCGGTCGGTGGCCGGCTGCGACCATGGCACGCAACCGGTCACCGACCACGGCCGTTCAACACGGCCGGCGGCCCGCTCCCGTGTCATGTCCGGGCAGCACGCGGGCCAGTTCTGGTTCCTGTTCACCCCGTAGATTTTCGGCGGGGAGAGAAACGATCTATGGCCGAGGGTAGGCGTGGGGGGCGGGGGGAGGGGAGTCCTCCCCCACCTGGGCAAGCTCACCACTTGTCCGATGGTCTGGTGTTCACCGTCGAGTCGGGTCGGTTCCATTCGATTCCTGCGAAGATCCGTTCACCGAGCTCTGCGATGGTTGGTTCGATGGGTTCGACCGTGTCGGTGCCCGACGCGTGCAGCTCGTGTCCGTTGTGTTCGATCATGTGGCGTGCCGGTGCCGTGCTCGGACCTGTTCAGCGGTGGCGAAGGTGAGGCCTGCGCCTTGGGTGATGCCGATCACGTAGCTGTTGACCAGGTCGTCGGGGTGGGTGACCACTGGCACCAGGTCGGGCCGTTCCCATTCGTGTTCGTGACGTGGGAACGTCGAGGGGGACATGAGCCGGAGGGTGCGGAACTTCTCGGCGTGGTCGTGCAGGGCGTCCCACTTGAACAGCCATTGGCGCATCGTGTGGTAGTTCGCTACCGCGTGTGGCGTGTTGCCGTGGGGTCCGAGGGAGCGGCCCGGGGTGGTGAGGCGGGGGGCCTTGTTTTCGGCCTGGGCGGCGAGTTCGTCGGCGGCGGTCTTGAACAGGGTGGGCCAGTCGGCGGCGGTGCGCGGGTTGGCCCGGGCGGCGATGATCTGCGCGGCGCGTTCCACGATCTGTTCGGCCCGTCGGATGCCGATCCCTTCGGAGCCTGCACACAAGCCGATCAGGCCGTTCCAGTCGAGCTTCCCGGCGATGAGGTCTTGTGCGGCCCGGTCGCCCCATCCGTCGATCTGGCCGGCGTAGAGGGCCTGTTCGGCTTGGCTGGCAAGCTCGGTGAGTTCCTCGAGTGCCTTGTCGGCGTTGTCGAGCACCCGGTCGGGTAGCTCGATGGACTCAGCGGCGTTGCGGATCGCGGTGACCTGTGCGGCCAGGGTGGTCAGTGGGGGAAGTTGAAGGTTCATCGTCGGTGGTCCTTTCAACGTCCGAACATGCGGGCGGCGATGTCGGCGAGCGGTTCTTGTTTGTCGGCCGGGGTGGTCTGGTCCAGCGTCCGTTCCGAGTCGGTCATCCCCCTGGCGATCTGCGCGCCGAGGTCGCCGGCGAGTTCACGGGCAGCTTGGAACTCACTGCGGATCGACAGGCGACGAACCTGACGGCAGGCGTCGACGATCTGGGTCCGGTGCCGGTTCAGGTCTGAACCTTCGGGCAGGTCACCCCGGATCAGGAACGTGTCGAGTTGGTCCCGGGTCGGTTCGTGGTCACCCGCGGCAGCCGAGCGCAGCAGCTCACGAACCGGGTTGCCTGGGGGCAGATATCCGGGGTTCACGTTGGTTGTCATCGGGTGGTCTCCTTGGTGGGTCCGCCGACGCCGGTAGGGGCGAAGGCTTGGGCGAGTTCGTGGGCGTCGTGTTCGTTTCGGGCCATCGCGGCGATGGCGCGGGCATCGGACAGGGTGAGTCCGTGTTCTCGTGCGATGCGGGCAGCGGTGTGAGGGTCGATCACGACGGGGGCCTTTCACTGGGGCCCGGGGGGTGTTTTTCCCGGACCTGCCCATCATCGACTTTTCCGGACTTTTCCCGACGGGGGGAACACACCAGGCAGTAGACGCGGGGGCGGCCCCGACCCGACTGGGGCACCACCCCACCACACGACGGGCACCGATCCGGGCCCCGGTCACCGCCCGGGGAGAGAATCAACTCCCGGGCAGCACGGCGCAACAGACCACCGATCCGGGGGAAGTCGTCGGCGACATCGACCAGGAGCCGGCCGAGCTCGTGGCGTTCATTCACCGGGGGCACCCCCTGACCCGCGGGTAGCGGTCCCGGGCGCGTCAGCGAGTCGGTCCGGGGTCATCGGTGACCCTCGCAGTCGGTGGGCCGATCGTGTTCGGTCGGGCTTTTCTGCTCCGAAGGGAGCGCGAAGGGGGTGAAGGGGGCGGGTTCTGTGAGTGCGCTCCCTTCGCACCCTTCGGTGCGCTCTTCGCCTTGGGTGGGCAGCGCCCACTTCCAGCCCTGTTCGGCGTCACCGGGCCGGCCGTACTTCACGCTCTGGACCTTCAGGCGTGACTTGGCGCGCTTGGCTTGGTCCTTCGAGAACCCCGCGGCGGCCATCTCGTCGACCGCTTCCTTGGCCCACCGCGGGCCGTCGGTGAGGATCGACTCGAGGACACGGGCGGCGTCGTCTCGGTCGTCGTCGGGGTTGTCGTGGCGGTCGGCCACCAGGTCGTCGGCTCGGTACCTGGTCACGCCTTCCCACTGGATACGGCCGCATCCGTGCTCGTCGCTTGACACGAGCCGGTAGGCGATCGACTCAGGCACCGCGGCAAGGTTCGACTTGGATACGGCCAAGATGCGTCGGGTGTCATCCTCGGGGTCGGTCGCGGCGATCAGGCCGACACGGGCGGCGCCGACGATCCCGATGGAACCCTGGCCCCGGTAGAGGGCCTTGGCGCCCCCGCCCTTGGTGAGGTGCCGGATCACGACCACGCAGCACCCGCAACGCTCGGCCATCTTCGCCAGGGGCATCAGGGCGCCCCGAACGTCTTGGTCCCGGTACGAGTCGACCTTCGAGGCCAGGAACGCCGAGAGCACGTCGACCACGACCAGGACGGCGCCGGTTCGCTGCACGAGGATCTCGAGGTTCCCGATGTCGGCCGGGATCGACACGGGTCGTTCCCGGAGTCGGTCGGGGTCATCGGGATCGCGTTCGCGAACCGATTCGAACAGGTGCACCCGCTCGGGGTCAGCACCGGCGGCGTCCAGCCGTGGCCGGATCGTGTCACCGGGCCCGTCCTCGGCCGAGAGCAACACCACATCGGCGACATCGGGCCGGTGCCCATCGGGCAGCGGTGAGCCGGTCGTGATCGAAGCGGCCAAGTCCAGGGTCATCGTCGACTTCCCGGCGCCGGGGTCGCCATCGAGCGCGACGACCTTGCCGACCGGGAGACGCCCCGGCCACAACCAGGACACCCGCTCAGGGGTGATCGTGGACAGGCGACGAGCAACCGGCCCGACCGGCTCGAGGGCAGGCGTCGGCGGCGCGTCGCCGGTGTCCCAGTCGTCCCGCAATTCGGGCGGCGGTTCGGCCTCCCATTCGTCAGCGACGGTCATGGGCGCACCTGCCACATCGACTGCAGCAGCGACGCACTGCGCGATCCTTGTCGGCGAGATGTTGAAGGTAGGTGTCCATCGCACGCGACCAACGGCGGCACTCGCGCGTAATCAGGTCTTGGCGGGTCACGATGCACCACCGATCTCGGAGACACCCTCGGCGTTCTCGAGGCGTTCGAGTCGCGCTTCCTGTTCGGCGAGCCGGAGGTCGACGCCATGAAGACGACGACGAACCAGGTCGACCAGACAGGCGGTACACTGTTGAGTGCCTGCGCCGTCCCAAGCGCTTGGAGTGGCCCGGTTCCCGATGGGGGCCGGGCCTCTTCGCGCCGTCACGCTCCTTCCCGAAGGAAGCACTCGAGGTCGTCCCGGAGGATGATCCTGCATCCACCAACGAGACGGCTCGGGAGGCTCCCGTCTGCGATCTTGCGCTTGATGGTCGCGGGCGACAGCCCGGTCGCGCGGGCAGCTCCGTCGACGCGGTAGCTGAGTGGTTCGGGGTGTTCGGCTGGTGCCGTCTGCATGTCCATGCACGCACTATGGGGCTCTATCCATTAATGTGGAACCATGCACGAAATAAATAATGGAACTCGTGAGACGCTGGCCCGATGGCGGGCCGGGGATCTCGGCTTCGGCGGCGGTGACGTGAAGGTCGAGCAATCCGATTTCGTGTGGCAGGTCGGGGATGGCTGGATCTGCTACGAGGGCACGGTCACGTTCCGCCGGACCGAGGACGACTTCGATGTTGCGATTTCGGTGGGGGATGGCGGGCACGGACCCGCCGTGACCGAGGTCGCCTATCGCACCCGATCCGGTGGTCCCGACCTGGGAGGTCGACGAGTGCGCGACGCGGGCGTCATGAGCTATGTCGACGCTGCGCTACGGCTACTCGCCCACCCGGTCGACGACCAGGGCAGCTACAAGTTGGGCAGCGTGGCGACCGAGGTGCCCGCCGCGTTGCAACGGGCGATGGCGGCAACACGTACCCGGCGACCCAAGCAGGGGCGACCGGAACTATCTGACAAGGAACTCCGGTTGATCGCAAAGGCCTACAGGGCGGCGCCGTCACGGGGTCGGTATGCGGCGATCCTCGCGGAGTACCGGACCGGATCGCTCGTCGACTTCGACCTGCCGACGAACAACAACCTCGGGCAACGGATCTTACGGGCCCGGCAGCGGGTCGACCCGGCGACCGGTCAGCCGTTCCTCGAGCCGGTGACCACTTCGAAGTGACGGGGAGTGACCAGATAGTGACCAACTCATCCCGGATCATGCTGTGCCCATGAGGTTCAAAAGTCCTGTGACCTGGGCATATAGGAGCATCGGGGATCATGTAGGCGCGGCGTAGACCTCTGGGGGACCGAAGGTCGTGGGTTCGAATCCCGCCAGCCCGACCAGTTTCGAACCCCGGTGAAACCGGCAGGAGAGGCCCTCGGCGCAGCGCCGAGGGCCTTGGCCGTTCCGGCGCCACTCAGGCGTCGGCCACCCCGGATGCGCCCGCGTCGCGCAGCGCCCGCCTGATCGCCTCGGCGGCCTCGTCCAGCGCGCCCGGGTCCGGGTCCGGGTCGGCGAGACGGAAGTCGAGATCGGCCTCGGAGGTGATGGGAATCGTGTGCAGGTGCACATGGGGCACCTCGAGGCCGGCGATGACCAACCCGACCCGGTCGCGCCCGAACGCGCTGCGCTGGGCTCGGGCGACGGTGTGGGCGACCTCCATCAGGTAGGCGTTGGTCGGGCCGTCCAGGTCCAACCAGTTGTCGACCTCGGCCCGGGGCACCACCAGCGCGTGGCCCGGCTGGATCGGATTGATCGTCATGAACGCCACCGCGGTGTCGTCGCGCCACACGAACCGACCGGGCAGCTCGCCGTCGATGATCTTCGTGAACACGGTGGCCATTACGGATCCTCCAGAGGCGTGGAACAGGGGCACGGCGGCGCTGCGGCACCGCACCGGTTGAACCTAGGCTGTGGCCCGTGACCGTCGCCGACAAATCGTCCGTGGCCGATGCTGGAGGCGGGTGGAATCCCTGGACCCTGCCCAACGCCATCACGTTCGCGCGGCTGGCGTGTCTGCCGATCTTCGTGTACCTGCTCTTCGGCGCCGAGAACCGGGCCGCGGCCGGGTGGCTGCTCGCGGCCCTGGGCATGACCGACTGGGTCGACGGCTACATCGCCCGCCACTTCGATCAGGTGTCGGAGCTGGGCAAGATCCTCGA
>CAYVAS010000052.1:0-18649 GCA_964449375.1 uncultured Iamiaceae bacterium | reverse complement strand
AGTCCCGGCCGGCCCGGTCCGGTCTGGGCGACTACTGCTTTCTGATGGACCTGGAAGGTCACATCGCCGACGAGGTCGTCGCCGACGCGTTGCGCAGCCTCCACGCCGAACAGGCCCGCTGCAAGTTCCTGGGGTCCTATCCCACCGCCGCTGCCGACGGCCCGGCCACCCGTGCCCAGATGTCCACGGCGCACCGGGACGCCGCCCGCTGGATCGACACGCTCCGCAGCCGCATCGCGGACTGAGCCCGGGTGCCACCGGGCGCGGCTGGCCACGGGATGGGAACCTCCTGGGAGAATCGGTTCGTGGAGCGCCTGGCCGTGGACGACCCCGACGATCCGCGTCTGGCCGCGTTCACCCGCCTGCGCGACCCCGAGTTGCGCCGGCCCGGCGCGCCCGCGGGCGCGGTCCACGGGTTGTTCCTCGCCGAGGGCGACCTGGTGGTGGAACGGGCTCTGGAGGCGGGCTACCGGCTGCGGGCGGTGCTCGTGGACGCCACCCGCACCCGTCCACTGCCCGAGGCGGTGCCCGCGGGAGTGCCCGTGTACGCGGCGGGCGAAACGGTGGTGCGTCACATCACCGGCGTGCGCACCCACCGGGGCATGCTGGCGCTGTTCGAGCGGCGCCCGGAGCGGTCACCGGAGTCGGTGCTGGCCGACGCAACCCGGGTGGTGGTGCTCGAGCGGGTGGTGAACCCGACGAACCTGGGCATCATCGCCCGCAGCGCCCGGGGTCTGGGCGCCGACGGGTTGCTGATGGACCCTGACGGGGTCGATCCGCTCTACCGGCGGGCGTCCCGGGTGTCGATGGGCGAGGTGTTCGCGCTGGGCCACGCGCGGCTCGCCGCGCTGCCCGACGGGCTCGACGTGGTCGTCGACCACGGCTTCGATCTGGTGGCCCTGACCCCGGATCCGGACGCGGTGCCCATCGACACGGTGACCTTCGCGCCGGACCGGCGGGTGGCGCTGGTGCTTGGATCGGAAGGTCCGGGCCTGACCTCGGCGACACTGGACCGGGTCGATCTTCGGGTGCGGATTCCGCTGCACGGCGGGGTCGATTCGTTGAACGTCGCGGCGGCCACCGCGATCGCCTGTTTCGTGCTGGGCCGGGGCCGCGCCTGACGGGCCGGGTTCAGCCCGCGGGCGCCCAGGACGGGTCGCGCCCGGTGAAGGCGATGAGCGCATCGGTGGGGGACGCGTCCGCGGGCGCGTCGAGCCGCGGCGCGAACACCCCGGGTTGCCGGGCGACGCCGTCGGGGACGTGGGCGAACATCGCACGGATGAAGGCGATCGCCTCGTCGGGGATCGTCACCGATGCGCCGGTCGCGGCGGCCAGGTCCCATCCGTGGACGAACAGGTCCACCGCGGGGAACGACAGGCCGTCGCGCACGGTCCTGGGCCCCGCGGGCGACTCCACCACGCGGTCGAGATCCTCGACGCTGTCCAGCGCGACGCGGGCGTCGTCCGCGAGCCGGTGCCACCAGGCCACCGGATCGTCGCCGACCGCTGCGCCGGGCGGGTCGGCCGGGTCGAAGCGCATCTCGCCACCCTGCAGGATCCGGGCGCCCATCTCGGTGGCCTGCCCGACGTGGCCGAGCACGTCGAGGGCCCGCCACCCCGCACACGGGCTCGGACGTTGCCAGCTTCCCGCCGGCACGCCGTCGACCACGGCGGTGAAGAAGTCGAGTCCGGCTCGGTAGGTGGCGAGGCTGTCCCAGGTCATGGCGGCTCTTCTCTGGAGTTTCCGGGGTGGGCCGTGTGGGACTCGAACCCACAACCAACGGATTAAAAGTCCGCGGCTCTACCAATTGAGCTAACGGCCCGGGGTCTCGCAATGTTACCGGCGCCCTCTTCCGGTCACCCTGCCCGGCGGGCCCCTCCGGTGTGATGCCCGGCCCGGGTGGTGGTCCGCGTCCGATGTCCTTCCGGCGTTCTAGATTCGACCGGTGATGACCACTCGTTCCGGCTCACTCGCTGCTTCCCGGACCACCACGGTCGCCCAGGGGGTGCTGGACCTGGGCGGCTTCGCCGTGCTCGACCTGGAGACCACCGGGTTGTCGCCCCGCAAGGGCGCCCGGACCGTGGAGATCGGCCTGGTCCTGGTCGCCGCGGACGGCACCGTCGAAGAGCACTGGCAGACCCTCGTCGACCCGGGCTGTGCGCCCGGTCCCACCCACATCCACGGCGTCACCGCGGCCATGCTCCGCGGCGCGCCGACGTTCGCGGACATCGCCGGTGACCTGGCGCTGCGGTTGCTCGGTCGCACCCTCGTCGCCCACAACGCGTCCTTCGACATCGGCTTTCTGGACGCGGAGTTCGCCGCGGCGGGCCTGCAGTGGCAGCGCCATCCGCTGTGCACCATGCAGCTCGCCCGCCGCCGGGGCCACCGCATCGCCAACCTGGCCCACCTGTGCGAATTCTTCGGCATCGTCAACCAGGGCGCCCACCACGCGCTCGGCGACGCGGTCGCCACCGCCGAGCTGCTCGCCTGCCTGGACCTGAGCCCCGACGAGACCCCCGGGCACGTGGACTTTCCCACCGGACACCCGGCGCCCTCGGGTCGGGTCCATCTGCGCTCCGCCGCCTGAGGCGCTCACCCCCCGGTGCGGGTTCGCTGGGGCGGCTGGGGTTGGGGGTCAGCCCGACGCGCCCCAGTCGTAGTCGACGCCGGTGAGGTCCACCGAGATCTCCCAGAGCCGGCGCGCCGTGGCCCGGTCCCGGGCCCGGGCGGTGGTGCCCACCCGCTTGGCGCCGGAACCGAACTGCTCGAAGAGCCCGTCGGGGCCGAAGTAGTCGCCGTTGGCGACGTCGGACGCGGTCGCCGCGTGCACTTGGGGCACCGCGCCGGCCTCGGCGGACTGGGCGAGAAAGCGGTCGCCCACCCCGGTCAGCGCGGTCATGATCCGGTTGGCGCCCCGGTTGCCCGGTCCGTTCGCGGTGAGCGCGGTCGCGGCGTAGCCCGGGTGGGCGGCCACCGCCACCAGTCCGGTGCGGTGGTCGTCGGCCAGGCGGGCCAGTTCCGCGGTGAACAGGAGGTTCGCCAGCTTGGACTGTCCGTAGCGCAACCACGCGCTGTAGCCGCGGCGCGCGTCCAGGTCGTTCCAGTGCATCCGGCCGAACCGGTGGGCCACGGACGACACCGTGACCACCCGGGGCGCCTCGGCGGCCAGCAGCCGGGGCAGCAGCCTCCCGGTGAGCGCGAAGTGCCCGAGGTGGTTGACCCCGAACTGGGTCTCGAAACCCTGTGCGGTCCAGGACTTGGGCGGGGCCATGATCCCGGCGTTGTTGACCAGGATGTCCACGGTGTGCACGCGCTCGTCGATCTGTGCGGCTGCGTGCTCGACCGAGTCCAGGTCGGCCAGGTCCAGGGGCACGGTCTCGGGGTCGGCGCCGGTGGCGACCGAGCGGACCTCGTCGAGCGCGGCGGCCGCCCGTTCGGGGTTCCGGCATGCGAGCAGGACCCGGGCGCCGGCCGCGGCGAGCCGCTGCGCGGTGACCAGTCCCAGCCCGGAGTTGGCGCCGGTCACGACCACGGTGCGGCCGTGCTGGTCGGGAACGGAGGTTGCGCTCATCCCAGCAGTTTCGCAGGTCGATCGGCGCAGGCGGGGCCGCCCCGGGTGCTTCAGCGGTCGGTGTCGGTGAGGATGCCGCGGAGCACCAGGTCCACCGCGGCGGTGGCCTGGGCGACCGGGTCGGGATCCGTGGCGTCGAAGCGTCCGGCGAGCGCGGGCAGGCTGGCGAGCCCCCCGGCGCCGTGACCGACGAGGAAGTGCAGCGTGGCCGCGGGGATGCGCCGGGCCCGGCCCTGATGCTCGAGCAGCCGTAGCGCGGCGTCGGCGATCTGGTGCGCGGGCTGCAGGTAGGTGGAGTAGAGGTGGTCGAGGCGCGCCCCGGGGTGCATCGCCTCGTAGTTGATGATGCGGATGAGCGCGGGACGGGCCGCGGTCAGTTCGACGTAGCGGATCAGGATCGCCCGGAGCCGGTCGTAGGGATCGTCGGGCGCCTCGGCGGCCGCCGCGGCGAGATCGACCGCCAGGGTCGTGAAGCCGTGGGCCACCGCGTACCGCCACAGGTCCTCCTTGGTCCCGAAGCGTTCGTGGACCAGGTTGTGGCTGACCTCCAGGCGGCGACACAGGGCCCGCACCGAGGTACCCTCGAAGCCCTGGTCACCGAACTCCTCGAGCGCGGCGTCCAGCAGGTCGGCGTCGGAGATGCGGCGAACGGCCATCGGCGACAATCTGTCCGCACCACTTGACAGTTGTCAAGTGGTGCGGATGACCAAAGGGTGCCGTGCGTGCTCGAGGGCCGGCGCCCGCCGGCGTCCCGGCCGGGACCGCCGATCAGTTGGCGGGCAGCGCGATCGACTTGGGTTCCAGGTACGCGGACAGGCCCTCGGGACCGAACTCGCGGCCCAGACCCGACGCCTTGAAACCGCCGAAGGGCGAGGTGAAGTCCATCAGGTACTGGTTGATCCCGAAGGTGCCGGTGCGCACCTGGCGGGCCACCTCCAGACCCCGTTCGGCGTCCGCGGTCCACACCGACCCCGCCAGCCCGTAGTCCGAGTCGTTGGCGATCGCGATCGCCTCGTCGACGGTGTCGTAGGCAATGACGCTCAGCACCGGGCCGAAGATCTCCTCGCGGGCGATCCGCATCGAGTTGTCCACGCCCGCGAACACGGTGGCCTCCACGAACCATCCGGTGTCGATCTCGGGCCGGCCTCCGCCGGCCACGACCTTCGCGCCCTCGCGGCGGCCGATCTCGATGTAGTCCTCGACCCGGTCGCGTTGGCGTTCGGCGACCAGGGGACCCAGGGTCGTGGTCATCTCGGCCGGGTCACCGCTCACCTGCGCCCGGGCCATCTCGCCCAGGGCCTCGACCCAGGTGGACTCCTGGGAGCGGGGCACCAGGATGCGGGTCTGGGCCACACAGGCCTGCCCGTTGTTCATCAGTCCCGAGAACTCCAGACCGGGCACCGTGGTGGCCGGGTCGGCGTCGTCCAGCACGATCGCGGCGGACTTGCCACCCAGCTCCAGGCTGCAGCGTTTGAGCTGCTCACCGCACAGCGCGGCGATCCGTCGACCCGCGGCGGTCGACCCGGTGAACGCGACCTTGTCGACGCCCGGGTGGCGCACCAGGTGTTCGCCCACCTCGCGGCCCGCGGGTACCACGTTGAACACGCCTTCGGGGATCCCGGCCTCGGCCACCAGATCGGCCAGCAGGAACATGTCCAGCGGGGTCTCGGGCGCGGGTTTGATCACGATCGTCGACCCCGACACCAGTGCCGGTGCGATCTTGGACATCGACACGAACTGGGGCACGTTCCAGGGCACGATCGCGCCCACCACCCCCACCGGTTCGCGGCGCACCAGCATCGGCCCGAACAGCCCGTCGCGCCGTTCCTCGAAGGCGAACTCACGGGCCAGGTCCACGAAGTACTGCAGCATCACCTGGGGCATCGGGGCCTGGGCCATCTGCGAGAACAGCATCGGCGCGCCCATCTGCGCGGTGATGAGCTGCGCGAAGTCCTCCAGACGGGCCGCGTACAGGTCCGCCAGCTTCTGCACCGCCTCGGCCCGGCCGAGCGGGTCCAGGCGCGGCCAGGGGCCCTGGTCGAACGCGGCGCGCGCGGCCGCGACCGCGCGGTCGATGTCCGCGGCGGTGCCCTCGGGTACCCGACCCACCAGCTCGTGGGAGAACGGTGAGTGCACCTCGATGGGGTCCGAGCCCGCCGGATCGACCCAGTCACCCCCGATGAACAGCTTGTCGTGTGTGATCACGCGCCCGAGTGTAGGTGCGTCACCCGCCGCCGTGGCGCGGCCAGGACCCTCAGCGGGCGCGGTGGCGGACCAGCACCTCCTGGGCGATGGTCGCCACGTGGTTGCCGGTCCGGTCGAAGGCGTTCGACACCGCCACGCCACGGGAGTTCAACAGCCCACGGCACACCGTGTCGGTGAGCAGCCAATCGTCCACGGAGGGCGTCCGGTGGAACCAGATCGCATGGTCGAGGCTGGCCGCCATCCAGTTGGTCTCGGTGGAGTCGCGGCCCGACTCGGGGTGCTGGGAGACCACGGTCTCGGTGGGCACGTCGTCGGAGACGTAGGCGAGCGCGCACGACTGGGCCAGGTGGTCATCGCCGATCGGGTCGACCATCTTCAGCCAGGCCCGCAGCCGGCCCGGTTCGGAGACCTTGCGCACGTCGAACATCGTCGACCACTGGCTGGACTCCACCTCGTCGGGTTCGGCGATCCGGGGCGGTTCGGCCCGCTCCACGATCGGCCCGGGTTCATCCACCTGAAACGACGCCGACATCTGCAGGATCGCGCCCACCGCCTGACGGGCCACCACGCTGCGGGTCATGAACGACCGGCCGTCCCGCAGCCGGTCCACCTCGAAACGGATCGGCGCGTCCTGATCGCCGCGCCTGATGAAGTAGGCGTGCAGCGAATGCACCCGGAAGCGCTCATCCACGGTCGCCGCGGCGGCCTGCAGGGCCTGGGCCACGATCTGGCCGCCGTAGAGCCCACCCCAGGGGTAGGTCGGACCGACCCCCACGTAGGTGTCGGGCCCGTGCATCTCCAACGTCATCATCGTCGCGAAATCCACGGCTCCGAGTCTCCCAGGACCGCGGCCTCCGGAGCGAACCGCGCCGCGCCCCGGCCGGGGCCGAAACCCACCCTCAGGGGGCGCGGGTCACCTCGACCACCGCGGCCTGGGCCTCCACCCCGGAGATCGCGTCGCCCAGCAGCGACTTGGAGGTGCGGCCGATGCGGTCGCCGAAGTGGTGCGCGCCCAGCGCGACGATCATGCCCACGACGTTGCCGAACAACCACGAGTGCGCGGCGCCCTCGATGCCCGAGGCGGGCACCGCGAACAGCGCCGGGATGATGATCGCCAGGGTCAACGACGAGGTGATCAGCACCGTGGACAGATGCCGGTGCAACACCCGGGCCTCGGTCAGATACAACGACGAGATCGCCCACGGAACACCCGCGAGCATCATCTCGGGCAGGATGCGAGCCGCGTCGTCGTACTGCGCGCCGTAGACGACCGTGATGATGTCGCTGCCCAAGATCGCCGCGATGGCCGCGACCGCCATGATCGCGACCGCAACGACCAGCGCCATGCGCACCTGCCCGCGAATCGCCCGGCCGTCCTTGCCACCCTCGGCCAGCAGCGCCTGACCGATCGCGTACGGGACCCAGCAGGTGGTCGAAACCACCCCCCAGGCCACGTAGAAGGCGGCGTTGGTGTCGGCGTCCACGTGGGACAGCACGATCACCGGCAGCGCGAAATACGGTGCCTGGTAGCCGATCGTGGAGATGAAGTTGACCGCCGAGTAGCGGATCATCGGACGGGTCGATCGGGGCTTGGGCCCGAAGCGGATCCGCCCGCCCGAGAGGTGGTTGGCCAGCGGTGCGCCCAGCACCCCGGTGGCCACCAGCGGGATCACCGCGAACGCGAACAGCCACAGCTCGGGGTTGGACTCCGGGCGGATCCACAACACCAGCGGCAGCCGACCGACCGACACCAGCGTGATGCGGCCCAGCACCCAGCCCCAGCGCCGCATCGTCATGCACCGCACGTCGAAGATCATCGACAACGCCGCGCCGATCACCGCCACCACGAACGCGAGTGGCCAGATCCCGCTGGCCTCGAACAACGGCTCGGTCGAGGGGGGATCCACGATCACCAGGAAGCCCAGGTAGCCGGCGCCCACCACGGCGGCGGCGGCGATCGTGGCCAGCACCGACCAGGTGTAGATGGTGTCGGCGTCGTCGGAGCGGCCCACCGCGAAGCGGGCCAGCGACACGGGCAGGCCCAACCCGGCGACGTAGGTGACGAAGTTGACCGAGGTGAACAGCGCGGTGGCGGTCCCCACCACCGACTTGGCTTCGACGTTGGCGGCGATCAGCCAGTACACCGCGCCACCCAGCGCCTGGACCGCTGCTCCCACCACGAGCACCGCGGAGCCGGTGAGGAGCTGGCGGTGGGCACCCACCCGTTGGCGGGCGCCGTTGCCGAGCACGTGCCTTCTGCCTTGTGGCTCCGATGGGCGCGACGCGAGGTCGGTGTCGGTGGTCACCAGGATCGCATGTTACCGATTCGACCTCGAGGGCTTATCGTTCTCACGATGCCTGTCCGCCGCCGTCCCGACCGTTGCACCCGCGTGGACTCGTCGGGGGTCGGCCTGGCGGTGTGGGAGTGGGGTGACCCGGCCGACCCGCCGATCCTGTTCGCCCACGGCGGGTTCGACTTCGCGGGCACCTTCGACGCGTTCGCGCCCCTGATCGCCGACGCCGGTTGGCGGGTGGTCTGCTGGGACCACCGTGGCCACGGCGACTCGGACCACGCCGATCTCTACAGCTGGGAAGCCGATCAGCGCGACGCAGTGGCGGTGCTCGACTGGCTGGGGACCGAGCCGGTGCCGGTGCTGGGTCATTCCAAGGGTGGGGGCCTGTTGTTGAACGTGGCCGACGCGTTGCCGCACCGGATCTCGCACCTGATCAACATCGACGGGCTGCCGTCGCGGCGAAGCTGGCCGGACCTGTCCGAACGCGACCGCACCTCGCTGCGCGCCGACGCGCTGACCGCCTGGCTGGACCACCGCCGGCGCACCTTCGAGGCGATCCGCAAGCCGGGCACGATCGACGAGCTGGCCCGGCGACGGCACCGCATGAACCCCCGGATGGACCTGGACTGGCTGCGGTATCTGGTGCCGATCGGCGCGTTCGAGTCCGAGGACGGGTGGCGCTGGAAGATCGACCCGGCGATGCGGATGGGCGGGGTGGGTCCCTGGCAGCCGGAGTGGTCGATGATGCGTCTGCCGGGTCTGGGCATGCCGGTACTGGGAATCCTGGGCCTGTCGGTGGAGGTCATGGGTTGGGGCACGCTGCCCTCGGACGTGGTGCCGAACCTGCCCGAACGCGCCCGGTTCGTGCCTCTGGAAGGAGTTGGGCACTTCGTGCACATCGAACAGCCCGAGCTGGTGGCCGAACTCGTCCTGGATTTCCTGGCATGAGCGGCTCCGACACCGGCAACGACACCGGCGCGCACCGCCGGGCCAAGATCGGTCCGGTGGTCTTCGACGTCGAGGTCGACCCGGTGGATCCCGCCGCGGTGGCGATCGGTGCCGAAGCGACCGGTGAGCCCGGACCGCGCCCCGCGCGCCGGCCCGCCGGCGAACCGGCGGTGTGGTTGCAGCACAACCGTCTCCGCCTGGCACTGCACCGCCTGCGTGAAGCCACCGACGCCGAGGTGCGTCCCCTGCTGCTGCTGCACGGTCTGGGCGAGCGGACCATGGCGACCCCGCCGGCGGAGGTCGGGGCCTGGTCCGGGCCGGTGTGGGGTCTGGACTTCACCGGACATGGACACTCCGACATACCCCGGGGCGGTGGCTACACCGCCGAGATCCTCATGGCCGACGTGGACCTCGCGCTCCAGGAGCTGGGAGAAGCCACCATCTACGGCCGCGGCCTGGGTGCCTATGTGGCCCTGCTCGTCCAGGGGGCACGCCCCCGGCTGGTGCGGGGGGTGGTGCTGGTGGACGGCCCCGGGATCGTGGGCGGTGGCGTGGGCCCGAGCGCGCCGCGGATCACCTCGGCGACACCGGCGTCGACGACTCCGGACCCCTTCGCGCTGGCCGAGCTGACCGTGGACGTGCGTCCTCCGGACTACGCGGTCGACTACCTGCGCCTGGCGGTTCGCTATTCGGAGCTGGGCGAACCGGTCACCCTGGCCGGACGGGTCCGGCCGCCGTGGATGGCGGCCCTGGCAGGCCTGCCCGGGGTGCGCGAGATCTCCGCCGAAGACGCACTGGTCGACTACGCGGGACGTTGAGCCCGCCGGTTCCGGGCCCGGTGCCGGTTCCTCAGGCGTCGCGGTGGGCGACGTACCAGGCGAGTTCTTCGAGCGCGGTCACGACCTCGGCGTCGACCAGGTCCGCGTCCAGTGCGCCGGTGGCCTCCCGGGCCAGCGCGTCGACGCGGTTCTCGATCGCGGCGCGGGCGCCGACGTCGACGAGCACCTGTTGGATCCGGGCGACCCCGGCGGCGTCCAGGGAGGCGTCACCGGCGGCGTCGAGCACCTCACGTGCGGACGCGTCCGCGCGGCGCAGGCCCTCGGCCAGCAGGGTGGTGGGCTTGCCCTCGCGCAGGTCGTCCCCGACGGGTTTGCCGGTCTGGGCGGTCTCACCGAAGGCGCCCAACAGGTCGTCGCGGAGCTGGAACGCCTCGCCGAGGGGTTCGCCGTAGGAGCTGAGCATGGGCCCGAGCCGCTCCAGGCCGCCGCCGATCGCGGCGCCCAGGTGCAACGGGCGTTCCACGGTGTACTTGCCCGACTTGTAGCGGGCGATCCTGCTGGTACGCGTCGGGTCCGATTCGCCCCGGGCGGTGCCGTGCAGGTCCAGGTACTGGCCGGCGTTCAACTCGATGCGCAGCGTGTTCCACACCCCGCGGGCCTCGCCGGGCGCGTCGTGGATCAACAGGTCGGCATAGACGTGGGCCAGATCGCCGATGAGGATCGCGACGCCTTCGCCGTACCGGCGCGCCTCGCCCCGCCAGGCGGCAGCACGGTGGTGGTCGCCGAAGGTCAGGTGCGCGGTCCGACGGCCCCGCCGCACCGCGGAGCCGTCCATCACGTCGTCGTGGATCAGCGCGAAGGCCTGGAGCAGCTCCAGCGCGGCGCCGGCGTCCACGACGCGGGGATCGGCACCGTCACCGCCGGAGGCGACGGTGCCCCAGTGGCAGAACGTCGGACGGATCCGTTTGGCCGGCGCCATCACCAGGGCGCGTAGCGCCTCGAGCGGCTCGCCCAGCGTCGGGTCGAAGTCGGACCAGCGGGCGATCTCGCCTGCCAGGAAGGGCTCCAGGCGGGCTTCGACCCGCGCGGCGACGAGGGCGAGACTCTCGGGTGCTGCCGGGGCGTCGACCGGCGTCGGTGTCACGACTTCGCAGGCTACCTGGGCGACTCCGGTGGGCCTCCATCACGACCCGGAGCCGTCGCCCGGGCCGATGGTTGGGCAAGGTCGCGGCGCGGGGAATAGGGTCGAAACCCGTGCCGCAATCCACCATGAAGCAGAAGTTGGCCGACCTCGAAGAGCGCAAGGCGCTCGCGCTGCGCCCGGGGACGGACCGCTCGATCGAGCGTCAGCACGCCAAGGGCAAGATGCTGGCCCGCGAGCGCATCGACTACCTGCTCGACGACGGCTCTTTCACCGAGCTCGACATGCTGTCGCGCCACCGGGCCTTCGACTCCTCCCTCGCGGAGAACCGGCCCTACACCGACGGTGTGGTCACCGGCTGGGGCACCATCGACGGTCGCAAGGTGTTCGTGTTCTCCCAGGACTTCACCGTGTTCGGGGGCGCCCTCGGCGAGGTCTTCGCCGAGAAGATCCACAAGCTGATGGACATGGCCCTCAAGGTGGGCGCGCCGGTGATCGGCCTCAACGACGGTGCGGGCGCGCGCATCCAGGAGGGCCCGGTGAGCCTGGCCTCCTACGGCGGAATCTTCTTCCGGAACGTGCAGGCCTCGGGGGTGACGCCCCAGATCAGCGTGATCCTGGGCCCGTGCGCGGGAGGCGCGGTGTACTCGCCGGCGATGACCGACTTCGTGTTCATGGTGCGCGAGACCTCGCACATGTTCATCACCGGCCCCGACGTGGTCAAGACCGTCACCGGCGAAGAGGTCACCCTCGAGGAGCTGGGGGGCGCGATGGCCCATGCCTCCAAGTCGGGGGTGTGCCATTTCGTCGCCGACGAGGAGAAGGCCTGCCTGGACGACGTGCGCTTCCTGTTCGGGTTCCTTCCCTCGAACAACCTGGAGGAGGCACCCCGGACCGCCGCGGTCGACGACCCGGCGCGGCGGTGTCCCGAGCTGGTCGACGTGCTTCCCGAGAGCCCCAACCAGCCCTACGACATGCGTACGGTCATCGAGTCGGTCGCCGACGACGGCGAGTTCTTCGAATACCAGGAGCACTGGGCCCCCTCGATCGTGTGCGGGTTCATCCGCCTGGACGGCGAATCGGTGGGCGTGGTGGGCAACCAGCCGATGTCGATGGCCGGTGTGCTCGACATCGAGTCGGCCGAGAAGGCCGCCCGGTTCGTGCGGACCTGTGATGCGTTCAACATCGCGCTGGTCACCTTCGTCGACGTGCCCGGCTTCCTGCCCGGGGTCGACCAGGAACACGGCGGCATCATCCGCCGGGGAGCCAAGCTGCTGTACGCCTACTGCGAATCGACCGTTCCCCGCATCCAGGTCATCACCCGCAAGGCCTACGGGGGCGCGTACGTGGTGATGAACTCCAAGTCGATCGGCGCGGACCTCGCGTTCGCCTGGCCCACCGCGGAACTCGCGGTGATGGGGCCCCAGGGCGCGGTGGAGATCGTGTACCGCAAGGAGATCGCCGAGGCCGACGACCCCGAGGCCCGACGCGCGGAGCTGACCCAGGAGTACACCGAGCAGTTCTGCAACCCGTACGTGGCGGCGGACCGGGGTTTCGTCGACGCGGTCATCGACCCCGCCGAGACCCGGGTCCAGCTCATCGAGGGACTGCGGATGCTGCGCTCCAAGCGCGAAAACCTGCCCGGCCGCAAGCACGGGAACATGCCCCTGTGAGCCCCGGTCCCGACCCGGCCGTCCGCGGTGGCACCCCCACCGACGACGAGGTCGCGGCGATCGCCGCGGCCGCCTCGGTCCTGCTGGCGCCCGCGGCCGCCGAGCCCGAGCCCGAGGGCGTGGCCAGGTGGCGGTTCTCGGGCCGGTGGTGGGTCAAGCCGGTTCCGCTGCGTCGTCGCCGGCCCTGAACACCTCGTAGCGTTCCTCCCGTGTTCGCCGTCGTCGCCACCATCGAGCCCGAACTGACGACGGTCGCACCGGACCACGCGGTGATCCACCACGGCCCGGAGGTCACCCGCCACGAGGGCCTGACTCCGGACACCGACTACGAGATCGACGGGTTCTCGTTCCGGACCCTGCCCGCGCCCGGTGAGCTGCTGGCCACGATCGCCACGGTCAACGACGTGCACTTCGGCGAGACCGAAGCCGGGGTGCTCGACGGGGTCGACATCGGACCGGTGTTGAGCTCCGAACCCGGCGAGGAGCCCTACCCCGAGCTGATGAACCGATGCGTGGTGGCCGAGATCGACCGGCTCGACCCCGACGCGGTCGTCGTCAAGGGCGACCTGACCGCCAACGGGGCGATCGACGAGTACCGCCGGTTCCTCGAGGTGTACGAACCGACCTTCGGCGAGCGGCTCCATCACGTGCGCGGCAACCACGACTCCTGTCACGGCGGGCGCTTCGCCGCCGTGCCCCACCAGCGCATCGACGTGCCGGGCGCGACGGTCGCCTTGATCGACACCGCGATCGAGGAACAACCCAACGGCCAGGTCGCCGAAGCCACCCTGGAGTGGCTCGACGCGCTGGCCGCCGCCTCGGAGGTCCCGGTGCTGGTGATGGGGCACCACCACTGTTGGAATCCCGACGACGACGCGCCGGTGCCCACGTTCTTCGGGATCGCCCCGGCCGACTCGGTGGCGCTCATCGAGGTGGTGCGCCGCCGGCCCGCGATCCGCGGCTATTTCGCGGGTCACACCCACCGGAACCGCCGCCAGACCTTCACCGCAACCGGCGAGGTGCCCTGGGTGGAGGTGGCCTCGGTCAAGGACTTTCCCGGGTCCTGGGCCGAGTACCGCATCTACGAGGGTGGCATCTGCCAGATCCACCACCGCATCTCGGATCCCGATGCCCTGGCGTGGACCGACCGGACCCGCGCGATGTACGCCGGGCTGTACCCCGAGTACGCGTTCGGCGACCTCGACGACCGCTGTTTCACCCTGCCCGAACGGACCTAGCGCGGCCCGCGGGCCGTCTCCGAGACCTCAAGAACCCGACCAGCACAGCCGAAGGGGACACGTGCCAGGAATCAAGGAAGCGCAAGCCCGGTGGGAAGAGATCCATGCGCGGGGACGGACCCGGGGCATCATCGCCCTGGTGGTCGTGGTCGCCGTGCTGTTGGCGATCGCGTTCGTCGCCGGCTCCAACGCCAGCACCGTGGTGCTCGTCGTGGTCGGCGTGGCGATCGTCGCGCTGGTGGCCGTCGCGGTGATCGGTCGGCGGGTCACCGGGCTGAGCATCACGCCCGAGTGGAAACCCGAACCCGTCGCCGACGACCTCGACGACTACGACGACGACGACTTCGACGACGAGGGGATCGACGCGCCCGACGACGCGGACGACCCGGTCGCGGCCGAAGCCGACCAGGACGATTTCGACGACGAGGGCGCCGAACCCGTGCGTCGCCTCGACGCGCAGATCCTGGGCGCCGACCTGTCCAAACTCGGTCAGGTCGTGTCGCCCAAGCTCGCCAAGTCCTACGCCGTGGGCACGCTGGTACTCGAGGACTCCGCGGTGGTGTGGAAGCCCGGAGCGGTGTCGCGGGCTGCGGGCATCGACGAGCTGTCGACCGCGCCCGAACAGGTGAGCACGGTGGAGGCGGCACCCCTGTGGGGGTCCTGGGCGCTGGTGCGGGTGGCCACCACCGAAGGGGACGAGTGGTGCATGCGGGTGCCGGGCAGTGTGGATCTGGCGCCGGCCTTCGCCGAGTTGGGACTCACCCTGCACCGGGTCTGACCCGGGCCTGCCCGGGAACCGCGGCGGTAGCGGCACGCCGGGCCAGCACACAGAAGGTCACCGCGCCGGCGATGAGCGCGAGGGCCTGGGCCGTGGGCCACGACGAGCCGGACCCGATGGGGATGGAGGGCACGACCGACACCAGCGCGGCGGCCGGCAGCACCGCCAGGGTGCGGTCGTCCAGGCGGCGCTGGGCGGCGACGGCGATGCCCAACGCACCGATGACCACCCAGGTGTAGTGCCACCACACCAGCGGGCTGACCAGCAGCAGCGCAATGGAGCCGGCGGCCCAGCGGAGGTCGTCGTCGGTGTTGCGCAGCCCGAACCAGCACACCGCCCCCGCCCCGACCAGTCCGACCGCCCGGCCGGCCAGCGTCACCGCGGTCGAGTCCGGCGAGCCCACGAGCCGCACCACGAAGGCGTCGACCGAGCCGTTGTAGGGGTTGGCGGTGGTGTTCGCCTGGAGCTCGACGGTGACCCGCACGAAGTCGTCCCAGATCGACACGTCCAGCGCCACCACGGCCACCACCGACAGCACCGCCAACAGACCCAGCCCCCAGGCCAGGGTCACGAAGCGGCGTCGCCACCACAGGATCAGGGCCAGCACGGCGGGGAACACCTTGAGCGCCGCAGCCGCGGCCCACACCAGCCCGGCGACCGCGCTGCGCCGACGCGACCCGATGCCGACCCCCACACACACCGAGAGGAACAGGATCGGGGAGGTCTGGCCCAGGCCGATGGGCACCATCGCCATGGGGGTGGCCGCCACCGCGGTGGCCACCAGGAGCTGGGGGGCCCGGCTGGTCCGGTGGGCCAGGCGCTGCCACAGCAGCCACATGCCGGCGGCCAGCAGCCCCGCGGCGGCGAACTGCATCGCCAGGGCACCACCCCGGTCGCCCAGCGCGGCGAGCGCGATCGTCACCGGTACCACCGGGGGCGCGGCGACGAACGCGACCGCGAGGTCCGCGCAGTCGGTTCCCGGGGGAGCGGCCTCGCACCAGGCGGTGGCGAACGCGGGCCGCAGGTCGTACAGGTCGCCGTTGCGCGCCGCGTAGACCTCGTCGGGCTTGGTGCGGGCCAGCTCACCGGCAGCCACGTAGGGCACGGCGTCCTGGGCGACCCGGCCGCCCAGCGCGATCGGCATGATGAGCCACAGCGCCAGTACCGCCAGGAAGGCGTGGCGCAGGATCGGCGGGATCGCCGACTGCGAGGGGGTCACGGTCGGCGCGTCCGATCCGGTGCGGGGGTGTTCGCCGTGGGCGTCGTGGCCGGGCGGGAACGGGCCGCGAACCAGCAGAACGCCGCGGCGGTGACCACGACGAGCAGCGCCTGGTGGGTGGGGTGGAACCCCCGGGTCGGGTCGTCGGCCAGGCTGGGTGGGATCGTGAGCAGCGCCAGCACCGGCAGGGCGGTCAGCGAACGCTTCCCCAGACGGCGTTGGGCGGCCAGCGCGACGACCACCGCGCCGAGGGGCACCCACAGGTAGTGCACCTGGAACAGGGGCGAGACCACGACCAGCGCCAGATAGCCGGCAGCCCAGCGAACGTCGGGCTCGGTTCGCACCAACCCGAACCAGCAGCACGCCGCGCCCACCAGGACCGCCGCGGCCCGTCCCAGGCCGTCGACGCCGGTGAGATCGCTGACCAGCCAGGTGATCGACCCGTCGGCGCCCTCGGCCGAGATCGCCCGCGTCGAGTCCAGGAAGTCGCTCACGATCGAGGCCGGGGCGACCAGCGCGGTCACCGCAGCGGCCGCCGCGACCACCGCCGCGGCCGCGGCCAGGAACCGCCAGCGCCGCAGCCACACCAGCACCAGCACCAGCGCGGCGGGAAACGCCTTGAAGATGCTGGCGGCGACCCAGGCCAGGACCTGGGCGACCCGGCCCGCCCGGCTCGTCGCGCCCAGGCCCCCCAGCACCGACACGAACATCACCGGTGAGGTCTGGGCGAAACCGATCGTGGCGGTCGCCAGCGGGGTGAGCGCCACCGCGGTGAGCAGCAGTTGCAGCGGGGCCCGGCGGGTCCGGTGGGCCAAGCGTTTCCAGACCAACGCCATGCCCGCGGCGAGCAGCACCGCCGCGGCGCTGCGCATCAGCAGGCTCGCGGCCACGCCCGACAGCGGCGAGATCGCCACGGCGAAGGGCAACGCCAGGGGCGTGGCCAGGAAGGCGACCGCCACCTGGTCACAGCGGACCACCTGGGAATCCAGCAGCGAGCAGTACTCCTGCGCGAAGGCGTCGTCGATGCCGGTGTGCCGGTCACCGGTGGTGGGGTAGACCGCCTCGGGTCGGTCGCTCACCAGCCGACCGGCGGCCACGTAGGGCAGTGCGTCCTGGGCGGCGCCGGATGCAGCGGCGAAGGGGATGAGCACCCACACCACGAGCACCGCGACGAACCACGTGCGGATCCAGTCGGGGCCACCGCGACGGCGCCGTCGCGGCCGCCCGGTCGGCCCCGGTCGGGGAGGTCGCTCGTCCGGGGACATGTCGGCACCTGTCTAGCCGACGCTCCGCGGGCGCCAGTGGTGTCGCTGCTAGGAGGTGGGCGAGGTGCGTTCGGCCTCGGCGAGGTCGGTGAGGTCGCCCATGATCTGGACCAGCTCGAAGTCCTTGGGCGTGTAGACGCGGGCCACGCCGTCGGCCAGCAGGGCCTCGCGGTCCTCTTCGGGGATGATCCCCCCGGCGACCACCGGCGCGGTCACGCCCTGGTCGCGCAGCGAGGCGACCACCTCGGGGATCAGCTCCATGTGGCTGCCCGAGAGGATCGACAGCCCCACGACCTCGACGTCCTCGTCCCGGGCCACCGCGGCGATCTGGGAGGGCCGCAGGCGGATGCCCTGGTAGATGACCTCCATGCCCGCGTCGCGGGCGGCGACCGAGATCTGCTCCGCACCGTTGGAGTGGCCGTCGAGGCCGGGCTTCGCGACCAGCAGGCGCACCGGCCCGCCCTCCAGACCCCGGTTCCGCTCCGCGACCGCAGCCAGCCCTTCGAGGACCACGCCGTGTCCGGCGGCCGCGGCCACACCCGTGGGCGCGCGGTACTCGCCGAAGGCCTCGCGCAGGGTGTCGGCCCACTCGCCGGTGGTCCCGCCGGCGTGGGCGAGGTCCACGGTGGCGGCCATGATGTTGTCGCCCTCGACCGCCGCGCGCCGCAACGCGGCGAGGGACCGCTCGACCGCGGATGCGTCGCGCCGGGAACGCCAGGCCTTCACGTCGGCGATCGCCTCGTCCTGGACCCGGGGATCGACCCGCAGGATCGACTCGGCGCCCCCGAGCGGGGAGGGCGCGGTCTCGGTGAAGGCGTTGACCCCCACCACGGTCTGCTCGCCCGCCTCGATGCGGCGCATCCGTTCCGCGTGAGAGGTGACCAGCCGTCCCTTCAGTTCGTCGATCGCCTCGAAGGCGCCCCCGAGTTGCAGCACCTCGTCGAGCTCGGCGTCGGCGGCGTCGATCAGCTCGTCGGTCATGGCTTCCATGACGTGGCTGCCGGCGAAGATGTCGTCGTGCTCGAGCAGGTCGGTCTCATAGGCCAGCACCTGTTGCATGCGCAGCGACCACTGCTGGTCCCAGGGGCGGGGGAGTCCGAGGGCCTCGTTCCAGGCCGGAAGCTGCACCGAACGGGCCCGGGCGTCCTTGGACAGGGTCACCGCCAGCATCTCCAGCACGATGCGTTGGACGTTGTTCTCGGGTTGGGCCTCGGTGAGCCCCAGCGAGTTGACCTGCACGCCGTAGCGGAACCGCAGCGCCTTGGGGTCCGTCACGCCGTAGCGTTCCCGACCGATCCGAGCCCACAGCCGGGTGAAGGCCCGCATCTTGGCGGTCTCCTCCACGAAGCGGATCCCGGCGTTCACGAAGAACGAGATCGACGCGAACACCGCATCGAACCGGTCCTCGGGCACCTGGCCGGACTCCTTGACCGCGTCGAGCACGTCGATCGCGGTCGCCAGCGCGAAGGCGATCTCCTGGCGGGGCGTGGCACCGGCCTCCTGGAGGTGGTAGCTGCACACGTTCATCGGGTTCCACT
>CAYVAS010000051.1:0-19216 GCA_964449375.1 uncultured Iamiaceae bacterium | reverse complement strand
ACATGCCCCGGTTCAACTCGATCTCGATCTCGGGCTACCACATGCAGGAGGCCGGGGCCACCGCCGATCTGGAGCTGGCCTTCACGATCGCCGACGGGCTGGAGTACGTGCGGGCCGCGCTGGGCAAGGGCCTGGACGTCGACGCGTTCGCGCCCCGGCTCAGCTTCTTCTTCGCGATCGGCATGAACCTGTTCACCGAGATCGCCAAGCTGCGCGCCGCACGGCTGCTGTGGTCCGAGCTGATGGCCCAGTTCCGACCCCAGAACCCCAAGTCGTCGATGCTGCGCACCCACTGTCAGACCTCGGGGGTGTCGCTGACCGAACAGGACGCGCACAACAACATCATCCGCACCACCATCGAGGCGATGGCCGCGGTGCTGGGCGGCACCCAGAGCCTGCACACCAACTCCTTCGACGAGGCGCTCGGGCTGCCCACCGACCACTCCGCCCGGATCGCGCGCAACACCCAGCTCATCCTCGCCGAGGAGACCGGCATCCCCCACGTGATCGACCCCCTCGGTGGCAGCTACTACGTCGAGTCGCTCACCCAGGCCCTGGCCGCCAAGGCCCGCACGATCATCCAGGAGGTCGAAGAGCTCGGCGGCATGACCTCAGCGGTCGCCTCGGGCATGCCCAAGCTGCGCATCGAGGAGGCCGCCGCCCGCCGCCAGGCCCGCATCGACCGCGGCGAGGACGTGGTGGTGGGCGTCAACAAGTACCAGCCCACCGAACCCGAGATGGTCGAGGTGCTCGACATCGACAACGCCCAGGTGCGCGCCGCACAGATCGCCCGGCTGCGCCAGGTGCGCGCCGACCGCGACGAGACCGCCTGTCAGGCCGCGCTCGACGCGCTCACCGAAGGCGCCGGTGGCGACGCCAACCTGCTGGAGCTGTGCGTGGAAGCCGCCCGGGCCCGGGCCACCGTCGGAGAGATCTCCGACGCGATGGAAAAGGTGTTCGGTCGTCACCGCGCCGAGATCCGTAGCATCTCGGGGGTGTACGGCTCCGAGTACGACGGCGACGAGAAGTACCGGGACCTCCAGCGCAGCGTGGCGTCCTTCGCCGACGCCCAGGGACGCCGGCCCCGCATGCTGGTCGCCAAGATGGGCCAGGACGGCCACGACCGGGGCGCCAAGGTCATCGCCACCGCGTTCGCCGACCTGGGTTTCGACGTCGACGTGGGTTCGCTGTTCCAGACCCCCGCCGAAGTGGCCCGTGACGCGGTCGACAACGACGTGCACGTGGTGGGGGTGTCGTCCCAGGCTGCCGGCCACTCCACCCTGGTCCCCCAGCTCATCGAGGAACTCCGCGCCCTGGATGCCGGCGACATCCTGGTGGTGTGTGGTGGGGTGATCCCGCCCAAGGACTACGAGGTGCTCCAAGCCGCCGGGGTGGCCGCGACCTTCGGGCCGGGCACCAACGTGCTGGACGCCGCCACCCAGGTGTTGGAGCTGCTGCAGACCCCGCGAGGCGACACGGGCCCCTAGCTCCGTGCCCGCCGACCCCGCCGAGACCAACGGCTCCCTGGCCCGACGGGTGCTCCAGGGCGACCGCCGGGCCCTGGCCCGGGCCATCACCCTGGTGGAATCCACCCGGTCCGACCATCGCCGCGACGCCGAAGAGCTGATCGATCACGTCATGGCCGCCACCGGCGGCGCGGCCCGTATCGGCATCTCCGGCGCGCCCGGCGCGGGCAAGTCCACCTTCATCGAGGCCTTCGGCATGCATCAGATCGACCGAGGTCGCCGGGTGGCGGTGCTGGCGGTGGACCCCAGCTCCCGTCGCACGGGCGGGTCGATCCTGGGCGACAAGACCCGCATGGAACGCCTGGCCCGCCAACCCGAGGCCTTCATCCGGCCCTCCCCGGCGGGCACCACCCTGGGCGGCATCGCCCGACGCTCCCGGGAAGTGCTGTTGCTGTGTGAGGCCGCCGGGTTCGACCTGGTCCTGGTCGAGACCGTCGGGGTCGGCCAGTCCGAACTGGCGGTTGCCGACATGACCGACCTGTTCGTGCTGTTGGTCTCCCCCGGCACCGGTGACGAGTTGCAGGGCATCAAGCGGGGGATCATGGAACTCGCCGATCTGGTGGTGGTCACCAAGGCCGACGGCGACCTGGCCGCCGCGGCGCGCCACTCGGTCGCCGACCACAAACGGGCGCTGCAGCTGCTGCGCCCACCGCACCCGGGGGTGGAGCCGGCGGTGGTGGCGGTGTCCTCCACCGAAGGCACCGGCATCGACACGGTCGCGGATCGTCTGGACGAAGCGGTGGCCGCGCTGCGGACCAACGGGGTGCTGGAGCGCCAGCGGGCGGCGCAACGCCAGGAGTGGTTCTGGACCGAGATCACCGCGGGGGTCGAGGCCCGGATGGCCACCGACACCCACCTGGCCGGGATTCTGGCCGACGCCGAGTCCGCGGTGCGCACCGGGACCCGGTCACCGGTCGCTGCGGCCCGCGCCGTGCTCGACGAGTTGCTGCCCGGCACCACAGAACCGGGGGCGGACCCGAGCGGATGACCCGGAGCATCGCACCATCGGGCGGCGAGGCGGGCTCCGAGCCCGCCCGGGTGCCCACACCGGCGGACTTCTTCGACGACTCATCGCCTGCGGACCCGCCCCCTCCCGCGCCCGAGCTTGCCGAGCACCCGACCCGGGCCCCCACCACCGCCGGCGACACGCCGGGCTCGCCGTCGTGGTTCACCACCGCGGTGTGGATCGGCGCCGTGGGCGTCGGGGTGTTCTCGGTGGTGGGGCTCCTCGCCGCCATGGCCGGCTGGTTCTGGCCGCTGCCGGTACTGGGGGTCACCGTGGTGGCCTCGGCGCTGGTGCTGCGACTGGTTCTGCCCACGGTGGCCCGCGACCCCTCCCCGTCCCGGCCTCGGTGGCTCCTCACCACCGCGGTGATACTCCTGGCCCTGGCCGCAGGGCTATGGAACGGCGCCCACCACGGCGAGCACCTCATCGCCGAACGTGACCCGGGCGTCTACATCGCCACCGGGCTGTGGCTGGCAGAGCACGGGAACCTGCGGGTCGCGCCGCCGACGGGTCCCTTCGACGGTGCCCCCGGGGTCCTCCAACGGGGTATCGGCTTCAGCGCCAACGATGCGGGTTCGGCCGATCCGCAGTTCCCGCACCTGAACGCGGTGTTCCTGGGCGCAGCCGCATGGGTGGCGCCCCACCGGGTGTTCCTGGTGCCCGCGCTCCTGATGGCCGCCGCCCTGGTGCTGGTCTACGCCCTCGGGGTGCGTCTGGGCCGCCCCTGGGGCGGTGCGGCCGCCGCGGTGGGTCTCGCGGTGAGCTACCCCTTCGTCTTCATCGCCCGGGACACCTACTCCGAATCGGTTGCCCTGGTCCTGCTGCTGGCCGGGTTGTGGGCGCTGACCTTCGTGCGGCGCAGTGGCTGGCGGGCCGGGGTCGTGGCCGGCGCGCTCCTGGGAGCGACCTGCATGGCCCGGATCGACGCGTTCGTGCCGCTGATCCCGATCGCGGGGTTGGTCGCGCTCGAGGTGGCCCTGGCCCGGCGCCGCGGCCTGACGTCCCGGGCGCGGGCGTGGGTCGCCACCGGCGTGGCCATGATGGTGACCGCGGCACTCGGCACCTGGGACGTGTGGGCGTTCTCACGCTCGTACTTCGAGTCCAACCTCGCGTCCCGCCTGCCCTCGCTGGTCGGAGCCATGATCCTCGCAGCGGTGGTGGGCGCTCTGGCCGGACGCTTCGCCTGGCGGGTGGACGCGGCGGGCGCCACACCCCGAAACGGGGTCCGATGGGGATTCGCCGCGGTCGCCGTCGGTGTGGCCGCGGTGGTGGTCTGGGCACGGTTCTTCCGGCCCGACAAGGCCGGACTGGAGTCCGCGATGGCCACCGAGGACCGCGTCGTGGACCTGCTGCCCTGGGCCAAGACCCTGTCGTACCTGTGGCTGGAGTGGTATCTGGGACCTCCGCTGGTGGCGGTGGCCTTCGCCGCGCTGGTCTGGATGCTCGGCCGCGGCCTACTGAGCCGGGACCGGCTGTGGCTCCCGGCTGCCGGGGTCGCCTCGGCGACCACCCTGCTGTACCTGATCGACCCGTCCATCACCCCGGACCACCCCTGGGCGATCCGGCGGTTCATGGCGGTGAGCATTCCGTTGCTGCTGCTCGCCACCGGCGTCGCCTTGGCCGAGATCGCCCGGCGACGTCCACCCTGGACCGTGGTCGGGACCTGCGTGGTGGGGGTCCTGCTGCTCGCCGCGCCGGTACAGGTGACGGTCCAGCTCCGGGCCACCGCTCCGGGCGATTCCCTGGCGGCCCGCTTCGACCACATCTGTGCCATCGCGCACGACGAACCCAGCGCGATCCTGGTGACTCCCGGGCAGGCGCTGGCCTACACGATCCCCACCGCGCTCGCCTCCTGGTGCGACCTGCCGGTGGCCGGGGCGCTGGGATCGGTCACTCCAGGGGAGATCCACGAGCTGACCATGCTCTGGAAGGCCGAGGGTCGGCGTCTGCTGATCCTGTCGACGTCCCCCGAAGGGCTGGTCGGCGTGGGCGGCCGTGCCCATCCGGTCCCCGGACCGGTCCTGGTCGGTCCCGAGGCGACGGTAACCGGCGTGCCCCGGGTCATGGGACCCGACGGGCGGATCGCTCAGTCCGCGGATGGGGTGCTGCCGCTGTTCCTCGTCGAAGCCGCGTGAGCCGGTTCGTAGCCGTTCGGGGGAACACCCAGTTCCAGTTCGATGCGCCGGATCCGCTCCAGGGAGCGCTGGGTGACCGCCCGGTGCGCGGCGATGAGGTCCGCGATCACCCCCAGCGCGAACAGTTGCACCGCCGCCACGAACAGCACCCCGCCCAGCATCACCGATTGCAGGTGGCCGCTGCGGTCGCCGTTGACGATCCAGTCCCACAGGAACGGTGACCAGGCCGCCAGTGCGCACACCGCCACGAACAACGCCATGAGCGTGAACACGAACAGCGGCTCGTAGCTGGTGTAGATGCGGAAGATTCCCGCGGCGTTGGTGCGCACGTAGGAGCCCATCGACCCGAACAGCCGGGACTCCCGGGTCTTGGGGTTGGTGCGCACCGGCACGCTGTCGATGGCCAGGGACCCCTTGCCCGCCTGGATGATCGACTCCAGGGTGTAGGTGTAGCGCGACACCACGGTCAGTCCGATCGCGGCGTCCCGGGAGTAGGCCCGGAATCCCGAGGTGGCGTCCGGAATCGTGGTGCCCGATGCCCGCCGGACCACGCCACTGCCCAGTCGTTGCAGGAACTTCTTGACCGGCGAGAAGTGCTCGATGCTCGAGGTGTCCCGGTCGCCCACCACCACGTCGGCGTCGCCGGCCAGGATCGGGGCGATCAGATCGGGGATCGAATCGGCCGAGTACTGGTTGTCGGCGTCGGTGTTGACGATGACGTCCGCGCCCAGCTTCAGCGACGCGTCCAGACCGACCTGGAAGGCGTCGGCGAGACCCCGGTTCCGGGTGAAGCGCACGATGTGATCCACGCCGTGGGCCCGGGCCACCTCGACGGTGGCGTCGGTGGACCCGTCGTCGATGATGAGCCATTCCACGGTGTCGAACCCGGGCAGCGTGCGCGGCAGATCGGCCAGCGTTGCCGGAAGCTGATCCTCCTCGTTCAGACACGGGATCTGGATGATGAGCTTCATCGACCTGTGAGACTAGTGGTGGGCTCCGCACCGTCTCCGCCGCCTCCCGGCCGCCGGCCGCTGCGCCTCGTCACCGCGGCCGGCGCTGCATAAAGTGTCCGGCGGTCCGACTCCCGTGCCGCCGACCGTAGAGGGATCCCCGTTGCTCCCAGATCGTCCATGACCGAGCCACGACCAGCAGCGGTCGACGCCGGGAACCGGGTGCGGCCGACCCTCGACGTGGTGGCCATGGCCGGCGCGATCGCGGTGCTGGCCTACGCGCTCGTCGGACTCGGCGCGGCGGCCCTCGGGGTGTTCTGGCCGTTGCCGGTGCTCCTCGCAACCACCTTGGTCACGGCTCTGGCGTGGTGGTGGGTGCTTCCCCACGTCCGGTCCGCGTCGGGAGCCACCCGCCCGCACCGTGGTCTGCTCGCCGCCGTCGTCGTGATCTGCGTCGCGTCTGGGGTGTGGAACGGGGCCAACCACGGCGAACACCTGATCGCCGAACGTGACCCGGGCATGTACACCGCGGCGGCGCTGTCGCTCAACAACACCGGCCAGCTCAGAATCGCCAAGCCGTCGGGCGCGTTCCACGACTCCGACGCCTTGCAGATCATGCAGAACGGGTTCGACGACGTGGCCGACGACACCTATGACTCGTGGTGGCCCGACCTCAACGCGGTGTTCCTGGCGGGTGCGGCCTGGGGCGGCTACGACCTGCTGTTCCTGGTTCCCGCGGTGTTGTCGTCGTTGGCCCTGTTCTGGCTGTTCCTGCTCGGTTGCCGCCTCGGCTCGCCCGGGGCGGGCGCGTTCGCCACGATCGCGCTGGCGGTGAGCTACCCGTTCGTCTACGTCGCTCGGGATCAGTTTTCCGAACCGCTGGCGATGCTGCTGCTGCTCGCCGGACTGTGGGCGCTGACCCATCTGCCCAGCGGTGGGCGGCGGGTCGCCGCAGTGGCCGGTGCGCTGCTGGGCGCGACGTGTCTGGCCCGCATCGATGGTCTCGTCCCGATCATGCCGCTGGCCGGGGTGCTGGTGCTCCAGACCACTCTGGCCCAGCGTCAGGGACGAAAGCGTCATGCCGAAACCTACGCGGCCGCGTTGACGGCCCTGGTCGTGGTGACTTTTGCAGGAATCCTCGAGACCCGGCTCTTCGCGCAGGGCTACTTCATCACGCGCCTGGTTCCTCGTCTGCCGGTCCTCATCGCGGGCGCGTTGTTGGGCGCCGTGGCTGGGCGGCTGCTCGGCTCCGCCGGCTACCGCGTCGTCGACGGGCGGCTGGCCCCCACGGCCACGGTGCTCCGAGCCGCCATAGCCGGTGGCGTGGCCATCGCCGGGATCGTGGTCTGGCTGCGCTTCATCCGTCCCGACATCCAGGGGGTCCGGGACGCGCTCGCCCGTGGCGTGCAGGAGTACTGGGCGCCCCCGGGCGACAAGGTGCTGCTCAACTGGGGCAAGACCCTGGCGTACCTCTGGATCGAGTGGTTCCTGGGGCCGATCCTCGTCGCCGGCGGGATCGCCGCGCTGGCCTGGTGGGCCTGGCGGGGCCTGGCACCCGCGAAGATGCGGATTCTGCCCTTCGCCGCGGTCGGTCTCACGGTCACGCTCGGCTACCTCATCACCCCCCAGGTCGGCCCGGACCTGCCCTGGGCGACGCGCCGATTCGTGGCGGTGTCGATTCCGCTTATGTTCCTCGCCTTCGGCATGGTGCTCGACGAACTCCGACGGCTCCGTCCACCGCTGAGCCAGCTCGCGGTCGCCGGGGTGGCCGTGGTGTGCCTGATCGCTCCGATCCGGGCCACGCTCCCGCTGGCGGACACCGCGGTGGGGCGAACCACCGCACAACGCTTCGACCAGATCTGCGCGCTCGCCCGAACCGAACCGAGCGCGATCCTGGTCACCCCCGATCTGTACCTGGCGCAAACCGTCCCGATCCCGCTCGGCCAGTGGTGCGGTCTCCCCGTTGCGGGAGCGGACTACGAGGTGACCGCCGCACAGATCCGAACGTTGCAGGCGGACTGGGCCGACCAGGGACGACGGCTGCTGTTGTTGACCACGACCCCCGCCGGGCTGGCCGGCGTCGGGGGCGAGGCCACCCGCATCGAGGGACCCCCGCTCCGCAAGCCCGAGACCACCACCGACCGTCGACCCGAACGGATCGTCGACAATCAGTTCCTGCTCGAGTTCCCCCAACCGTCGGGAGGCAGCCTGCCGATGTGGGTCGTGGATCCCTCGGTGCCGACGTCGACACCGTGAGCCCGAGTACCGACGGGCCGGCCGGACGCCGGAGGATGGGTCAGACGCGGGCTTCGGCGATCAGCCAGGGAAACGCCTTGACCACCCGGACCCGGGAGAACGACTGCTCCAGGAGCTTCTGCAGGCGCGCGGGGGTGAAGAACTGCACGTGTTCGGGATCGTTGCCGAAGCGCGCGATGTTCTTGCCCCGCCCCAGGTTGCCGAGGCGGAACCACGGCTCCCAGGGCACCGACACCACGCACCGGCCCCGGCAGATCCGGGCCAGTTCGGCCACGGCGGGTTCGTCGGTGACCAGGTGTTCGAGCACCTCGATGCAGGTGACCAGATCGGCGGACGCGCTGGCCACCGGGAGCATTCCCGCGTCGGCCACCAGGGGTACCAGCCCGTCGATCCGCGACCCGGCGACCACCGCCTTGTCATGGCGGTACTCCACGCCCAGAGCGGTGTGACCCTCGGGCAGGAACCGTTCCAGGCACAATCCCTCGCCCACGCCGACGTCGACGATGACCTCGTCGCTGCCGATGGGGCCGATCGTCTCACGCAGCCGACCCATCCAGCGGTCCAGAAGACGGCTGACCACCGGGTTGGTCGACGAGTACTTCTTGGCGTCCTGGCCGGCGGCCTGCTCGGGCGCTCCGGGGGCGAGGCCGATCGGCGCTGCGGTCGACTGGTGGCCGTTCATGTTTCGTCCTCCGCGATGGTGGCGTCGAGTTTCCGGCGTCGTCGCATGTGCACCACCAGCTCCGCGATCAGACCCAGCGAGATCATCTGGACCGCGACCACCACCAGGAACACCCCGATGAGAAGCGCGGGTCGGTTGCCGACCGCGTCGCCCGACAACTTGATGACGGCCATCCACACCAGCAGGCCGGCCCCGACCAGGCCCATGATGATGCCCGAACCTCCGAAGAGGTGGAAGGGTCGGGAGGTGTAGGTGGTGAGGAACTTGACCGTGATCAGGTCGAGGAACCCCCGCCAGAACCGGGCCCGACCGAACTTGGTGGTGCCGTGGCGCCGCTCGTGGTGGGTGATGGGTTCCTCGCCCACGGCGAAGCCGCTCCAGTGGGCCAGCACCGGGATGTAGCGGTGCAGTTCGCCGTACATCTCCAGCGAGGTGGCCAGCTCGTGGCGCATCACCTTGAGACCACTGTTGAAGTCGCGCAGGTCCACCCCCGACACCAGCGCGGTGGTGCGGTTGTAGATCTTGGAGGTGTTGCGCTTGATGAAGCGGTCGTGACGGTTGCCCGCCCGGGATCCGGTGATCAGGTCCAGGTCGCGCTCGTCGAGCAGCTCGACCAGCCGGGGCACCTCGGTGGGGTCGTCCTGGCCGTCCGCGTCCATGAGCACCACGATCTCGCCGGACACCCGGGCCAGCCCCGCGCTCAGCGCGGCGGACTTTCCGGCGTTGCGGCGCAACCGCACGTAGTTGACCCGCGGGTCGTGGACCGACGCGACGAACTCACCGGTGCCGTCGGTGGAACCGTCGTCGACGAGCAGCAGTTCGGTCTGGCCGCCGATCGAGTCGAGCATGCGGAGCGTTTCGGGGATCAGTTCCTCGAGGTTTTCCCGCTCGTTGTAGGCCGGCATGAGCACCGACAGCGCCATTCCCAATGCTCAACCTTCCTCGTGGTGACCGATGGAGCCGGGTTCGGGTCTCCGAGAGCCTACCGAATGGCCCACCCCGGAACGGCGCCCGGTGAGGGGTGCTCCGGCCACCGCGCCCAGCACGTCGACCAGGACGAAGATGATCCGGGCGGTCACGGCCACGGCCACCGCGGGGCCACTCGCCAGCCCCGACACGGCGATGAACACCGCTTCGCGCACCCCGGCACCCCCAGGGGTGGGGGTCAGGAACCCCGCGGTCCACGACAGCACCGTGGCCAGCGACAGGCGCAGCAGCGGCGCGTCGACTCCGGGCAGCGCGACGGCCACACACCACGTCGACAGGGCGATACCGACCCAGGCCGGCACGTAGCGCAGCACCAGCAGCACCGAGTCACGCCAGGCGGGGATCAGGATCGGGATCGACCGGCGGCTCACCCGTTCGGCGAACTCGATCGCCACTCCCAGGACCTTGGGGTGCAGGGCCACGAGGCCGGCCGGCACCAACAGCAGCAGGGCCAGCGCCGGGCCCGCGTCGGCCGAGCTGGCCAGGTCGAAGGGCAACAGCACCGCCGCGGTGAGCGCCGCGGCCAGATACAACGCCAACAGCGACAGGAACACGCTCGGGTAGGCCTGGGGTGCGGGGATGCCGCGGCGGCGGGCGATCTCTCCCCGACCCACCGCCGCCCAGATCGATCCGGGCAGGTACTTGGCGATCTCGCCCACGTAGTACCAGGCCACCGAGTGGATCCGCCGCATGTGCCCTCCCATGACCGCCACCGCATCGGCCCAGGTCCAGGCGATCACGGTCATGCCGGCGATCGCCGCGGCGACGGCCGCGACCAGCCACCGCCAGTCGGCGTTGGCGACCAGCTCGGAGACCTGGTCCCAGTCCTCGAGCAGGAGCCGGACGATGAAGACGCCGCACAACGTGGTCAGGGCCAGCCCCACGACCAGCGGGACGAAGCGGCGCACCCCGCGGCGGGCCTCGACCTCGGTGGGCTGCGGGGGCTCGGTCACGGTCGAAGCACGTTAGTGCCGAGCCGGGGTCGTCGTCGGCGGCCCCGCCGGCCCCGGACCGCTCCCCACTTCGAACTTCGGGAGGTTGCGTGCCGTATGGCGACGCAACCTCCCGAAGTTCGCTTTGCGGCGAGGGGTCGGGGGTGGCGAGAGCGCGGCCGACGTCGAGGTGGGCGGCGGCCCACCCCGCCGGTTCAGCGGCGGCCCATCCCGCCGGTTCAGCGGTGAGTCAGGCCGCCGGGTCAGCGGTGGGTCAGGCCGCGGGTGCCTGCAGGGGCACCGGCTGGCACAGGCCGTCCATCTCGGCGATCTGGACCCGGTCGCGGTTGTTCCAGGTGATCTCGTTGGACGGGTCGATGCGCACCTTGAACTCCCGGAACCGCTGCTCGAGCGAGTCGTACTGCAGCATGCGCCCGATGAGGGGATCGCCGATTTCCAGGAGCAACTTGGCGGTCTCGATGGCCTGCAGCGTGCCGATGATGCCGGGCAGCACGCCGAGCACCCCGGCCTCCGAGCACGACGGCGCCAGCTCCGCCGGGGGCGGTTCGGGCACCATGTCGCGGTAGGTGGGGCCCCGCCGCGGGTCGAACACGGTCACCATGCCCTCGAAGCGGAAGATCGACCCGTGCACCACCGGGATGCCCAGCTTCACCGACGCGTCGTTGACCAGGTACCGGGTGGGAAAGTTATCGAGGCCGTCCACGACGACGTCGTACCCCTCGAGGATCTCCATCACGTTGTCGGCACCCAGCCGGGTGTCGTAGGTGACCACGTCGACGTCGGGGTTCAGCGCGGTGATGGTCTTCTTGGCCGAGTCGACCTTGCGGTCCCCGATCCGGTCGAGGTTGTGCAGGATCTGGCGCTGCAGGTTCGACTCGTCGACCACGTCCATGTCGATGATGCCGATCGTGCCCACGCCGGCGGCGGCCAGGTAGTAGGCGGCCGGTGAGCCCAACCCACCGGCGCCCAGCAGCAGCACCTTGGACTCGAGCAACTTGACCTGGCCCTCGACGTCGACCTCGGGCATGAGCAGGTGGCGCTGGTAGCGGTTGCGCTGTTCGGGGGTGAGGTTCTTGGGCGTGGACCAGTCCCGGCCCTCGTCCTTCCACTGGTTGAAACCACCCGCGACCGAGGCGACGTCTTCGTAGCCCAGCTCCTGCATGGTCTTGGCCGCGAACGCCGAACGCACCCCGCTCGCGCAGTGGATGAGGACCTTGGTGGACCGGTCCGGGATCTTGCCTTCGATCATGCCCTCGAGCTGCCCGCGGGCGATGTGCAACGCGCCGGGGATGGCGCCCTGTTCGTATTCGGCGGGCTCGCGCACGTCGAGGACCACGGTGCCGGGCTGCTTGCGCAGCTCGTCGGTCTCGGCCGTGGTGACCTCTCGGATCTGCTCCTTGGTCTTCTGCAGAAGTTCGCGGAAACTGGCCATCTTCGCCTCGTCGGTCGGGGTGAGCCATCGGCCCCGCGGGGTCGGCTCGACATCGGATTCCACCCGAAAGCCTATCGGTTTGGTCGGGATTGACCACATCGCCGTCGGTCACGGGCCTTGCCCGCCGGCGACGTGCCGGGCCGGGCCAGGCCAGGCCAGGTTTGAGCTCGTCGGCGCCCGGGCACCCAGCCAGAACCCGCCCCTCCCTTCGAGTCCTGCTCGCGTGGCCGGTGGCGGGCCGTTCCCGAACCCGACCAGGAGGCCTCATGTCCCACACCACGGTGACGTCCCACCCCCTCGACACCCAGCCCATCGACGACGCCAGGGCCGACACCCCGCCCCGGCACCAGCCGCCCGGCCCGCCGGCCCCGACCGGTGCCCCGGGCCCGACCCGACCGCCGGCCGCGCCCCGGGACACCGGACGTCCCGGGCGCATCGACCACACCAAGTTGCCGGTCCCGGTGTCCGGGTCGATCCATGTGGCGGCCTGGCCCGACCCGTACCTGGCGACCCACGGTCACGACGTGCGTTCCAGCTACGTGGAGCTGTTCTGGCTGAGCGTGCTGGGACCCTCGGCCACGATGCTGTTGCGCCGCCTGGCCAGCGTGCTGGACCAGTTCCCCGACGGCTACCGCCTGCCCATCGCCGACACCGCCCGCTCGCTCGGCCTCGGGGTGCCCACCACCCGCAACTCGCCCTTCGTCCGGGCACTGCACCGGTGCGCGATCTTCCGGGTCGTGCGCTTCGAGGGGTCCCAGGTCCAGGTACGCCGGCAGCTCCCCACCCTGCATCAGCGCCAGGTCGACCGGCTTCCCACTTCGCTGCGGGTCGCCCACGACCGGATCGCGCCGCGCCTGGGCGACGCGCCGGGTCGGGGCGTCGAGCGTTCAGGTGGCGCGACTGGCCAGTGACCCGCCTGCCGCGGTGGCCTCGCGCCAGCGCGCCAGGGTCCAGCAGGCATCCGAGAGCCGGTTCAGGTAGGGCACGACCTGGGTCGGCTCGCCCTCGTCGTCGACGACCAGCGCGTCACGTTCGGCCCGACGCACCACACAGCGGGCGACGTCGAGCTGCGCGGCGACCGGGTCCTGGCCGGGAACGACGAACTCCTTGGGCGCCTCGAAGCGGTCGGTGACCTCGTCGATGAGTTCCTCCAGCGCGGTGACCATGGCCGCGGACACCTTGTTCTTGCCGTCCTCGAGCTTGTGGCGGTTGCCCGGCGCGGTGGCCAGTTCGGCCATCAGCACCCACAGGTCGTGTTCGAGCCCGACGAGGATCTGGTCCAGCTCGTCGCCGCGGATACAGCCGGCTCGGGCCACACCGAGGGCGGCCTGGGCCTCGTCGACGGTGCCGTAGGCAACCGGACGTGGCGCGGTCTTGGGCACCCGACCGCCGAAGAGCAGCCCGGTGGTGCCGTCGTCACCTTTGCGTGTGTAGATCTTCATCGCACCACCGTAGGAGCCACGCGGTGCCCCTCTCCACCGTTACCCCTGTACCCGTCCGAGGCCCGCCGAGGCGACGTTGGACCCGCGTCCGGCTGCTCAGGCGGGCTGCACCTTCAGGTGGACCGCGCACGCTCCCGAGCGCGGATGCCGGGCGACCAGACGGGGCGCGTCCACGTCGTCGAGCTGGCCGACCAGACCCTCGGTCATGCCCCGGTGCAGGTCACACACCACCGAGGGGTTGGCCTCGGCGGCGGTGGCGAAGGGGCAGCGCAGCAGGGTCACCTCGGCGCGGTCGCCGTTCCGGTCGACCCGGGGGGCGAAACCCTGGGCGGTCATCACCCGACGGAGCACCTCGAGGGGGTCGAGTCCGGCCGGGTCCAGTCGCACCGCGCGCCCCGCGGCCCGGCCCACCTCGCGCGGTGTGGCGTCGGTGGCGGCCAGCTCCAAAAGCAGCAGGCTCAGGCGCTCATAGGGACCCTCAGCGTTCCAGTCGTTGGCCGCGTCCGCGCTGAGCTGGTACAGCAGCCGCGGCCGTCCCGGGCCCCGGGGTGGTTCACCGACCTCGTCCAGGAGCCCCGCGTCGCACAGCTTCCGGAGGTGCTGGCGCACCGTGTTGTGGTTGAGCCCGAACGCGGCGGTCAGCTCGGCGACGGCGACGGGCCGTTGGCGCCGCGCGATCTCGCGGAAGATGCGGTAGCGGGTCGGGTCACCCAGTGCCCGTGAGCGGAGCTGCAGCTCCTCGGTGTCGGCTGGGGCCGAGTCCCTGCGCGGTGACTGCCCGGGCCGTGTGGGTTCGGTCACATCCAGAACCTCGTGTCTTGCCGAGTCCGACTCGGCCTTCTAGTATTTCGGCTGATCGACAGAATAATCTGGTTCCGTTTCCGACGCCAGCCTACGGCTCCGCCGGCCCGCAACCGAGGAGTTGTGATGCATTCCACCCAGGCGACCATCGACGCCCGCGACATCCCGCCCGCCGAACGCCACCCGAAGATCCACGCCGCGCTCGACGCCCTTGCCGCCGGCGAGACCCTGACCCTGGTGACCGACCACCGGCCACTCCACCTGTTCTCCGAGCTCGAGACGATGCGACCCGGGGAGAGCTCCTGGGACGACGCCGCCTTCGACGAGGGCGAGTGGCGCACCACCTTCACCAAACGGGCCCGGGTGCTCGACGTGCGGCCCATCATCGACGCCGGCGACGAACCCTTCGAGACGATCATGACCGCCGTCGCCGAACTCGGCGACGAGGACCTGGTCGTCGTCGCCCCCTTCGAACCCACTCCCCTCGAAGGGGTGCTGTCCTCCCAGGGCTTCGCCTTCGAGGCCAACGAGGTCGAACCCAACCACTGGCGCACCCGGTTCACCCTGGGCTTCTGACCCTGGCCTACCGAATGACCGACTCCGCCACCGGGACCCCACGCCGTTCCCCGCCCTCGGGCGGCCCACCGATCTCACCGCTCGCGGTACCCCCGGCGTGGCTGCCCCTGGCGTGGCTGGCCTGCGCGGTGGTCGGCCTGGTCGGCTTCGGCGTCACGCTGGCGATCACGGCGGGCACGATCGTGCGCGCTCCCGGTGCGCCCACGGCCGTGGCCACGGTCCACCTCGCGATGCTGGCGTTCCTGTCCACCGCGGTGCTGGGGGCATCGCACCAGTTCGGACCGGTGGTCGCCGGGCGCCGGCTCCGCTCGGCGACCGCCGGTCTCGTCACCCTGATCATCTGGGTGCCCTCGGTGTGGCTGCTACCGGTCGCGTTCGCCACCGGCCGGCCGGTGCTGCTCGAGGTGGCCGGGGTGGGAGCCTTCACGGCGATCTGTCTGGCCGCCTGGAACCTGTCAGGTCCGCTGCTGCGCCGCGGCCGGGGCACCCCGGTGCTGGGGCTGCGGATCGCGATCGTGTTCCTCGTGGTCACCGCGGCCTTCGGGGTCACCTACGCCTTCGACATGCACCACGGCTTCTTCCTGCTGCTGCCCCGCCGGGTGCTCGCCCACGCCCACCTGGGGCTGATCGGGTGGATCGGACTGGCCTACGTGGCCGTCGCCGAGAAGCTCTGGCCCATGTTCCTGCTGGCCCACCGGCCCTCCACCGCCGCCGGGGACTGGGCGGTGCGGCTGCTCATCGCCGGTACCCCCGTGCTGGCCATCGGCCTGCTGATCCCCTCTGTGGAGCTGTCCTCGATCGGCGCGGCGCTGATCCTGGGCGGCCTGGCGGCTCACCTGGTGTCCCTGGCCGGGGTGATCCGGCACCGACGGCGCCGCATGGAACTGCTCCATGCGTTCGTCCTCACCTCGGCGGTGATGCTGATCGTGGCCGCCTGGGCCGGGATCTTCGCCGGCATGTTCGACCTGTCGCTCACCATGCGCACCCGGGCCATCCAGATCGAGATCTTCGCGCTGACGATGTGGCTGGGTCTGGCCGTGGTGGGTCACCTGCACAAGATCGTGCCCTTCATCTCCTGGAGCCGGATGCGCCAGGCCGGTCACACCAAGGCCCCCGACGGTCGTCCCCTGCTGTTCGCGCACCTCGTGCACGCCCCGACCGCCCGGCTCACCTTCGTGCTGGGCGTGACCGCGGCCCTCACCGGCACCGTCGGCCTGGCCAGCGGCCACCCGTGGGCGGTGACCATCTGCGGGATTGCGCTGGCCCTGACCGGTCTCGCCGTGCTGGCGAACCTGACCGCCGGTCCGCTGCGGATCGTCGCCGGTGACCGCCGCGCCGCCCGGCGACGCGAGACCGCCGCGACCGACCGCGAACCCGCCCCACCGACCACGAACGGGCCGTCCCCGGCACCCGCCTCGGCACCGGTCACCGTCCCCTGAGCTGCGAGGAACCGCCATGACCACCCCCATCACCGACGCCGACCTCGAGCGGGTCACCGCGGCACTGCACGAGGTCTACGACCCCGAGGTGGGCCTCGACATCGTCACGATGGGCCTGGTCTACCGGATCGAAGCCGGCATGGAGAAGGTGCTCATCGACATGACCCTGACCACACCGGGGTGCCCGGTCTCCGACAGTCTCCCCGAGGAGGCCCGCCAGGCCGCCGCCCGCGCGCTGGACCCGGGTGGCGACGACCGCGTGAATCTGGAGATCGTGTGGGATCCGCCCTGGAGCCCCGAGCTGATCGACGACGAGGCCCTCGCCGAGCTCGGCTACCGCCGGGTCACCGACTGAGGAGCCCCACCCCTTCACCCGATCCCCGAACCGATCGCCGAGCGGCACCTCGCCGCCGGTGGGCCCGAGGTGAGGTCGGTCATGGCAACAGGTGAGTCGAGGCGTGCCGGGTCAGGCGAGTGTGAAGCTGTACCCGCCCGCCCTGGTGAACCAGTGGTAGGTGTAGGTGGCGTCTGAAGCGGTGCGGATGTCTGCAGCCGTGGTTCCGGTTCCCGGAGTAGCCGACACGGTCCAGCTCGTTGCATCGGCCGTGCGGTACCTGATCACCACGACTCCTGTGGCGCCCGCCCTCCCCGCGCCGCTGCGACTTCCCCCACCGCCGCCACCTCCCGAGTTCGCGGCCGGCGCCAACCCTGGTTGTCCGTTTCCACCGCCGCCCGACCCACCGGGCCCCGCTCCCGATTCTCCCCCGCCGCCACCACCGCCACCGACCATCCCGACCGGTCTTCCGATGTTGGCAGCCAGAGCCAGAGGTGAGGAGATCCCATCGCCTCCGCGGGCGCCGACGTCAGCGGTCGTGGGCTCGCCGCCCGGCTGCCCCGCGCCGCCGCCACCACCGCCACCGCCGAGGCGCAGGCCGTCTCCACCGGCGTTGCCCTCGGTCGGGTCCAGTGCCGAACCGCCCCGGCCGATGCCTACTCCTCCACCGCCGGAGCCGCCGGAGAGGCCTCCCGCCAGCCCCGGAGCGTCGAGCCCACCGCCACCACCGCCGTGTGCCGTGATGGGCGAGGTGAACGCGAGCACGCTGTTCTGACCACTGATACCTCTGTGCCCGTTCAGGCTGGTTCCGCCGGCGCCTCCGGCGCCGACGGTCACCGCGTACGTCGCAGCCGTCAGCTCCACGGATCCACGCCGCACCCCGCCTGCACCGCCGCCTGCACCGGCGCCGCGGCCACCCCCGCCACCGCCTCCACCGCCAACCACCAGGTAATCGATGGCGAGTCGGAGGACCGGCGGCACCGTCGTGGTCGTCGACGTGGTGGACGACGTGGTGGTGCTCGACGAGGTAGACGTGCTGGTCGTGCTCGCCGGGGACGAAGCCGCCGCCACACCGGGCAGCGCCGTCACCGCGACCGCCGCCGCAGCGGCCGCCCCACCGAGCTGGATGACACGGCGACGCGACCAGGCGTCGGTTTCGACCAGACCGAGTTCGACCAGGCCGGCCATCGCCGTCTGCAAACGCTCGGGCACCACGTCGCACCCGGCCTCGGCGAGCGCGAACGCTTCGGCTTGGTCTTCGACCAGTTTCATCACCTCGACGCCGCCGGGTTTCAGTACCAGCAGTCCGTCAGCCAGCACCTCGACATGCAATTCGTCGACAAGTCGAAAGCTCGTCATCGCCTCTCCTCTGCCTTTCGCCGCCCGCCAGGTCGGATGACGAGGGTCATACCCGGGCGGTACTGTAAACGCACGAGGGGTGCACCACAAGGAATAATCCACCCGGCAGGCGTGCCGCTTGATATTCCCTCGGTACCGATTCGAACGTCGCTCGTTGCCGCACAACGGAACGCGTCCATCCTCCGAGACGCTCGGAAGCCAGAGGCTCCGGTATCCGCAGAAATCGGGGATGCAGAGGACCACCGCCGGCGCCGGTAGCATCGGAGATCGTGTCTGCATTTCTCGACCTCGTCCACCAACGCGTCGTCGTGTACGACGGTGCCACCGGCACCTGGCTGCAGGGCCAGAACCTCACCGCGGACGATTTCGGCGGCGAAGCCCTCGAAGGCTGCAACGAATACCTGGGGATCACCCGACCCGACGTGGTGCGAAACCTGCACGCCGCCTATCTGGAGGTGGGTGCCGACGTCATCGAGACCAACACCTTCGGATCGTTCGCGATCCCATTGGGTGAATACGACCTGGCCGACCGGACCCACGAGATCACCCTTGCCAACACCCGTCTGGCCCGCGAAGTGGCCGACGACTTCTCCACCGCGGATCACCGACGCTTCGTGGCCGGAGCGATCGGACCGGGCACCAAGTTCGCCTCCCTGGGCCAGATCCCCTTCGCGGAGCTGCGCGACGCGTACGAGGTCCAGACCGACGCCCTGATCGAGGGCGGCGTGGACCTGTTGATCATCGAGACCCAGTTCGACCTGCTCGGACTGAAGGCCGCGATCATCGGCGCCCGCAAGGCGATGGCCTCCCGGGGCCGGGAGGTGCCGATCCAGGCCCAGGTCACGATCGAATTGACCGGAAGGATGCTGCCCGGCACCGAGATCGGCGCCGCCCTCGCGGCGTTGGACCCCCTCGACATCGACGTGATCGGGATCAACTGCGCGACCGGTCCGGTGGAGATGACCGAGCACCTGCGCCACCTGTCCCAGCACAGCCGCATGCCGATCTCGTGCCTGCCCAACGCCGGGTTGCCCAGCGTCGTGGACGGCGCCATGCACTACGACCTGTCCGCCGAGGACTTCGTCGCCCACCACACGCGGTTCATCTCCGAGCTGGGCGTGCGCGTGGTCGGCGGGTGCTGTGGCACCACCCCCGAGTTCATCTCCCAACTCGTCGAGGCCGTCGCGGATCTGGAGCCCGCCGCACGTGAGCCGGTACACGAACCCGGGGTGACCTCGATCTACTCCCACGTGCCCTTCGACCAGGACACCGCCTACCTGGGCATCGGGGAACGCACCAACGCGAACGGCTCCAAGAAGTTCCGCGAGGCGATGCTCG
>CAYVAS010000050.1:0-19313 GCA_964449375.1 uncultured Iamiaceae bacterium | reverse complement strand
ACCTCGGCGCCGCCTACCGGGAGCTCCGGCCCGAGATCGACGAGGCCATCCACCGGGTTCTGGATTCGGGCTGGTACCTCCTCGGAGACGAGATCGCCGCGTTCGAAACGGAGTTCGCGGCCTACACCGAGTCGGCGCACTGCGTCGGGGTCGGCAACGGGATGGACGCGTTGAAGCTCGCGCTTCGGGCACTCGGCGTCGGCGAGGGCGACGAGGTGATCGTCCCGTCGAACACGTACATAGCGACCTGGCTGGCCGTCTCCGCCGTCGGAGCGACACCGGTCGCGGTCGAGCCGGACCCAGCGACCTACAACGTCGATCCGACCGGTATCGAGGCCGCGATCACGTCTGCAACCCGCGTCATCCTCCCGGTCCACCTCTACGGGCAACCCGCGGATCTCGACCCGATCCTCGAGCTGGCTCGCGCCCACGACCTCCGAGTCGTCGAAGACGCTGCCCAAGCTCACGGTGCGCACTACCGCGGCCGCAGAATCGGAGCCCACGGAGACGTGGCGTGTTGGAGCTTCTACCCGGGCAAGAACCTCGGGGCGCTCGGCGATGCCGGCGCGATCACCACCGACGATGCCGAGGTCGCCGACCGGATACGTGTGCTCCGCAACTACGGATCACGGGTGAAATACGTGAACGAGGTCCGCGGCGTGAACAGCCGGATGGACGAGATCCAAGCGGCGGTGCTGCGGATCAAGCTCACTCACCTGGATGCATGGAACGACCGGCGCCGGTGGATCGCCGAGCGGTACATCGCGGAACTCGGGGACTGCGACGGGCTGGTACTCCCCCGTGTTCCGGCTTGGGTTGATCCGGTGTGGCACGTCTTCGTCATCACACATCCCGAGAGGGATCGCTTGCAGCAGGCGCTGTCCGGAGCGGGAGTCCAGACCCTGATCCACTACCCAACTCCGCCATATCGTCAAGGCGCCTACACCGGGCACCCGGCAGCCGAGGGCTCGCCGGTCGCCGACCACTTGGCGAGGACGGCGTTGAGCCTTCCCATCGGCCCGCATCTCGATACCGGATCGGCGAAGCGGGTCGTGCAGTCGCTGCGGGGCTTCGATTCGGCTCCCGAACGAACCCATGTTCGCCCACCGAGTTGAGCCCGTCTCCACCGTGATCCCGGCCACCGACACGACCAAAAACGGTCCAAGCGTGACGTGCGTTATCGGCGCATACAATCATGCCGCCTACGTCGAGGAGGCACTTGAATCCGCCTTCGCACAAACGTATTCCAATCTCCGCATCGTGATCTTCGACGATGCGTCCACTGACAACACCCAACAGGTCATACGAAACTATCTGAGTTCGAATGGCCAAGACCACGTTCCATTCATCGCTCACCATGCCAACCTGGGTCTCTGTGCCTCACTCAATGAAGTCTTGGCGGGTGTCGACACCGACTATGTCGCCATCATCGCAGCAGATGACATCCAGGAACATGACCGATTAGAGAAGCAGGTCGCCGTACTCGAAGAATTAGGGCACGAGTTCGGCGTTTGCTATTCAGATATGCTGAAAATTGACCCGACAGGGGCCATCCTTGCAGAATCATACTTTGCTTCGATCGGTATTCCAGCACCCCCGTCTGGCGACATCTATGACGAGATGCTACGGCACATGGTGATCGCTGCCCCGAGCGCGCTCATACGAACGAGCGTACTCCGTACGGCGGGACCGTACGATGAAGATCTCGCGTACGAAGATTACGACATGTTTCTCCGAATTTCACGGTTCTCGAAGTTTGCGTACATACCAGATAGAACCGTCCGATATCGCATTGTTCATGATTCGATGTGGCGCGAACTCGTCCTCGATAAAATCAAACTTCTCACGGCCGAGCGGGCCGTGGTGCATAAACACGTCGGTGCGTCCGGAAATTCCGGCAGAATTGCCGCACTTCGAGTTGCCGAGCTAACGAAACAGCTTTACCTGTTGGGTGAGCGCCCCGCCGATTCTGCCGCCTACCTCAAGGGCTTGCCGAGCGCTGGACGGCGCGGTCGTACGCTCGCATATAAAATGGCTTCCGGTATCGGTATTCCCGGCAAGTGGTTGGCAGCACCCGCGCGGGCGGTTCGCCGATACCGCCATTGACGCCACCCGCCGTCGGGGCAAGCTCGCTGCACTGCCGGCAATTGCTACGTCGACCACATCCGATCCGAGGGTTCGGTTGCACCTGCGGGGCTGCAACGAGGTCGAGCCCAGAGGATCGGCCGATGCACGATGGCCAGGGGCTGTCAGTCGACCCATTGCTGCATCCACTGCGCGAGCATTGCGACGTCGCCGCGGCTGACCTCGGCCGCCTCGGCGAAGCGAGCCTCGGCTGCGCTGCTCGCCGTTGCGTACGCCGCCGGCGAGTCGAGCGCCGCCAGCGCGGCTTGCCACGCGTCGACGTCGTCGCGGTCAGCGAAGATGCCGGCTTCACCAAGCGCCTCGCGCAGACCCGCGCAGGGGTGCGCGATCACGGGAATTCCCGACGCAGCGGCTTCCAGCGGCGTGCGAGGAAAGCCCTCACTCCATGACGGGGCGAGCAGCACACGGGTACGTGCGTAGACGGACTTCATGTCGTCGGTCGGACCGACGATCTCGACGTTGGCGGGCACGGGGTCGGGCACGATCTGGTCGCCCCAGCCGCGCACGCCGAGAAACGCAAGGTCCGGCAGGCGCTCGGCGAGCTCGTAGAAGACCGTCGCGCCCTTCCATTCGGAGAGGTTCACCAAGGTGATCGCCGTCCCGGGCTGGGTTCGATAGGGCGCAGCATCGATCGGCGGGTGGACCACCATGCCGTAGGGCGGTTCACCTTGTGCGTCCAGAATGTGGTCGGCCACGGGAATCATCAGATCCGGTGGACGGCGAATCTCGTTGTCCACGTCCGTGGTCGGGTCATGAAGCATGTAGACCATCGGGCGGTTGGTGAAAGCCGCAAGCCGACTTGCCGTCTTCGTGCGTGCTCGTTGGGTGAGGACCACGTCGGCCCATCGATAGTGCGCGACGAAACCCCTGATGCCCGGAGTGGGCGCGACGTCGTAGGAGCTCCGCGGCGGTAGCTCGGGCGTGACCAATCGAACCTGGATCCCCTCGTCGACGAGGGCATCGAGCAGCGCCGAGAGTGCCGTGAATGCGCCAGCCCGCGGACGGTCGGACACGTCGACCAGCAACCGTGCCCGCCCGGGTGCCCGCGTCCGACGACTCAAGGGCCGACCCACGACCGGGAGTGCCCCGTACAGCAGCGAGTTCCACAGCCGACTCACCCTCGGATCGGTTCGGACCCGACCGAGGACACTCACGTCGACCCCGCGCTCGGCGTCATCGGCTCATCGCCCGGGTCCGAGCTGCGCCAAACGGCGCGCCAGGCGCGGTGTCTTGTCATGCACCGCATCACGGAGGAGTCGCCTTGCGAGCGGAAGCCGCTGAGACCACCGCGGATAGACGAGCGCGAGCGCGTGGAGCAGGAGCCCGCGCTCACCCGGTGCGAAACCCCGACGGATCTCGGCGGCGACGAGATCCTCGAAACTGGGGTCCCGCGGCAACGGTGCACCGTGACCCGCCGCGGTCTCGATGTCCATCCGCATACCGCCGAGCCGGGTCGAGATCACCGCGGCGAGATAGGGCCAGTGTGCACCGCCACGTCGAGTTACCGAGTCGTCCCGCACCCGGTAGAAGTACGTTGGCTGATCGCTCTCCTCGATACGGGTGATCCGCGACAGGTTGAGCAGCATCATGAAGTCCGAAGCGCGCTCGAGGTGGATCGGAGAACCGCCGATGGTTACCAGCAGGTCGCGGTCCACCACCAGTGCAGGTCCGGGTGGAGCTCCCACGAGATGGCCCGTCTCGGCCAGGTCGAGACGGATGCCGTTGTCGTCGGGCCCGGGTTCCGGCAGCCCCATCAGCAACTCGCGGACCGCACCAGGAGCGATGCGGAGCCGGGGCCACGTCCCATCGAGGCGCTCGACGGCCCCCCCGGCAGCGCCGTCGTCGGTGAAGATGGTCATTCCCGTGTAGACCGCGAGGGGATGATCGTGGGCGTCCAACCAGAGCGCGATGCCGGACAGCCGCGTCGGGTGATACAGATCGTCGTGGTCGAGAAACGTCACGTACCGCCCGCGCGCCCGAGCCAACGCCGTGTTCCGGGCGACCGCGATCCCCGTTCTTGGAACGGTCAAGTGCTCGGTGACCACCGGCGAGCGTCCCACGATCTCCGCGGTCGCATCGGTCGAGCCGTCGTCGACGACGATCACCTCGAACGACGGGTGGTCTTGCAATTCGAGCGAGGCGAGCGCATCACCGACGGATGCCTCGCCGTCCCGGACAGAAATGATGACGCTGAAATCCGGCCGTTCGCCGTCTGCATCCGTCATGCTGCAGCAGATCCCGGGCGCGGTCCGTCGAACCCACTCCGAGGCGCGACGATCACCGACACGTCTCCAGCGTAGTTCCCATCCGCATTTTTCGGCCCAGTCGTCCGCACGCCGCCGGGTGGCCACCGATCGGGCGCGCCGACTCTCGGGTGAGGCGGTGCGCGTCGTAGAATCGTTGGTTCCGCCGTAGCTCCGAGATCGTGATGTATCGTATCGAAGACCCGAAAGCGAAACTCGACGCCGGTTCCGCGCCATGCCCAAGCCCGTCGCCGGACGAACAGATCCTGGTGGGATCGACCATGTTCGGACTGTCCGAAGTCTGGTGAGGCCCACGACTTCGACCTCCCCTCGGGTCCTCGCCTTCCACCTGCCCCAGTTCCATCCGATCCCCGAGAACGACGAGTGGTGGGGTAAGGGGTTCACCGAGTGGACCAACACGGCCAAGGCCCGACCACGATTTCCCGGGCACTACCAGCCCCATGTCCCCGCCGACCTGGGTTTCTATGACCTGCGCCTCCCCGAGGCACGGGCCGCGCAGGCCGATCTGGCCCGTCGTCACGGCATCGCGGGATTCATTTACTGGCACTACTGGTTCGGCGACGGTCGCGAGTTGCTCGAACGTCCCGTCGACGAGATCGTCGCCACGGGAGAACCCGACTTTCCCTTCGCCATCGGCTGGGCCAACCAGACCTGGTCGGGAATCTGGCACGGCGCCGAGGACCGGGTGCTCATGGAACAGCGCTACCCCGGGGTCGCCGACGAACGTGCCCACTTCCAGAAGCTGTTGCCCATGTTCACCGACCCGCGCTATCTCACCGTGGACGGTCGGCCCCTGTTCTACATCTTCCGGCCCGAACAACTCCCGAACGCCGCAGCGTTCGTGGAGCGGTGGCAGTCGATGGCCGTCGAGGCGGGACTCCCCGGCCTGTACCTGATCGCCGAGATGAGCGACCTGCTTGGCAACGGGTTGGCCTACACGGGCGCGGCCGCAGACGGATTCGATGCATCGCTGTACATGGCCCTGCCCATCGACCGCTCACCCGCCGCCTCCCTCGCGATGCGGGTTGCCCGGAAAGCGGGTGTCGGAGAGGTCTTCCGTTACAGCCCCACCCCCGTCGCAGTGCCCGACGACCCGCGCCTGGGCCCCACCTACACCACCATCTACCCCGGGTGGGACAACTCCCCGCGCAGCGGCCGCCGCGCGGTGATCCTGCACGGGGCGACCCCCGCGAAGTTCCGCCCACACGTTCGTCACGCGATCGACCGGGTGCGGGACCTGCCCGCCGAGCGGCAGCTGGTGTTCATCAAGTCGTGGAACGAATGGGCCGAAGGCAACCACCTCGAACCGGACCTGCGTTTCGGGACCGCCTTTCTCGAAGTGGTCCGAGACGAACTCGCGCGCACCACCAGGCGATGACGACCCCGCAGGGCAACGATCACGCGTCCGACGCGACACCGGAAACCGAACCACGGCCCCTGCGCATCGCGATGAGTTCATACTACCTTCCGTCTGAATCGAAGATCGGCGCGGGTTACCAGGCGCATGGACTCGCGCAGGCGATGGTACGGGCCGGGCACGAGGTGACGATGTACAGCCCATGCACCAAGCCCGAGGATGCCCGCTACCACCACGAGCGGGTCGAGGTCGGGAGCCCCATGGCGACCTTTCGATGGGCGTTCGCCCTGCGACGGGTCGACCTGTCGGGATTCGACGTGTTCCACGCGGCCGGCGACGACTACTGGTTCATGGGCAAGAAGCGTCCGGCCCACGTGCGCACCATGATGGGCTCGTGCCTCGCCGAGGCAAGCAAGATCCGCGGTTCCAAAGAACGCGCCCGAATGGTCGCGCTCGGGCTCGGGGAGATCCTGGCGACGCTCGTGGCGGATCGCACCGCCCTCATCTCGGACAACACCCGTCGATGGTTTCCGTGGGTTTCCACGGTGATTCCCTGCGGCGTCGACCTCGAACTCTTCCGACCCGCCGACGAATCCGACAAGGAGCCGGTGCCCACGATCCTGTTCGTCGGCACCTACCGCAACCGCAAGCGGGGCAAGCTACTGATGGACGTCTTCGCCGACGAGATCCGGCCGGTGATGCCGCAGGCGAAGCTGTGGATGGTCAGCACCGACGCCCCCGAGGCCGACGGCGTCGAGGTGCTGGGACGCCTCAGCGACCAGGAACTCGCCGAACGGTACCGACGGGCCTGGGTGTTCAGCCTGCCGAGCACCTACGAGGGGTTCGGCGTGCCCTACATCGAGGCGATGGCGTCCGGCACGCCCGTCGTGGCAACGCCAAACGTCGGCGCCAACGAGGTACTCGGGGGTGGCCGACACGGCCGCATCGTCGCCGACGCCGAGCTCGGCGCCGCACTGGTCGAACTGCTGCGCGACGACACGACCCGGGGGGAGATGGCGGATGCCGGGGTGCGCTCCGCCGTGCGCTACTCCTGGCCCCAGGTGGTCGCCCGCTATGAGCAGGTCTACCGCGAGCTGCTCGCACACCCTGCCCGCAGATCGGCAACCCGCTCCACGTGACCGGACCGGTGCCGACGCCCACCTCCAGCGACTCGACCCGGATCAGGTGGTCGCGGCGACGAATCGCTCCAGTTCCTCGAACGAACGACTCCAGCCGAAGCGGCCCGAACGTTCCGCGGCGCGCTCGCCCCAGGCCACCCGGGACGCGGGATCCTCGATCAGCTCCACGAGTCGGTCCGCCAGCTCCCTCGCCGTGGTGAAGTACTGGATCGCGTCGGCCCCCACCTCGGGGATCCCCCCTCTGCGCGTGGCGACCACGGCCAAGCCGCTCGTCATGCCCTCCAACAGCACCAGACCGAAGGGCTCGTCGAACTGGGAGGGGACGACGAGCACGTCGTGGTCGGCGAGGATCGCCGGGATCCGCTCGTGGGGCTGGAAGCCCGCAAAGGTCACCCGGTCGCCGAATCGCTGAGCGGCCCGGGCGCGCAGCTCCGTTTCGAACTCCGAGGGCGCAGCGCCGACGACCCGCTGCGATGCGCCGACGAACGTTGCCGTGAACGGCTGATCCACCGGCAGCAGCTCGAGCGCGTCGAGAAGCACCTGGGGACCCTTGTAGGGAGCCATGATGCCGACGAAGAGGATGCCGACGGTCTCGCGCACGGTTCGGTCGGCTGCACGCGATGTGAATGCACGCGGGTCGATGGCGTTGTGCACGACGGCGAAGCGCGTGCCGGTCCATGCCGTGCCCACCCGCGCTCGAATCCGCTCCTGCAGATCCGCGCTCACCGAGATCACCCCGTTCACCTCGGAGAACATCGCCCGAAGCTCGCGCGGTCCGTAGCCGGACGACGGGTCGTTGTGGAAATACAGATAGATCGGCCCGCGTGCTCCGGCACGACGGAGTTGGCGGGGCACGCTTTCGCCGATGTGGCTCTTGTGAACCAGGATCGGGCCGTCGGCGTCCTCGAGCGCCTCGACCGCCGGGTGGAAGAGCCGATCGGACCACCGCCGCCGCAGACCCAGTCGGCCACGGAGATGGTCTTCGAGGATCTGTGTCCGGGTGAGGTACTCCCGGTCCAGATGGGCCGAATAATCGACCTCGATCAGATCGGCGGATGCGAAGTCGTTGTGACGGTTGTGGGCGCAGACGACCGAATAGCGGTCGCCGGCCTCGGTCGCGGCCTCCGAGAGTCCCGCGATGTCGTGATGGACCGGGTCCTGCGACGAGCTGAACGGGGTGGGAATGCTGTACCAGTGCCGCGCGGTCACGCTGCACCGGTCGATCGGGCACGGCGCACCGCGCCGCCGCCACCGCTCATCGCCTCGGCGCCGCGTCAGACGACATCGACACCCAACGCGTCGAGCATCTGCACCAGCAGATCGGCCGAACGGTCCCAGGAATAGGTGCGGAGCACCTCGTCGGAGGTGCCATCGGGCGACCGGACCCCCTGGAGCTGGCCCACGATGCCGTCGGCGATCGACTCGACGTCGAAAGGATCGACCCACTCGGCCGTCAGGCCCAGCTCCCGCAACGGGGGGATGTCGGCGAGCACCGAAGGCGTCCCCGCCACCGCCGCCTCGAGCGGCGGAATTCCGAAGCCTTCGTACAACGGCGCGTACACGAACGCATCCGCGGTCGCATACAGGCGAGGAATCACCTCGTCAGCCACATACCCCAACCTGATCGGCTCCGCCGCCGGCCGACCGGACCCGCGGCCACGGTGGGCGAAGACCGCCGAGTGGCCCTTGGTTCCCGCCAGCACGAGCCTGACGTCCGGTTCGTGCCGGGACACCAGTTCGAACGCGGCCAGAACCCGGTCCAGGTTCTTCCGCGGTTCCTCGGTCGCCAACGCCAGGACGAAGCGTCCGTCGGGAAGACCCAACTCGTGGCGTTCGGCATCGGTGAACCCGTCCCGGGCGCGGCCGAACGACTCGGACACCCCGTTCGGAATGACCGTGATCTTCGCCGACGGGGTACGACACACCTCGATCAACCGTTCCCGGGTGAACTGTGAGGGCACCAGGATGTGCTCCGCATGTTTCGCCAACGAGCGCGTCAGTGCACCGACCCACCGGCCGTAGTTCGGTGCGAACCACTCGGGATGCTCCAGCGGCGACACGTCGTGGATCGTCACGATCTGGTTCCGCAGGAACGCCGGACCGGTGTTGCATGGGTTCCACAACAGCTGGTTCGGACCCACCTCGAGCGGCAGTCCTGTCTGTTCCCACACGTGACCGAGGGGAGGTCGTGCCAGCCGTGGCGCAGGACCGAGCAGTGGAATCCCGTCGGGAAGCCTCGAGGTCAACTCGGTGGCGTAGCGCTCGACCCCGGTGACCGGACGCTGGCGGAACCGCGCGTTGATGACGAGCTTGCGTCTGGTCCCACTCCAGCGCGAGAGCCGCCGCAGTCGGAATTTCGGCGGAGCCGACGAGAGCTTCGGAGTCCGCGAGGCCGGCTCGTCGCGCAACCAGCCGGTCGAAGCGATCCGGTCCAGAACGTCGCAGAACAGGCGCGTCCGACCGTCCCAGGTCCCGACCGGCTGCGGCGCCGCCGCGGGCGCGGTCTCGAGGAGCTCGGCCACGACGTCGACGAACGACGCAGCGTCGGCGACATGCACCGGCGGACCGAGGTCGCGGAAACCGGCAACCGGGGTGGCCACCGTCGGTGTTCCCACGGCGAGGCACTCGTAGGCCTTGATCGGATCGAGACTCTCGGTGAAGGACGAAACGACATGAGGAACGACCACCACATCGGCGTGCTGCAGGTACCCCGGCACATCACGGTACGGGCGTGGGCCGATCCGGGCCACGCCCGTACGGTCGAGGCGCGCGCGGGAGGCCTGGTCCAGCGCGTCGGGGCCCACCAACACGACCGAGACGCCGGGCAGTTCCTCGGCCAGCCGGGCGGTCAGGTCCACATCGAGTCGGTCGGTGTGCAGGGTCCCGACATAGACGACGGTTGGACCCTCCGGCAGGTCGTCCGGTCGTGGTCGGGGCTGCTGCATGGCCCCGGCGTCGACCGCGTTGGGAATCAACTCGAGGTCGCCGCGCAAGGGCTTGCGGGACTCCAACAGATCGGACGAGCACACCGTCACGGCTTCGCAGCGTTCGAACAGCCGCGTCTCCCACGCCCTGGCCTTCGCGGCCTCCGCTGGGTCGGCGACCTGGGTCCAGTCGTCGGTGATGTCGTAGACCGCGGGCCAGTCGACCCGGTCGGCGAGCGACGCGTAGCTCGGATCGTTGATCCACAGTCGGGGACCGACGAACCCGAGCTGCTCCACCGCTTCGAGCACCTGGGCGTCGCGCCAGTCGTCGGCCAGGGGGCCGACCTTGCGCGGCAGCCACTTCACCGGCTCGAACCGCACGATCCGGCCGTCCTCGTCCACCGGGCGCAGGCCGCGGGTATGGATCCGCCCGGATGATCGACGACGTTCGTGCACGACGTCGAATGCCGGCTCGACGAACAGCACCCGCAGATCGGGGTCGGTGGCCAACAGTTCACGCACGAAGAACTGGTTGCGCCGCCACACGTCGTCCCAGGCTTCGAGCGAGCAGACGACCAGGCCCTTGCCGGCCGCCGCGGTCGCCGGTGAGTCGAGGGGCACCTGGGCCGGCGCGGCCAACGACGCCCGGGCCAGACGCGCCGCACGTCGGCGGTGTTCGGCGCTGCGTCGGCCCAACCCGAGCGCGCCACGAGCGGTCGACCCGACCAGGTTCGCGGCCCGGTACGACACCAACGCCCCGCGCCCACCGTGCTTGTCGACGAAATGTTCGCCACCGCGGATGAAATGCTCGGTCACGACCCGGTTCCCGACCGGGTCCTCGCCCGCCGAGGCGCCGCCCTCGTGGATCGCGGCCGCCGAAGGAACACGCCTGATCGTCCAACCCAGCTCCTCGATGCGACGACACAGATCCGCCTCTTCGCCATACAGCCAGAAGCGTTCGTCGAACCCGCCGACGGCCTCGAAGGCTTCCCGACGCACCGCCAGACAGGCGCCGATCACGAACCCGCCGTGGGACTCCTCCTCCTGCCGGTGCAGGCCGAGCGCTTCCCGCCAGGCACCGGCCGCGCTCGGGTACGGCCACTGCACGCGCTGCCGGTGCCCGCGGGGGTACACCAACCGCGGGGACGCCACGCCGATCTCCGGGTCGTCGTAGAACACGGCGGCGAGCCGTTCGAGCGAGTCGGCGTCGATCACCGCATCCGGGTTCAGGAACAGGATCGTCTTGGCGTGCCCCAAGGCCGCACCCCGGTTGCATCCGGCCGCGAACCCCGCGTTCACCGAGCCGCGCACGACGGTCGCTCCGTGCGCCGCTGCCACGTCGGCAGAGCCGTCGGACGAGCCGTTGTCGACCACGATCGGTTGTAGTTCGCCCGGTAACGATCCCAGGACTGTCGGAAGTCGCGGCGCAGAGTTGTACGCCACGACGACCACGTCGAGCTCCATCGATGACTCCCTCGTCGAAGTCCCAGTGTGCCACGTCACCGGTTCAGCGACCACGCCGAACACCCCTCATCGGCGCACAACGATCCATTCGGCCCATACGGCCGCGCCGCGGTCCCCCTCCGGGTTCACCCGGCGATGCGCACCTCGTCGGAGCGGTGCTGCGCCCCGGCGACGACCTCGTCGAGAAAGCCCAGCACCGTGGCGTTGAAGGCCCCGGCCTTTTCGACCATGAACCCGTGGGCACCGCCGCGCACCACCGCCAGGCGGGCTCCGGGGATGAGCGAGGCGAGTTCTTCGGAATCGCCCAGCGGCGTGAGCACGTCCTGGGAACCCACGATCACCAGGGTCGGCACCGCGATGTCGACCAGCTCAACCCGCAACGCGTCGTCCATCGCCAGGATCGCTTCGATCTGGGCCACGAAGGCCTCGGCGCTGATGTCGAAGGCGATCGGGCCGAACAGCCGCATCGCGGGCCAGAACCTGCGCATCGACCGGCTCCCCACGATCCAGCGGAGCCCGTCTCCCATGAAGGACCGCATGCCCGTCGTCCGGGCCGCCTCGGCCCACTCCTCGAGCAGGTCGACCCGCCACTGGTGGTGGTGACACGCGGTGCACGCCAGCACCAGGGACCGCACCCGCTCGGGATACCGGACCGCCAGGATCTGGGCGAGGATCCCGCCCATCGACACGCCCAGCACGTGGGCCCGGTCGATGCCCTCGGCGTCGAGCACCGCCAGCAGGTCGGTGGCCATGACCTCCAGGTCATACGGGCCCGGGGGCACGTCGCTGCGCCCGGCGCCCCGGTTGTCCGGGGCGATGCAGCGGTAGCCGCCGCCGAAGGGAAAGCGCTGGAGCAGCCAGCTTCCGCTGTCGGCTCCCAGCCCCTGGATCATCAGCAACGGTTCCCCGTCGGTGCGTCCGAAGCGCTGGTAGTGGATCCGGGTCCCGTCCGCGGTGATCACCTCGGGCACGTCAGGTCCCCTGCCACTCGTCGACGGCGTGCAGCCGGCGGGGCGGGCGACCCGAGCCCACCACGCTCGCCAGTCGACGACCCAGCGGGCCGCCCGGGCCACGCTCGAGCAGCTCGTCCAGCGCGGTGGCCACCGCGACCGCGGCGGCGCCGACCTGGCGTGGGTCGACCCCGCCGACCGCGCGGGCCGGGCCCCGGCGGCGCTCGACCTCGACGGGCGCGCCGAGCCGGACCTGCCAGTGACGGCCCAGTTCCCAGCCGTGGACCGCCACGGGCAGCAACGGCGCTCCCTCGGCGATGCCCGCGGCGACCAGCTCGATCGGCAGATGCCCGGCGCGGCCCCGCACCGGCTCCCGACGGGTCGGCACCAACACCAGGTTGCCGGCCCGCAGCGCGGCGGCGACCTCGCCAGGCTGCCCGGGCAGCGCGCCCAGGCGGCGCAGCACCCCTTGGAAGGGATCGACACCGAGCCCACCGACGGGACGGACGACCCGCCCGGTGGCCTGCAGGACCCCCGCGGCGACCACGACGGGCTCGGACCAGCCCAGGCGACGATTGGCCACCAGCAGCGCCGGGCCCGATTCGGGAAGCTGGGAAAGCCCGTCGACGTCGATGGCCCAGCGCAGCGCCGCCAGGCGCCCGGCCACCTCGGCCAGGTCGTCGTCGAGGCCCCACGCGTCCAACTCGTAGTCCCCCGAGATCCGCCGGCGAACCAGCTCGACCAGACCCGCCCCCCGCGGGTCGGCGCGGACCTCGGTTTCGACCGGCGCGACGCGCAGGTGGCGGGCACGAGCGTTCATGCGGCGTACCCGTCGACGACCTCGAGAAATTCCACGCCGGTCTGTTGGTGCACCTCGGCGATGATCTCGCGGGTCGTGCGCGTCGGGGCCCGCCCCAACAACTCGGCGCAGCGGCCACCATCGGCGGTGCGGCCCCGCACCAGCAACTCGTGGACATGGTCGGGCAGGGGCGCCCCGGCGAACTCCACGACCCGACGGGCGACGATCCAGCCCGGGCCCACCACCGGGAACGGGACCCGCCCTCCCAGCCGGGCCGCCTGAACGCCGCTGACGGCCCCGGGGGCGACGGCGTTGACCGGCCCGTCGACCCCGGCGGTGGCCGCGGCGACGATCAGGTCGGCGGCGTCCGCGGCATGCAGCAGTGAGAAGGTCGGCTCGGAGACCGCCGACACCGGCACCACCTGCAGGGTCAGCAGCCGCGCCAGCGGGCTCGGGGCGTGGTCACCGGCGACCGGCGCGAGGCGCAGCGCGGTGACCGGGACCTTCCGGGAACGGCCGAAGTCGGCGAGTTGCTGCTCGGTCTCGAACAGCCGTCGCCCGAAGGCCGAGGTGGGTTCGGGGGCGACCGCCTCGTCCGGACAGATCGGTCCGCCCCGAACCCGGCCGTAGACCTCGATCCCGGAGCGGATCACCACCTGTTGTAGTGACGGAGCGTCGGCGAGGGCCACGATCAGTGATTCGGTGGCGTTGCGACTGGCCCGGTCGGCCAGGTGCGGTGCCAGGCGGGCGTGCGGTTCGAACTGGCCCAGGTGCAGGACCACGGTGGGATCCAAGACGGCGACGACCTGATCGAGGGTGTCGGTGTCGCCCGGGCGGATCCAGTGGAAGCGGGCCCGGTGCAGCCGGCGGCGGGGTGGGTCCAGGTCGACCCCGACCACCTCGTCCACGTCGGATCGTGATTCGACACGGCGCGCGACCAGGGTGCCGAGCTGTCCCCCCATGCCCGTGATCAGCACCCGCATACGGTCATTGCTAGCCGATTCTGCGACTCGGACCGGAACTTTCGCGGCCCGGCGGCGGGCCTCGGCGGGACCCGGGTCGGGCGGGTTCCGCCCGGTGGGGCCTAGGAACCGGCGTCGGTGTCGGGGGTCGTGGAGCCTCGGTCCTCGTCGCCTGGGCTGGTCGCCGACCCGCCGAGGTCGGCTTCGGGTCGCAGGGTGGGAAACAGCACCACGTCACGGATCGAGGTCACGTCGGCGAGCAGCATGACCAGCCGGTCGATACCGATGCCGAGACCCGCGGTGGGCGGCAGGCCGTACTCCAGGGCCCGCAGGTAGTCCTCGTCCACGACCATGGCCTCGTCGTCACCTGCGGCTCGGGCCTCGGCCTGGGCCTCGAAGTTGGCGCGTTGGACCGCCGGGTCGGTCAGCTCACTGAACGCGTTGCACAGCTCACGTCCGGCCACCACACATTCGAAGCGTTCGGTGTAGCCGGGCTTGTCGCGGTGGGGACGGGCCAGGGGCGACACCTCGGCGGGGTGGTCGCACACGAACACCGGATCCCACAGGTGGGCCTCGGTGGTGGCCTCGAAGATCTCCTGGACCAACTTGCCCGGACCCCAGCCGGCCTCCACGGTCACCCCGGCGCCCTCGGCGACACGGCGCAGCTCGGCGGGGTCGGTGTCCAGGTCGACGTCGACCCCGGCGTGCTCGGCGATCAGTTCGGTCATCGTGGCTCGCCGCCAGGGCGGCGACAGGTCCAGGGGCCGGCCCCCGTAGGTCAGCTCGGTGGTGCCGAGAAGGTCGCGGGCCAGCGTGACCACGAGTTCCTCGGTGAGGGCCATCGCGTCGGTGTAGTCGCCGTAGGCCTGGTACAGCTCGAGCATCGTGAACTCGGGCAGGTGTGAGGTGTCGATGCCCTCGTTGCGGAAGTTCCGGTTGATCTCGAAGACCCGCTCCAGACCGCCGACCACCAGGCGCTTCAGGTACAGCTCGGGGGCGATGCGCAGGTAGAAGTCGGTGTCCAGGGCGTTGTGGTGGGTCACGAAGGGTCTGGCGGTGGCCCCACCGGGGATCGGGTGCAGCATCGGGGTTTCGACCTCGACGAAGCCCCGCTCCTCCAGGAAGTGCCGGGTCGCGGAGATGAGCCGGCTGCGCAGCGCGAAGGTGCGCCGGGCCGATTCGGTGACCCATAGGTCCACGTAACGCTGCCGGTAGCGGGTGTCGGTGTCGGTGAGCCCGTGCCACTTGTCGGGGAATCGCCGCTGCGCCTCGGCGAGGAGCACCCAGTCGTCGACCCGGACACTCAGCTCGCCCCGTCGGGTGGTCATCACCACCCCGGTCACCCCGATCCAGTCGCCCAGCCGCAGTGCACAGAACGCGTCGTAGTCCGGGGTGGACCGGCTGAGCGCGAACAACTGGATGCGGCCCGTCGCGTCGGCCAGGGTCCCGAAGGCCAGTTTGCCCTGCACCCGGCGGAGCAGCAGGCGCCCGGCGACGGTGACCACCCGGTCGGTCTCGACCCCGGGTTCCAGGTCGCCGTGGTCCGCGGCCAGCTCGGACGCGGTGGCATCGGGGGTGTAGCGGTGGGGTCGGATCGTGCGGGCGGTGTCGATGCGCTGCGCGTCGGCGTCGTCGGTCATGGGTTCTTCTCGTAGATGAGGCGGAGGCCGTGCAGGGTCAGCCACGGTTCCACGGTGGTGATCGAACGGGTGTAGGGGGCGATCGTCTCGGCCAGTCCCCCGGTGGCGACCACCGCGCCACGGCCCAGCTCGTGGAGGATCCGGTCGGTGATGCCGTCCACCTGGCCGGCGAACCCGTAGACCGCACCGGAGCGCAGCGACTCGACGGTGGTCCGGCCGATCACTCCCCGGGGTTCGGTCAGCTCCACCCGCCGCAACGCGTCGGCACGTTGGTAGAGCGCGTCGAGGCTGATGTCGATGCCCGGGGCGATCGCACAGCCCAGCAGCGCCCCTTCGGCGGACACCGCGTCGTAGGTGGTGGCGGTGCCGAAATCGATCACGACCACCGGCCCTCCGTAGATGTCGACCGCGGCGACCGCGTTGGCGATGCGGTCCGCGCCGACCTCGCGGGGATTCTCGGTCAACACCGGCAGACCGGTCTTGACACCCGGTTCGACCACGACGGGCGGGTACCCGAAGTAGCGGCGGGTCATCTCCCGGAACGCCGCGGTGCAACGGGGCACCACCGAGGACACGATGATCCCGCTGATCTGGGTGTCGAAGCTGAACCCGTGGAAACCCAGGAACTCCTGGACGGTCACGGCGTGTTCGTCCGCGGTGCGTTCGGCCACCGTGGAGATCCGCCAGGTGTCGACCAGCCCCGCGTCGCAACGGTCCGCGCCGGTGACACCGTCGAGGTCGAAGGTCTCGTCGAACAGGCCGATCACGGTCTGGGTGTTGCCCACGTCGATCGCCAGCAGCATCAGGTCACCTCCCGGTCCATGGCGCCGGGGCGCCGAGCGTCCGGCTCGGGATCGTCGAGGTCCAGGGCGACGTCGAGCACCGGCGCGGAGTTGGTGATCGCCCCCACCGACACCCGGTCCGCACCGCATCCCGCGTAGGACCCCAGTGTGGCGGCGTCGATGCCGCCGGAGATCTCCACCAGCGGTCGACCCCGCTCGCCGTGGGGGACGCGGCGGTCCACCTCGGCTACACAGCGACGGACCTCGTCCGGGGCCATGTTGTCGAGCAGCACCGCGTCGGCTCCCGCGTCGAGCGCGGTGACGAGCTGGTCGAAGCGGTCGCACTCGACGTGCACCATACGTCCCGGCCACAGCTCCCTGGCCCGGGCGACCGCGTCGGTGATCGGCACCAGCGCCAGGTGGTTGTCCTTGAGCATCACCCACTCGGACAGGTTGCCCCGGTGGTTCTGGGCGCCACCGGCCCGCACCGCTGCCTTCTGCAGGGCCCGCAGCCCCGGTGTGGTCTTGCGCGTGTCCCAGAGCCGCAATCGGTCGTCGCCTGCCTGCTCGAGCACGGTCACGAGTTGGGCGGTGGCCGTGGCGACCCCGGACAGGTGTCCGAGAAAGTTCAGGGCGGTGCGTTCGCCGGTGAGGATCGATGCCATCGGGCCGGTCACCGTGGCGAGCTGCTGACCGGGGGCGACCCGGACGCCGTCGTCGACCGACCACTCCACCCGGACGTTGTCGTCAAGCTGGGCGAAGGTCTCGGTCACACAGCGGGATCCGGCAATCACCCCATCGGCGCGACTCACGAAGGTGACCGTCGCAACGGCATCGGCAGGGAGCAGCGCTGCCGAGAGGTCACCGAGGGGTTCGACGTCTTCGGCGAGGGCCCGACGCACCGCGGCGCGCACGGCGCCCACGGGCGGGTGGGCGATGCCACCCGGCAGGTGCGGATTCGCGGACGCGGACGACGCAGACGGCTCGGACATGAGAAGACAAGCCTGCCCGCTCACGGCCCCGCCCGCCCAACGCGTTCGCACCGGGCCGGATTCGGGTCCCGTGGCAACTCGGTGCTGCCGATTTCCCGGATGTCCTTGGCCCGGTCGTGAGGGCCGCACAACCGCTGGATGTTGTCGCAACGGCGCGTCCACCGAGCGGGTGAGGAGGTTCGTGGTCCTACTGGAGCAGGAGCTTGGCGTGCCAGCCGGGCCATCGGCATTCGGTCTGGTGGGCTCCCACGGGAGTCGAGCAAGGGGGCGAGCTCAAGTGGCTGTCGCGGCGGCGTTCTAGATCGGTTGGGCGGTCGACCCTGTGAAGGCTGCAACGAGGCATGGTGTCGACGTCGTAGACGCGCGAGAATATCTGGGGCTCCCGACGAGCTCTCCGAGCCGGTACACTTGTCTATTTTCTAAGCGCGTCAATTCCCGCGATCGCCACCTGGTGAATTGACCGGCTCGAGACCACACAGCTTCGATCTGCCGCCCTCTTTCAACCTATGCGCAACCCGGACATCACGGTGTTTACGCACTTCTATTCCAGCCTGACCCGACATTAGATGGCCAGTTCAAGTGGTGACGGCAACACCGTGAGGTGATGGGTCTCCACCGGTCAGAGCGTGATGGCAGCCATGATGGCTGCTGTCTGTTACCGCACCCTGACCAGTGGAGACCACCAGCATGCCAGCCGAACCGTTGACCGCGGGCGAACGCGAACAGATCCGTGTGGGGATCGAACGGGCCGAGACCGACGCGCAGATCGCGAAACGCCTCGGGCGTCACCGTTGCACGATCGGCCGTGAGATCACCCGCAATGGGGGCCGGGCCGGCTACTCGGCGATCGCGGCCCAGGCACGAGCGGACGCGCAGCGGGTGCGTCCCAAGAAACCGAAACTGGTGGCGGATCCGGTGTTGGCTGCACACGTGACCGCGCGGTTGGAGGCGAAAGATTCGCCGATGACGATCTCGATCGAGTTGGCCCGCGGCACCCAGGGCATCACCGCGAAACTTTCCCACGAGACCATCTACCAGGGGGTCTACGGCCACGGCACCCGAGGGGTGCCCAAGGGTCTGCACACCAAGCTGCATCGCGGACGCCGCTGCCGCAAACACCGACGAAACCCCACAGAACCCGAACCGAACAAGCGGTCGCCGCTGGGTGAGTTCAACCTGATCCACTCCCGACCGCCTGAGGCCGCTGCGCGTAGCGAGGTCGGTCACCTCGAAGGTGACCTCATCATCGGAGCCCACAACCGGTCCGCGATCGCCACCATCTTCAACCGGTGCACCCGGCATGTGTGGCTCGCGGACTTTCCCGACACCCACGACGCCGACGAGACCCTGGCTGCGGTCGGTGAAATCCTGCAACGGATCCCCGAGCCGCTGCGTCGAACTCTGACCTGGGACCAAGGCCGCGAGATGGCCCGACACGCGCAGCTCGCCAGAGACTGGGACATCGACGTGTTCTTTGCTGAAGCGCACTCGCCCTGGCAGCGACCCACGAACGAGAACGGCAACGGACTCATTCGCCGCTACGTCGGCAAAGGCACCAACCTCGCCATCTACAACCAAGACGACCTGCGAGCCATCGAACACCGAATCAACACCATCCCCCGACGCTCACTCGACTGGGACACCGCGCACGACCGCTACCATGCCGCTGTCGCGATGACCGATTGAACTCGCCATGGATGCGTACAACTCGAAGTCAATGATGGATCCGTCTGCGACGTGTGGCGGCGATCAGCGCGGCGCCCAGGATGCTGAGCAGCAACCCGAGCAGGCCGGCGTTGGCGACCGGAACTTCCGGCCCAGTCCGGGGCAACTCACCTTCCGGCGCGGGCTGCGGCGCGGGCACCCCCGCGGATGGCGATGGAGGTGTCGCAATT
>CAYVAS010000049.1:0-19843 GCA_964449375.1 uncultured Iamiaceae bacterium | reverse complement strand
GATCGTGAGGGAGACCTCGGCGCGACCCAGGGGCGCCTTCTGGGAGGTGCCGGCGAAGATGACGTCGTCCATCTTGGAGGACCGCACCGTGGAGGGGGCCTGCGCGCCCAGGACCCAGCCGACCGCGTCGACGATGTTGGACTTGCCGCTGCCGTTGGGACCCACCACCACGGTGACGCCCGGCTCCAGCTCGAGCTTCGTGGACTCTGCGAAGGACTTGAAGCCCTTCAGGGTCAGGGTCTTGAGAAACACCGGACCGCGTCAGACCTGACAGTCGGGACAGGCGTAGGTGGCACGGTTGGCCAGGCGGCGCCGCTGGATCACACCCCGGCAGCGGCGACACGGCTCCCCGGCCCGCTCGTAGACGTCGAGGTACTCGCCGTAGCCGCCGGGTTCGCCCGCGAGATCCTCGAAGGGGTGCTCGCCGATCGAGGTGCCCCGGTACTTGATGGCGTCGTGCATGACCTCCACGATCGCGCGGTGGAGGCGGCGCTCCTCCTGGCTGGACAGTCGACTGGCGATCCGGTCGGCCTTGAGGCCCGCCTCCCAGAGGATCTCGTCGGTGTAGACCGGGCCGATCCCCACGAGCTTGGTACGGTCGCCCAGGAGCTGCATGAGGCGCACCTCGTTGTTGCGCAGCAGTCCGGCGAACACCACCCAACTCATGGGAGTGGCCACCGGGTCGATGCCGTCCGTCTCGAGTTCGGGGTACTGCTCGGCGATGGCGTCGGCCTCGGTCACCGACATCTGCAGTTCGCCGTCGCCCGCGTCGATGAAACGGATCTGCGCGCCCTGGGTGAAGGCCATCGTGGCCTGGGTGTCGGAGTCGACCGGGTCCTTGGGGGCGGCCTTGCGGATCCGGCCGCCGCGGCTGACGTCCACGACGAACAGATTACCGTTGTCGAGCTTGAAGGTCAGCAGCGTGCCCCGCCGCCGCACCGTCGAGATCTTGGCCCCCTCGAGTCGGCTGGTGACCTGTTTGCGGTTGGCGTGCCGGTCGAGGCTCTTCATGCCGGCGAAGTCGACGGACTTGATCTTCTTGCCGGCAACCTCCCGTTCCAGGTCGTGTCGGAGGGTCTCGATCTCGGGAAGGTCAGCCACTTGGTACCTCGTGCGTCGGTTGGTCGGATGCCGTCTCCAGGACGGCGAGCGCCTGAGCGGCCGCGTCCTGTTCGGCCTGTTTCTTGGAGCGGCCCACCCCGACGCCGAGCACCCGGCCGTCGAGGTGCACCTGCACCGTGAAGGTCTTGTCGTGTTCCGGGCCTGCTTCGCGCCACGTGTAGGTGGGGATCGTCCCTCCCCCGCGGGCGCAGCGCTCCTGGAGGCGGGACTTGGCATCGGCGGGAGCGGGGCTCCCGGCGTCCTCGTCGTGGCCGTTCAGCCCGTCGAGACGTGACCCGAAGTGGGCGATGATCACGGCCCGGGCGGCGTCCATGCCTCCGTCCAGGTAGACCGCGCCGATCAGCGCCTCGACGGCGTCGGCGAGGATCGAGGGTTTCTCCCGACCGCCGGTGAGCTCCTCACCTCTTCCCAGGCGCAGCACCGGGCCCACGCCCAGTTCGAGGGCCACCGCGTGCAGGGTGCCGGCACGGACCAGATCCGAACGGGCCCGGGACAGCCAGCCCTCGCTCCGGGAGGGGTGCCGGCGGATCAGCTCGTCGGTGATCACCATGCCGAGCACCGCGTCGCCCAGGAACTCGAGCCGCTCGTTGGAGCCGGTGCCCGGGTTCTCCGCGCACCAGGAACGGTGCGAGAGCGCGCGCTCGAGCAGCCGGGGATCCTGGAAGTCCCAGCCGAGTCGGTCACCCAGCGTCGCTTCGGTGTCGATCAGGACCCCAGGGTGGTGTGGACGTAGTCGACGGCGTCGCGCACGGTCTTGAGGTCCTCCAGGTCGTCGTCGTCGATCCGGAAGCCTTCGGCCCGATCGCCGATCTCCTCCTCGATCGCCTCGACCAGTTCGATCAGGGCCAGGGAGTCGGCGTCCAGGTCGTCTGCGAACGACGCACCCTCGTCGATCGTGTCGGCGTCGATCTCCAGGATGTCGGCCAGGCGGTCGCGGACCAGATCCAGGATCTCGTCGCGGGTCATCGGCGCGGCGGTTTCGGCAGACACAGAGCAGGCCTCCTCGGGGTGGCGGGCAGCGGGCGCACCGGCTTTTCCGGTCGGGTCACCTTAGCGGGTCCGGACCTTGTGCGCTTGTGAACGTCAGGTGAGCACGGACTCGGCCACGACCTCGACCAGACCGTCGTCGACCGCGCGCCGCGCGACCGACACGGCGTTGACGATCGCGTCGGCCGACGAGGAACCGTGGCTGATCACGCAGACACCCTTCACCCCGAGCAGCATCGCTCCCCCGGTGCGGTCCGGGTCCAGCGTCTCATACAGGGGTAACAGGGCCGGCATGAGCGTCTCGGCGGCCTTGCGCGTGGCGTCGTCGGTGTCGAAGGCCCCGAGGATCGCTCCCACGAGCGCCTTCATGCCGCCCTCGAGGGTCTTGAGCGCCACGTTGCCGGTGAACCCGTCGGTCACCACCACGTCGACCTCGCCGGTCATCAGGTCCCGTCCCTCAACGTTGCCCACGAAGGTGGCGTCCGCCAGCGACGCCTGCGTGAGCAGATCGTGGGTCTCCTTCACCAGCGGGGTGCCCTTGGAGGGTTCCTCCCCGATGGACAGCAGCGCCACCCGTGGCCGCTCCACCCCGTAGCGGCGGCGGGCGAACACGGCGCCCATCTGGGCGAACTGCACCAACCACTCGGGACGGCACTCGGCGTTGGCTCCGGCGTCGAGGAGCACCGTGGGGCTGGACGCGCCCGGGACCGGAAGCGGCGTGGCGATCGCGGGACGGGCCACCTTGGACAGTCGGCCCATCCGCAACAGTGCGCTGGCCATCGTCGCGCCGGTGTTGCCCGCCGACACCATGGCCGCGGCTCGCCCGTCGCGGACCGCTTCGGCGGCCCGCACCAGCGAAGAGTCCTTCATGGTCCGCACGCTGGTGCCGGGGTCGGCGTCCATCGCGATCACCTCGGAGGCCTCCAGCACCTCCAGGTCGCCCACGTCGCCCAGCTCGTCGCGGCGGCCCACGAGCAGCACGTCGATGCCGTGCTCCTCCGCGGCGCGGCGCGCGCCGGAGACGATCGCGCCGGGAGCATGGTCTCCACCCATCGCGTCCAGCGCGATGGGAAGGGTCGACTCAGTCGACGTCAATGGCCTGGCGTCCGCCGTACCAGCCACAGTTGCCGCACACCACGTGCGGCCTCCGGGCGTTCCCACAGCGCGGGCACAGGCTGCGCGCGGGGACCTCCAGCCGCCACGCGGAGGCCCGCCGACTGCGGGTCTTCGACTTGGAGGTCTTCTTCTTGGGGACAGCCATGGGGTTCGACGCTACTGCGCCGACGGCGTGCCGCTCAATTCCACTCCGAGGGTCGTGCGGGTCAGGTTCGGGTCGGCCTCGATGGCCTCGTCGGTGAAACACAGGGGCCGGAAACGACCCGCGGCCAACGCCGACACCGCGGCGCGTGCCCCGTCGGTCGTGAAGTCCTCGGACTGGCCGTAGGCGAGCAACCCGGTGCCCCGGGGGCCCTCGGGGGTCAGTTCCACGGCCATCAGATAGCTGGTGCCGTAGGTGACCTGGTAACCGCCCGGTCCCAGACCGGTCTGGCTGGCACGGGCGGCGAAGGGCTCGGGTCCCTCCGGGACCGGGGCGAGCGACTGGGAGGCCAACGCGCCCAGCGAGCCCAGCACGTTCGCGACCCCCTCGACCTCACAGCCTCCCGGAACCCCGATGCGCTCGTCGCCACACGCCGCCCACTGCACCGCACCCAGCGGCGCGTCGGGGGCCACCCCGGCCGCTTCCAGGGCCTCCAGCGCCGCGGCCATCGCCAAGTCGACCACGGCGGCGCCGTCACCGTCGGAGGCCAGACCGTGGGGGGTCACCACCGGGTTGGCCGGGTCGAAGCCGTGGGCGAACAGCGGGCCGGCGTCGAGGAACTGTGCCGGCGAGAACGACGCCAGGAACTCACGCCACAGCACCGCCCCCCGGGCGTCCACGCCGACGGTGCCGTCCCACGCGGCGAGGATGTCGGCGGCCTCCGGGTGCGAACCCGTGGCGCGCAGCGTCGCGACCACCTCGTCGCGCAGCAGCATCGCCGACAGCGTCGCCCCTTGCAGGATCACCTCGAGGGCGTCTTGCGCGCCCACGCTCCCCGTGGCGGCCAGCTCCTGGGTCTGGATCAGGTTCTGACGGGTGCGCAGGCTGCGGGGGGTGCGTTCCAGCCCGTGCATCACCGAGTAGCCCTCGAGTACGGCGGAGGGGTGGCTCAGCCAGTGTGAGTCGTTGCAGTTGAGCACCACGTCGGTACGCCGCAGAGACGGGAGCCGGTCGTGGGGCACCAGCCCGGGGCTGCGGGCGCCGGGCTCCTCGACCCAGGTGTCGTCGGGGTCAGAGCCGTCCAGCAGCGCGACCCGGTTCTCGGCCAGCAGCGCCGCGATCGGGTCGTTGGCCAGGCGGTCCACGTACCGCTCCTGGGCGGCGGGGGTCAGGTTCGGCGTGGCCGAGGTGTCGGCGTAGAGCACCTGGCCGGTGTGATCCGCGGCGATCGTGTTGAGCCAGGGCATCGCCTTGGTGTCGCCCAGGACGGCCTCGAGTTCGTCCACGCTGGTGGCGCGGTCCATGCCCAGGAACAGCTCCAGGATTCCGGTGTTGTCCAGGTTGGCGTCGCGGTAGGTGAAGCCCACCTCGTTGCCCCAACCCAGCAGCGGCAGGTTGACCATCGGCCCGTGGTGGGACGACCACAGCGTGCGGCGCACCACCCGCGGCTCGTCGCCCCCCACGGTCACCTCGTGGTCGGTCGGGGTCATTGCCCGCTCCTCGTCGCCGAAGCGGTAGCGGGTGGGATCCGCGGCCACCAGGTCGAGGCGGTACAGGGTGAAGCGGTTGCCCCTGGAGAACGTGTGGGTCCAGCCCATGGTGCGGTTGAAACCGATCTGGACCCCAGGCGTGCCGATCAGGCTGACGCCGTACACGTCGAGTTCGCCGGGGATCGTCAGATGGCATTCCCAGAACCGGGCCTCGCCGTACCAGGGAAAATGCGGGTTGGCCACGACCAGACCGCCGCCGGTGGCGGTGGCGTCCCGGCCGAATGCCCAGCCGTTGCTGGCCGCGTTCGCCGAACCCAGCGCGCTCATCGGGGACGGTTCCACGGGCCCGTCCGGCCCCGGGGCCTCGGCGCGGCCCAGCAGTCCCACCAGGTTCCGGCCGCTGGCCATCAACGCGGTGTCCACCAGGATCCGGTACAGGTCCAGCTCGGTGAGCGGCTCCAGCCAGGCGGCGTCGGCGCACCATTCGGGCAGGCGGTCCTCGCGGCGGGCCTCGTCCAGCCAGGCGTTGGCGCCCGCAACGTAGCCGGCGACCAGCTCACGGATCTCGGGACGCTGGGCGTCGCGCAACGCCTCGGCCCTGGCGGTCATGCCCAACACCAGATACCCGAAGTCCGAGGCGATGAAGTGGTCCTCGGCGCCGGGGCCGCGGTGCCGCGCGCGTTCGGAGCGGACCTTGACCGCCATGTCCCAGATCGTTCCCAGGTTGTCGCGGGCACAGGCGTAGCCCTGGCCCATGCCGAGGCCGTACCAGGTCTCGGCCTTCACATGGGCCACGCCCCCGGTCGTCCAACGGATGTCGACCGGCGCCTGGGAGGTCATGGTCGGGTGTCTCCTGGGTCGTCGAAGGTCAGGTCGTCCAGCGCCGCCCAGCGGGGGTCGCGGGGCGGGGGTGTGGCAGAGTCTGGCGCATCGGCGGGGGTGGCCGCCGGATACCGGTCCGGATCCGGTCCGGCGCAGTCCTCTCCGCACAGCGGCGCGAGGGGCAACTCCAGCAGCAGCGCCTCGCGGAGCACCGGCTCCAGATCGATGTCCCCCTCAGAGATCGGCCAGGTCTCCCCGGGTGTCGGGTGCGCCTCGAAGATCTCGTCGATCCGGGTCTCCACGACGCCGGTGGTCGGGGCCAGGCACCGCCGGCAGGGGCCCTGCCAGTCGCCGGTGACGGTGCCCTGGACGTGCACCCGGCCACCACGGGCCTCGAGCACCAGGTCGTAGTCGACCTGCCGGTCGACGTCCAGACGTGCCGAGGTCAGCTCGCCCGGCTCGACGGTGAGCGAACCGGTTGCGCGCCGTTGGACCCCCGGGGCGCGCAGCAGCTCCCGGACCCGCAGGTGGCGGCCGTCGCCCGCGCGCCCGGTCACGTGGTGGGAGGGTCGGCTTCCGCGTCCTGATCGAAGAAGGTCGCGGCAGCCTCGGGGTCGGCATCGCCCTCAGCGCCGATCGCCGGCTGGCTGTCGGTGTGCATCACGGGTGCGGCCAGGTGTTCCCGCCCGGCGGTCACCATCTTCATCGTGCGTTCCAGCACGATCTCGAACTGGGCCAGGCGCTGGTCGCAGAAGTCCTCGCACTGCATCCGGATGGTCCGGGCGTTCGATTCGGCCTCGTCCACGATGCGGCGCGCCTGGCGTTCGGCCTCGGCCACCACCTCGGAGCGCTGCACCATGCGCGCCGCCCTGGCCCGGGCCTGTTCGATGATCTCGTCGCCCTCGCGGCGGGTCCGAACCAGGAACTCCTCACGTTCCTTGAGCAGCCAGCGGGCGGCGGTGAGCTCCTCGGGCAGGCGCTCCTGGGCCTCTTCGAGCATCTCGAGCAGCTCGTCGCGGTTGATCATCACCGACGCCGACATGGGCATCGCCCGCGCGGTGGCGACGTGCTGGATCGCACGTTCCAGGAGCTTCTCGGCCTCGTTGAGCGCGCCGAGCTCGATGGCCTCCTCGAGTTCGCTGCGGACGCGGTCGGACTCGCTCACTGTCCACTCCGCTCGGCGAGGCGCTTGGCGACCGGCGGTGGCACCATCGACGAGACGTCACCACCGAACTTGGCGATCTCCCGGAGCAGCTTGGAGGCGACGAACGAGTGGGTGCTGGCGGTGGGGAGGAACGCGGTGTGCACCCCGGAGATCGCATGGTTCATGTGGGCCTGCTGCAGCTCGGATTCGAAGTCCGACACGGCGCGCAGCCCCTTGATGATGAAGTTGGCGTCCAGCTCGCGGGCCAGGTCGACCACCAGGCTGGAGAAATGGGTGACGCGCACGTTGGGCAGATGCGAGGTCGACTCGGCGATCAGCTCCTCGCGTTCGGTGAGGGTGAACAGCGGTTCGCCCTTCTGGGGGTTGCGCATGGCGGCGACGACGACCTCGGAGAACATCTTGGACGCGACCTCGATGAGCTCGACATGGCCGTTGTGGATCGGGTCGAAGGATCCTGGGTAGAGGACGGTCGTCACTTCTGAACTCCGGTCGGGGGCGGTGCCGAGGCACCTCGGACGGTGATGGTCACCACGGTACTTCCATACCGCCTGGATCGGACGACATCCCAGCCCGGTGGCGGCTCGATCGCCCGGTCCGATTCGGCCACCACCACCCCGTCGGGGGCCAACGGCGTGGCGAGCAGCCCGAACAGCTCGGCCCAGTCGTCGAAGTCGTAGGGCGGGTCCGCGAAGGCCAGGTCGTAGACCGCCGGCGGGCACGCCGCGAGATGCTGCTGGGCGGTGGCGGCGACCACCCGCGCCTCGACGGGATCGTCCAGCACGGCCAGGTTGCGCCCGATCAGCCGGCGGGTCGATGCGTCGGGTTCGACCAGCACCGCTGAGGCCGCGCCCCGTGACAGCGCCTCGACGGCCAGCGCCCCGCTGCCCGCGAACAGGTCGACCACACGGGCCCCGACGATGGCGCCCATCGACGTGAGCGCGTTGCCCACCGCTTCGCGGACCCGGTCCGAGGTGGGGCGGACCGTCGCGTCCGGCGGACTGTGGAGTCGTCTGCCCCGTGCCGACCCGGCCACCACACGCACACCAGGAATGCTAGACGGGCTCGGAAGTGCGGTGACAGGTGCTAGCTATTGAAGGGTGGAGATCCCCGCGACGATCGACTGCATCGACTGCGGTGGGATCAGCCACCTGCTGACCCGCCCCCACGAAGACGGTCGGTTCCACCCCGACGACGTCGTCGTGTACCGGTGCGAGGACTGCCTGGATTCCTGGCACCTGGTCGTCGACGAGGACGGGATCGCCTAGGAGGCCCTCATGGAACTGGGAATGATCGGTCTGGGACGGATGGGCGGCAACATGGTCCACCGGCTGCTGGGCGCCGGACACCGCTGCGTGGTCTACGACCCGGACACCGCCGCGGTGGGTGAATCGGTGGCCGCGGGAGCCGTGGGGACCGATTCGCTCCCCGACCTCGTGGCGGCCCTGGTCCCGCCGCGCCACGTGTGGATGATGGTGCCCGCCGGCGCGGTCGACGGGGTCGCCACCGAGCTCGCCGGGCTGCTGGAGCCCGGCGACACCATCGTCGACGGTGGCAACTCGCGCTACCACGACGCGATCCGCCGGGGCGCCGAGCTCGCGGAGATGGGCATCGACCACGTCGACGTGGGCACCTCCGGCGGGGTGTGGGGCCTGGAGCGGGGCTACTGCATGATGATCGGAGGGACCGCCGACGCGGTGGGGCGACTCCGGCCGATCTTCGAGGCGCTGGCGCCGGGTGTGGGCGACGTGCCCCGCACCCCGGGCCGGGCCACCACGGGCCCCGACAGCACCGCCGAGGAGGGGTGGCTGCACTGTGGCCCCCACGGTGCGGGGCACTTCGTCAAGATGGTCCACAACGGCATCGAGTACGGCCTGATGGCCGCGTACGCCGAGGGCCTCAACGTGCTGGCAGCCGCCGACGCCGGCTTGCGCGACCGGGTCGTCGACGCGGAGACCACCCCTCTGGAGCACCCCGAGCACTTCCGCTACGACCTGGACCTGGCCGACATCGCCGAGGTGTGGCGCCGCGGGTCGGTGATCTCGTCGTGGCTGTTGGACCTGACCGCCCAGGCGCTGGTGGCGGATCCGGGCCTCGAGGCCTTCGAGGGGCGGGTGTCCGATTCGGGCGAGGGCCGCTGGACCCTCGACGCGGCGATCGAGGCGGGCGTGCCCGCGCCGGTGCTGGCGACCGCGCTGTTCAACCGCTTCGCCTCCCGGGGCAACGACGACTTCGCCAACCGGGCGCTGTCCGCGATGCGCCACGGGTTCGGCGGACATCTCGAGCCACCCGCGACCGAACCCCCGCCGGGACCATGAGGCCCTCCGACGCCTTCGTGTTCTTCGGAGCGACCGGGGATCTGGCCTACAAGCAGATCTTCCCGGCGCTGTACCAGCTGGTGCGCCGGGAGGGTTTCGACCTGCCGGTGATCGGTGTGGCCTTGGAGGACTGGTCCGCCGAGGAGCTCGTGGCACACGCGCGGGCCAGCATCGCCGCGCACGGTGACGTCGACGACGCCGTCTTCGCCCGACTGGCGGGCCGTCTGTCGTATGTGTCGGGCGACTACACCGACCCGGCGACCTTCGACCGGCTGCGCACCGAACTGGGCGACGCGGCCGCGCCGCTGCACTATCTGGCGATCCCCCCCTCGTTGTTCGCCACCGTCGCCGCCGGCCTGGCCGGCGTGGGAGCCGCCCAGAATGCGCGGGTGGTGTGCGAAAAACCCTTCGGCCACGACGCCGCGTCGGCCCGGGAGCTGAACGCGACCCTGCACGACGTCTTTCCCGAGAACCGGATCTTCCGCATCGACCACTACCTGGGCAAGGAGCCGGTCCAGAATCTGCTGTTCTTCCGGTTTGGCAACACGTTTCTGGAACCGGTGTGGAATCGCCACCACCTGGCCAGCATCCAGATCACGATGGCCGAGGACTTCGGCGTGGCCGGCCGGGGAGCCTTCTACGACGCCGTGGGTGCCACCCGTGACGTGGTGCAGAACCACATGCTGCAGTTGCTGGCGATGCTCACCATGGAACCGCCCTCCAGTGAGAACCCCGAGGCCCAACGCGACGCCAAGACCACCCTGCTCAAGTCGATCCGACCCGCCGATCCGGACCAGGCGGTGCGCGGCCAGTACGCCGGCTACCACGACGAGGCCGGCGTCGCCGCCGGATCCACCGCCGAGTCCTTCGTGGCGCTGCGTCTGACCATCGACAACTGGCGCTGGGCCGGGGTGCCGGTGGTGATCCGTGCGGGCAAGCATCTGCCGGTGACCGTCACCGAGGTCGTCGCCCACTTCCAGCAGCCACCCCAGGTGGTCTTCGCCGACCGCGACGTGGGCGGGCGCAACTACGTGCGGTTCCGGGTCACCCCGGATCAGGAGATCGCGATCGGCGCGCGCTCCAAGGTGCCCGGCGACGCGATGGTCGGTCGGTCGGTGGAGTTGGCGGTGGAGTCCCGCCACCTCGACGAGATCCCGCCCTATGAACGGCTGCTGGGCGACGCCCTGGCGGGCGACCAGTCCCTGTTCGCCCGCCAGGACGCCGTCGAGGCCGCCTGGCGGGTGGTGGACCCGATCCTGGACGACGTGGTCCCGGTGCGGCGCTACGGGAAGGGAACCTGGGGGCCGCCCGAGGCGGCCGGGCTGGTGCGGGACCTGGGAGGCTGGATCGAACCGGAGCCACGACCGTGATCACCCGAACCCCCCAGTGGCGGGCGCTGACCGAACGGGCGGCGGCGACCCCGACCATCGCCGAGTTGTTCACCGCCGATCCCGGACGCGGCGAACGTCTGGTGGCCGAAGGCGCCGGGTGGGAGCTGGACTACGCCAAGCACCGCGTCGACGACGGCACCCTGGAGTTGCTCTTCGATCTGGCCCGTGCCGCCGGGCTCGCCGAGCGGATCGAGGCGATGTTCACCGGGGCGCACGTGAACGTGTCCGAGGACCGGCCCGCGTTGCACACCGCGCTGCGCCTTCCCGCCGATGCGACCCTGGTCGTGGACGGCGTGGACGTGGTCGCCCAGGTCCACGAGGTCCTGGGACGCCTCGGCGACTTCGCCCACCGGGTCCGTTCGGGCGCCTGGCTGGGCCATTCGGGTGCTTCGATCGACGCGGTGGTCAACATCGGCATCGGCGGGTCGGATCTGGGCCCCGCCATGGTCGACACCGCGTTGCGGTCGTATGCGGACCGGTCGATGACGTTCCGGTTCGTGTCGAACGTGGACGGCTCGGACTTCGCCGAGGCCACCCACGACCTGGACCCGCGCCGCACCCTGTTCATCGTCGCCTCCAAGACCTTCGGGACCCTGGAGACCCTCACCAACGCCCGCACCGCACGGGACTGGCTGCTCGACGCGTACGACGGCGACCCCGACGCGGTGGCGCGGCATTTCGTCGCGGTGTCGACGAACGCCGAACGGGTCGCCGACTTCGGGATCGACACCGACAACATGTTCGAGTTCTGGGACTGGGTGGGCGGCCGCTACTCGGTTGGCTCGGCCATCGGGCTGTCGACGATGATCGCGATCGGCCCGGAGGCCTTCGCCGAGTTCCTCGCCGGGTTCCACGCGATGGACCGGCACTTCCGCACCACCCCCTTCGAGGCGAACCTGCCGGTCATCATGGGCGTGCTGGGCGTGTGGTACGCCAACTTCCACGGCGCTGCGACCCACGCCGTCCTGCCCTATGCGCAGTACCTGAGCCGCTTTCCCGCCTACCTGCAGCAGCTCGACATGGAATCCAACGGCAAGCGGGTCACCGAGGACGGCCAGGAGGTGCCCACCACGACCGGTCCGGTGGTGTGGGGTGAGCCGGGGACCAACGGTCAGCACGCGTTCTTCCAGCTGCTCCACCAGGGCACCCGGTTGGTCCCCTGTGACCTGATCGGTTTCCTGCGGTCGCCGCATCCGGAGGGCGAGCACCACGACCTGCTGATCGCGAACCTCATCGCCCAGGCCGAAGCGCTCGCGTTCGGCCGGGACTCCGACGACCCGCACCAGGTGTGTGAAGGGAACCGGCCGACCTCGATGCTGCTCGCCGAGAACCTGGACCCGGCCTCGCTGGGCGCGCTCATCGCGCTCTACGAACACAAGGTGTTCGTCCAGGGCACGATCTGGGGCATCGACTCGTTCGACCAGTGGGGGGTGGAACTGGGAAAGGTGCTGGCAGGCACGATCATCGACGAGTTCGCCTCGGGACGGGTGGGCCAGCACGATTCATCCACCACCCGGCTGATCCGGCGCTACCTCGCGGCCCGCGAGCGTCGGTAACCTTTCGGGGGTGACTCCCCCCGAGAACCCGCTGCACGTCAAGGCCGAGCACACCTTCGCCGACGCCTTCGCCCGCGCCCGCACCGCCGCTCCGGACGCCTTCGGCGCCGACCGGCTCCACAACCTCTGGGGCGGTCGCTGGCGGGACGACGGCGAACCCCACGTCGCGGTCTCTCCGGTGGACGGTGCGAACATCGTGGGGCCCCCCATGCTCGACGCGGCCACGGCCCGGGTCGCGATGGAGTCCACGGTCGCGGACCACGACACCTGGCGGCGGGTGCCCCTGGCCGAGCGCCGGGCCCGGGTGCGGCGCGCGCTGGAACGCCTCGACGCCCACCGCGACCTGTTGACCCTGCTGCTGGTGTGGGAGATCGGCAAGCCCTGGGCCCAGGCCGCCACCGGCGTGGACCGGACGATCTCCGGCGTGGAGTGGTACTGCGACGAGATCGAGGGGATGCTCGACGGGCGCCGGCCGCTTCCCGGGCCGGTGTCCAACATCGCTTCGTGGAACTACCCGCTGTCGGTCCTGGTGCACGCGATGCTGATCCAGGCCCTGGCCGGCAACGCGGTGATCGCCAAGTCCCCCACCGACGGCGGGGTGAACGCCCTGACGCTGGCGATCGCTCTGGCCGCCGAGGAGGGCCTGCCCCTCACCCTGGTGTCGGGCAGTGGCAGCGACCTGTCCCCGGTGCTGGTGAACTCGCCCGAGATCGGGTGCGTGTCGTTCGTGGGCGGCCGGGACACCGGCGGCCAGATCGCCGCGCAGCTCGCCAACACCAACCGGCCCCACATCCTGGAACAGGAGGGCCTGAACACCTGGGGCATCTGGGAGTTCTCCGACTGGGACGCCCTTGCCGCCCAGATCCGCAGCGGTTTCGCCTACGGCAAACAGCGCTGCACGGCCTACCCGCGTTACGTGGTCCAGCGCTCCCTGTTCGACCAGTTCCTCAGCATGTACCTGCCGGTGCTCGCCGATCTGCGCTTCGGGCACCCGCTCGCGGTGGCCTCCGACAGCGACGACCCGCCCACGCTGGACTTCGGGCCGCTCATCAACGCGGCCAAGATCGCCGATCTGGAATCCAAGGTCGCGGCCACGATCGACCACGGTGCGGTGCCCCTGTACCGGGGCAGCCTGGACGACGGCGCCTTCATCGACGGTCAGGACCGCTCCGCCTACCTGGCCCCGATGGCGCTGTACGATCCGCCGCGGTCCTCGCCGTTGCACCATGCCGAACCCTTCGGCCCGGTCGACACGATCATCGCGGTGGACACCGAGGCGGACCTGCTCGCGGCGATGAACGCCTCCAACGGGGCACTGGTCTCCTCGGTCGCCTGCGACGACCCCGACCTCGCCCGGCGACTGGCATCCCAGGTCCAGGCCTTCAAGGTCGGGATCAACAAGACCCGTTCCCGGGGTGACAAGGCCGAGCCCTTCGGCGGCCGGGGCGCGTCGTGGCGGGGTGCCTTCGTGGGCGGCGAGTTGCTCGTGCACGCCGTCACCGAGGGTCCGGCGGACGAGCGGCGGTACGGCAACTTCCCCGACTACCGTCTCGAGCCCCAGACCTGAGCCGGCTCCGGTCTCCGAACCCTTGACCGTCCGGCCGGCCGGTGGTTGACTCATGCGCCTTGGGTGAACACCGTTCACCGGGGCATTCGCACAATTTCAGGAGAGCCGATGAAGTCGCGAACGATGGTCGGACCCATGCTGGTGGCCGCACTGGCCCTGCTCGCCGCGACCGGGTGCAGTGAACCGGCCTCCGAGGGGGCCGACACCGACGCGACGGCGACCACGGTCGTGGACGGGTGCAGCCCGGCCACTCTGCTCGACTGTGCCCGCGGGTCCTCCCTGGCGGACTATCTGCCCGACGAACCCACCGAGGCGACCGGTGAGCCCATCACGTTGGGAATGATCAACCAGGAGAACACGCCCGCCGCCTCGTTCCCCGAACTGTCCCTGGCCGCCCAGGCCGCCATCGACTGGGTGAACGAGGAACTCGGCGGCGTGGACGGCCGCCCCATCGAACTCGAGGTGTGCAACACCGGGTTCTCGGCCGAAGGGTCCACCGCCTGTGGCCAGCGGTTCGTCGAGGCCGGCGTGCCGGCCGTGCTGGGCGGCATCGACGTGTTCGGCAACTCCATCGACGTGCTCGGCGACAACGGCATTCCCTTCGTGGGCGGCATCCCGGTCTCGAATCAGTCCGGCGTCGCCGAGAACTCATTCCAATTCAGCGGTGGCACCTGGGGCTCGGCCATCGCGTTCGCCGACCACGCCGCCGGCGAGCTGCAGGCCGAGACGGTCGCGGTCATCTACGCCGAGTTCGGATCGATCACCCAGAGCGCGGAGTTCGCCGAGAAGGTGCTGACAGATCGGGGCGTCGAGACCCAGATGATCCCGTATCCGGTGCTGGCCACCGACCTGTCCTCGGCCATCGACGCGGCAGCCTCCAGCGATCCCGACGCCGTGCTGGTGCTCGCCGCGGATTCGGGATGCAAGGCCGGTTTCAACGGCATCGCCGCCAAGGGCATCGAGGCTCAGACCTACTACGTGGGCGCCTGCGCGGCGCCGACGATTCTCGCCTCGGTGCCCGCCTCGGAGACCGACGGGGTCATCGTCAACGTCGAAGGTCCGATCATGCGGACCGACCCCGACGTCGACACCGCCCTCTACAGCGCCGTGGTGGCCGCCTACGCCGAGGATCTCGACGCGGCCGGCGCCGGAACCGTGACGTTCCGCTCGTTCATCAACCTCTACATGGTCCTGCGTGACCTCGGTGCCGACGGGATCAACTCCGAGGCGATCATGGACGCCTTCCGCGCCAAGGTCGACGCCCCCAGCTTCATGGGGCACCCCTACACCTGTGACGGTCGACAGCTCGAGGGCCTGCCCGCCCTGTGCTCGCCCCAGCAGATCCTGGCGGGCATCGAGAACCGGGAGCTCACCCAGATCGGGACCTGGATCGACGTCGGCGAGATCTTCGGCTGACCGGGCGGGTCGACCATCTCCACGTATCTGGGCTATCTGCTCGCCGGACTCGGCGGCGGCGCGGTCATCGCCTCGCTCGCCCTCGGCCTGGTGCTCACCCACCGGGCCTCGGGCGTCGTCAACTTCGCGCACGCGGCGATGGGCATGTACCTGGCCTTCGCGTTCTTCGAGTTCCGCAACACCGGTGAGCTGGTCCTGCCCATCCTGGGACTGCCCGACCGGATTGCGCTGGTGCCCCGCCCCACCCTGGCCACCGCGCTCGTGGTGGCGCTCGTGCTGGGCGCGTTGCTCGGCCTGACGGTCTATCTGGTGATCTTCCGGCCCCTGCGCCGATCACCGCCCCTGGCCCGCGTGGTGGCCTCCCTCGGGCTGTTCCTCTACCTGCAGCAGATGGTGCAGCTCCGCTTTCCCTCCACGGGCGCCGCGGTGCAGTCCAAGCGTCAGGTGCTGCCCGAGACGCCGGTCCACCTCTTTGGAACGACGGTGACCACCAACCGGCTGGTCCTGGCTGGACTCGTCGTGGCCGTCACCGTGGCGCTTGCCCTCACCTTCCGCTTCACCCGGTTCGGCCTGGCCACTCGGGCCGCCGCGGCCAACGAGGAAGGAGCGCTGCTCACCGGGGTGTCCCCCGACCGGATCGGAGTGGCCAACTGGGTGCTGGCGGCGGTGCTCGCCGGCTTCGCCGTGATCCTGATCGAACCGATCTCGGGGCTCGACGCCTCCACCACCAGCCTCCTGGTCGTCCCGGCGTTGGCCGCGGCGATGGTGGGAGGCCTCGCCTCGTTCGGGGTCACCGCCGCCGCCGGCCTGGGGATCGGCATGATCCAGTCGCTCGTGCTGGGATACGCGGTGCAACCGTCCATCACCTGGATCCCGGACTGGCTGCCCACCACCGGGCTCCAGGCTGCGGTGCCGGTCGTCGCGATCGTCGTGGTTCTCCTCTGGCGGGGCGATGCCCTGCCCGACCGGTCCACGGTGCTCGTCCGGCGCCTGCCCCCCTCCCCCGTCCCGCGCCACGTCGGCCTCTGGTCGGTGCTGGGCCTGGTCACCGTGTTCGCGGCGCTCATGACCTTCGGCGCGGCGGACCGGCAGGCGTTGATCGTGTCGTTGGTGTTCGCGCTCCTGGCCCTGTCGGTCGTGGTCGTCACCGGCTACGTCGGTCAGATCTCCCTGGCCCCACTCGCCTTCGCCGGGGTCGCCGGATTCACCGTGATCCACCTGGCCGACGCGGGGCTGGGATTCCCGGTCGCGACGTTGGTCGCCGCGCTGGTCGCCACCGTCCTGGGGGTGGTGGTGGGTCTGCCCGTGACCCGGGTGCGGGGGATGAGCCTGGCGGTGGCGACCCTGGCCATCGCCGTGGGGATCGAGGCGCTGGTGCTGGCGAGCCCGTCGTTCTCGGGAGGGGCGATCGGCATGTCGGCGCCTCGCCCGACCCTGTTCGGCATCGACCTGGGAATCGCCGCGAGCGGCAGCGCCAACTTCCGACCCGTGTTCGGCATGACCGTGGCGGTGGTGCTCGTCGCGTGTTGCGTCGGGGTGGCGAACCTGCGGCGCAACCGGACGGGCCTACGGTGGTTGGCGGTGCGGGCCAACGAACGGGCCGCGGCGGCCGCCGGCATCGACGTGACCAGGGCCAAGCTGGGGGCGTTCGCGGTGTCGTCGTTCCTGGCCGGGCTGTGCGGGGTGTTCATGGCGTACTCGGCCACGACGCTGTCGCCCACGTCGTTCCTGGTCATCGGTTCACTGGTCGCCGTGGCCATGACCTATCTCGCCGGGGTGTCGAGCATCGGCGGGGCCCTGCTGGCCGGAGCACTGGCTCCTTCGGGCATCGTTGCGTCCCTGCTGGGCGGCTCGGCGGGCGGGTCCGCGGACGACCACGTGTTCGCCGTCAGTGGCCTGTTGTTGATCGTCACCGCGATCGTCGCGCCCGAAGGGCTCAGCGGCCTGTGGCGGGACCGGGTCGTGGCACCGCTGAGGGGACGGTTCGCGCGGTGAGCGCCACCGAAGCGCTCCTGGACGTGACCGGCCTGCGGGTCTCCTACGGAGGCCTGGTCGCGCTCGACGACGTCGACCTGCGCATCGACCCGGGGTCGATCGTCGGGCTGATCGGGCCGAACGGTGCGGGCAAGACCACCTGCATCGACACCCTGGCCGGATCGAGACGTCCGGTGGCCGGCCGCGTCGTCTTCGACGGCGGGGACCTCGAAGGGCTCGCCCCCCACCAACGGGCGCGCCGTGGACTGGTCCGCACCTTCCAGTCTCTGGAGCTCTTCGACGACCTGACGGTGCAGGAGAACCTCATGGTGGGAGCCGGGGTGCCCTCCTGGCGCGCCACCGCCGCGGACCTGTTCCGGGTCCGCTCCCGGCGCGACGACCGAGTCGCCGAGATCCTGGAGCTGCTGGACCTGGCAGCCGTGGGCCACGCCCGGCCCCCGACCCTGTCGAACGGTCAGCGACACCTGGTCGCGCTCGGCCGTGCGCTGGCGATGCGACCCCGGCTGGTCCTGCTCGACGAACCGGCCGCGGGACTCGACCCGGACGAGACCGAAGCCCTCCGCCAGGTTCTGGCGACGCTGCCCGCGCGGGGCGTCTCGGTCCTGTTGGTGGATCACGACATGACGCTCGTGTTCGGAGTGTGTGACACCGTCCAGGTCCTGGACTTCGGGCGCGTCATCGCCCGAGGCACCCCCCAGCAGGTGCGCACCGACCCCGCGGTGGCCGAGGCCTACCTGGGAACGGCGAGGCCGTCGTGACCGCGGTGAGCCCTGCGCTGACGCTGCGGGGGCTGTCGGCAGGCCACGACGGCGTCGCGGTGGTCCACGAGGTGGACCTGCAGGTCGCCCCCGGCGAGGTCGTGGCCCTCTTGGGTGCGAACGGCGCCGGAAAATCGACGCTGCTGCGCACGGTCAGCGGGCTGCTGCCCCGGCTCGGCGGTCACCTGGAGGTCCTGGGCGACCCGGTGCCGTTCCGGCGGACGATGCGGGGACGTGACGTGACCAGGCTGGTCCGCAGCGGGCTGGCCCACGTGCCCGAGGACCGGGGCCTGTTCTTCGATCTGACCGTCGCGGAGCACCTGCGGCTCGCCCGCCGGCGCGGGCAGCCAGGTCGAAGCAACGACGAGCTCTTCGAGTGGTTCGGCGGACTCCGTCGGCTGGCGGACCGTCGGGCCGGCAAGCTGTCCGGCGGCGAACAGCAGATGCTCGCGCTGGCCCGGGCACTGGCGGCGGCTCCCCGGATCCTGCTGGTCGACGAGATGAGCCTCGGCCTGGCGCCCATCGTGGTGGAACGGCTGCTACCCGTGCTGCGACGGATCGCCGACGACACCGGCACGGCGATGGTGCTGGTCGAACAGCACGTGGCGCTGGTGCTGGAGATCGCCGACCGGGGGGTGGTCCTGCAGCGGGGCCGGATCGTGGAGCAGGGCAGCGCCGCCGATCTCGTCGAACGACGCGCCGCCATCGAGGCGGGCTACCTCGGAGAGCTCCCCGGACCGCCGCCGCGCTCCGACTAGGGCGTCCGCGTCGCCCCTCAGCGGCCCATCGGCACGCCGTCGTCGAGCTCCCGGGCGACCTCGAGCGCGACCGCGGCGAGGTCCTCGGGCAGCTCGTCGAGGCGATCCAACTCGTCGCTGAAGCGGACGCGTTCGGTCTCGGGGGCCGACGCCACGGTCGACACCCAGGACGAGTGCAACAGGAACGGCACGGTGAATCCGGGCGCGCCCAGCGTCGCCAAGGGGCCCGCGGCGACGTTTCCGGCGTCGAAGACCTCGACCCGGAATCCGGCGTCGTTCATGATCGGCACGACCACGTAGCCGTCGTGCCCCCCGGGTTCGGATCCACCCGTGCGGGGCGCGTAGATCGGCGAGGAGGGAAAGTCGTCCAGGCCCAGCTCGTACACGCCAGTGATGTCGAGGTCGGGCAGCGACGAGGTCACGACCAGCGGTGCGGTCTCGGCACCGGGGAACAACGCCGTGTCGACCCGGTCGGCGTACAGGGCGAGCATCTTCTGGGTGATGCCCTCGGGGCGCCACCCCTGGTGCACGGTGTGGTGCACCGTCGGTCGGGTGCGGCCCGCGTCGGACCAGTCCATGGCGTTGAGCTGCCGGGTCCACAACAGCTCGGGTTCGCGCTGTTCGGCGCGGTGGCGCACCTCGCCGGTCTCGGGGTCGAACACCACCAGCGAGGTCCGGTCCGGGCTCATGGGGAGCCCGTAGAGGCCCCGCAACGCCGGGTCACAGGGGCGACCCAACGCGTCGAGGTCCCCCTCCTGCTGGGTCATGGCGATGTCGGTGTTCTCCACGTGTTCGAAGAGCACCTGCACCCCGTCGGTGCCGTCCCAGGTTGCGTAGTAGTGGTTGATCTCGGGCGCGATCGTCACCGTGGTGGCGGCCACCTCGGACCCCGGGGGCGTGGCCAGCAGGGCCTCCTTGCGGATCAGATACAGCGGGGACACGCGGTTGTTGGGTTCGGTGCGGTCTCCGCCGGTCAACACCTGGGGTTCGACCTTGAACGCGCAGTCGCCGACGATCACCCAGTCGCGGGAGTGCGCGATCGTGTGCACCGACTGGGGCACGATCGCCGAGGCGATCGGCCAGGACCGCAACGGACCCTCCCCGTCCCAGCAGACCACGTGCAACGCGCCCCAGTGGGTGTTCACGGTCCAGAGCAGGTCCCGTTCGGTGTCGATGACCGGATGGGCCGTGGTCATGACCATGGGCAGCAGGGGTTGGGGCGACACCTCGAAGTCGATCCACT